>NZ_DAIPIW010000028.1:0-33576 GCF_036770585.1 Yoonia sp. | reverse complement strand
GTCAAACTCGCTGCAACACGTATCTGGTTGAAGGTTTATGAGTCGGTGGCCTAGTCGAACTTGCGCGACGGGGCGAGCACCGTCGCCTCGCCCGCCAGGACGGTCTTGCCTTCGACGATGCAGCGCGTGTCCATCGTCACGCGGCGGCGGGAATGGTCGATGGCGGTCACCTCGACCTCGGCCAGCACCATGTCGCCGGGGCGGACGGGGGCAAGGAACTTGAGGTTTTGGCGCAGATAGACGGTGCCATGTCCGGGCAGTTGTTCGCCGATGACAGCCGAGACCAGACCGGCGGTCAGCATGCCATGCGCGATACGCCCGCCGAAGATCGTGTCGTGGGCGTATTCGTCGTCCAGATGCACCGGATTGCGGTCGGTGGACACCTCGGCAAAAAGCGCGATATCGCGGTCGGTGACCACCTTGCGGATCGACCGGACCATGCCGATTTCGATATCTTCGATGCAGATCGTTCCGCGTGGGGCGTTGTCCAGCATTGCATGCTCCGATGGGTAACAAAAAGTCCTGTGGTGACGGACTAGCGAAACTTTATTACCCTGTCAACCCGTGACGCCGGATCAGCGCAGATAGCCGATGGCGTAAGGCACGCTTATTTCATGGCGTGTCAAAAACCCGTCCAGCGCGGCTGGATCAGGTTGGCCGTTGGTCTTTGTCTCTTCTGCCGCCAAACCGCCGGTGATGAACAGCACGTCAAGGTCTTCCTGCAAACCGCCCGAGACATCCGTTCCGATTCCGTCTCCGATGGCGATGATACGCGGATCGGATGGCACATCTGTTAACGCAGAGAGCCTGCGGCGGGCGAGGTCGTAGATCGGCGGATGCGGCTTGCCGAAATAGAGGCTTTCGCCGCCCATCTCGGTGTAAAGCTGCGCCAGCGCACCGGCGCACCATTCGCGCACCTCGCCACGGTCGACGACGATATCGGGATTGGCGCAGAGCAGTTTGAGACCCTTCTGCTTGGCGTAAAGAAACTGCGAACGGTTCACATCCACATCCGCCAACGGATCGAAGGGGCCGCAGCAGACGATGCCTTCGGCCTGATCCAGCGGGACCTTTTGGATATCGACCGGATTTCCGATGATTTTCAAGGGCTTGAAAAAGTCGTCATCCCGCGGGCTTTCGCCCATGAACCAGACCTTCGCGCCCACGGCCCCGCGAAACATCGCCGCCCGCGCGCTGTCGCCCGAGGTGGCGATCGCGTCCCATGCATCCTCGGGGACGCCCATGTCGTGGATCTGGCGGGCGACTGAATCCCACGGTCGGGGCGAGTTGGTGACCAGCACCACCTTGCCGCCCTTTGCGCGGAAGCCCTGCATCGCGGCAACCGCTTCGGGGAAGGCCGCGATCCCGTTGTGCATACAGCCCCAGAGGTCGACGAAAGCCACGTCATACTGCCCCGAAATGTCAGCGAAAGAGTCGATAATCCGGGTCATCTGTTAACCTTTTTAGGGCAGCGGCATTACGTCGGCATCACGTCGGCAGAACGTCGGGCATGTTTGCACGGTCGGTTCAGGCGACCTTCAGGCTTGGGATGATCTGCTTTTTGCGGCTCATCACGCCGGGCAGGACCACGCTGTCGCCATCGACCTTCGCGTCAAAGCTTTTCTCGGCGACGGTCTTGGTCAGGTCGTTGGGGATCAGCATCGTGGCCTCTTCACGCAGGATATCGACGACGAAGAGAAGCACCTGATCGACACCGTCTTCCTCGGCGACCTTGGGCATGGTTTCCATCAACGAGGCCTTGCGGTCCAGCACGATCTGAGGCGCGGTGGTTTCCAGCACCGAGACACGGAACTTGGTGCCGTCGATTTCGTATTCCTTGCTGTCCATGCGCAAAAGCTCGGCATCGGAAAAAGCCGAGACATCGGATTTGGCGGCGAACATCTCGGTCGAATAGGCCGCGATATCGACGCCCAGATCGGCGGCCAGTTTCTCGGCCAGGTCCTTGTCCATCTCGGTCGTGGTGGGCGAGCGGAAGGCCAGCGTGTCCGACAGGATGCAGGACAGCATCAGACCCTTGATGCCCTCGGGCATGTGGTCGGCATGGGCGCCCATCATCTGGTGCATGATCGTCGCGGTGCAGGCCAGGGGGCGGATCGTGATATTGATCGGGCCCTTGGTTTCCAGCCCGCCGGCCAGTTTGTGGTGGTCGATGATCGCCAGAATATCGGCGTTGCCGACATTGGCGGGCAGTTCGGCGGGGTTGTTGGTGTCGACGATCACGCAAGACTGGTCGTCGTCGAGATCGGCGATCACCTCGGGCAGGGCGAAGCCCCAGCGATCGGCCACGAATTTGGCTTCGGTATTGGGGTCGCCCAGAAGGACGGCCTTGCTGTCGATCCCTGTGTGGTTGAGGAACCATTCCCAGATCAGGGGCGATCCGGTGCTGTCGGTATCGGGGGATTTGTGGCCGAAGATAAGGGTGGTCATGGGGTCTCTTTCGAATGGGTGCAGGCTTGGGCACTATATAGAAGCGGCTGCGCGCGGTGTCACCCCGTGGATTGGGGGCTTTGCCCCCGCCCCCCTGCGGGGGTCCCCCCCAGGATATTTTCGGGCCAATAATGATGCGAGAGTTCATCCAACGGGGCTTGTCGCATGAGCCGAGATCGGCTTGGCTGGGTCCGATGAAAGAAGCCGATCTTTACCCCCCTCTCAAGGCGCATCTTCAGGCGCAGGGCTATGCCGTCAAGGGCGAGGTCGGGGCGGCCGATATCGTCGCGCGGCGCGGCGATGAGATCGTGATCGTCGAGATGAAGACCGCCTTTTCCCTGTCGCTGTTCCATCAGGGGATCGAGCGGCTGGCGGTGACCGATGCGGTCTATCTGGCGGTGCCGGCGGGCGGGAAAGACAAGGCATTGAGGCGGAACGTCCAGCTTGCCCGCCGTGCGGGGCTGGGGGTGATGACCGTGCGCCTGCGTGACGGGCTGGTCGAGGTGCTGGCCGATCCGGGGCCTTACGCCGCGCGGCTGTCCAAGAAGAAGCGCAAGCGCCTGCTTGGGGCCTATGACCGCATGCAGGGCGATCCCAACGCCGGGGGTGCCACCCGCCATGGTCTGATCACCGGCTACCGGCAGGATGCGCTGCGCTGCGCAAGGTTTCTGGCGGTGCACGGGCCCTCCAGGGGCGCGGTGGTCAGGGACTGGGCCGAAGTGCCGGATGCCACGCGGATCATGCGTGACGATCATTACGGCTGGTTCCGCAAGGTGGCCCTTGGCACCTATGCGCTGACCGACAAGGGGCGGCAGGGGCTGGCCGACTATGGCGACGTCGAGACCTAGGGAAAGCGGCTGATTGTCCAGCCTTCGTCTTCCAGCAGTTGCAGGATTCCCAGCTCGCCGATCAGATGGGCGGCCCCGACGGCGACGACGATATCGTCATGGTCTGCCGTGGCCTCGGTGATGACGGGGATCCAGTTGCGGTTGCGGGTGAAGAGCAGCGCCTCTTCCATCTCGGTGAACATCGCCTGACCTTCCTCGGGGTCGATCCCGGGCACATCGGACATCGCGATCCGGCCCATTTCCCACAGGCGGCCCACGTCCTCGGCGAAGTAACGGTCCAGCATCGCGACGAACATCGCGCTTTGCATATCGGGGGCCAGCATGTTGATGCGGAGCATGTCGATCTGCGCGTCGATGGGGGCTTCATCGAAGAGCCCGAAGAGCGTGTCGAAGGGTTCGATCGCCATGACCGGCACGCCCGCCGCTTCGGCATCGGATGCGATCATCTTGTCGAGACCGGTGGCCCCGTCGATCAGATCGTCCATCGCGCAAGGCGGCACCGACAAGAGCAGCGACAGATACCAAGGCTGCATCTTGGCGGCCATGAAACCGGGGATGCTGCGCTGGCTGGCGGCATCGGCAAGCTGCGCCCATGTCTCTTCGTCCAGCAGTTCGGGCAGGGTGGGGCCGTCCACGATGAAGATCAGCCCGGGATTGGTGGTGATCAGGTCGCGAAGTTGCTGTTCTTCGGTCGCGGTGGCCTCGAGGATCACCAGATCGGCCCCTTGCACATCGGCCGACACGCGGGCGCGGATGCTTTCCAGCCGCGGGTCGTAGATGTGCATCGTGCCGACGATGGTCAGCCTGTCGTCGCCGCGGGTCGCGGAATAGGTCAGCCCTTCGCCATATGGCAAGGCGTCGACAACCTGCGCCAGTTGGTCAAGTTGGTCGTCCGACATGGTGTCCAGATAGCTTTCGCCGACGCAAAGCGCCGAGGCGGGGGCGGCAAGGCCGGCAAGCAGCGTGGCGGTGGCAAGGGCGCGTCTGATCATCAAATGTCTCCGGTTGTCATGACTGACAGTTAAGGACGAAGCGTCCCGGGTCAAACCCTGCTGGCGTGGTTTTGACGATTCATGCGCCGGCCTGGCCGTCGGTCTTGCCGAAGAGCCCCCGCAAGGCCCGCGAGACCAAGGCGCTGACGCTGGGCTTGCCTGCGACATGAAACGGCAGCGGGCGGCAGACCTCTATCGCGGCGATGCCGACACGGGCGGTCAGCGCGCCGTTCACGACCCCCTCGCCGAAGCGGCGCGAGACCTTCGAGATCACGCCACCCCCTGCGACCGAACTGATCAGATCATCGCCGACAGCGACGGCCCCGGTCGCCACCAGATGCGCCAGCACCGTGCGCGTCAGCCGCCAACTGCCAAGGGTGCCGGCGCGCCCGCCGTAGATCTCGGCGATCCGGCGGATCATCCGCAGGTTCGCGGTCAGGGCGACGAACACATCCGCCAGCGCCAGCGGGACAACCGCGGTGACGGTGGCGACCTGACGGGCGGCGGCCTCGATCTCGATCCGCGCGCGGGCGTCGAGGGGCGCGAGGATGGTGGTTTCCGCCAGTCCCAGCAGCGCGTCCGCGTCAAGAACATCGGCCTGCCGCTCTGCCAGGGCGGCCCGGCCCCAGCTTGTGTCCTCGCGCTTGGCATAGAGCGCCGTGACCTCGCCCAGGACGCGCCGCGCGGCGTCAAGGTCTTCGGTCGCGATCGCTTCGGATGCGTGGTGCTGGATGCGGTCGAGCTTGCGCAACCGGCCGAAGGCGGCAACTTCGCGGATGGCAATGATCGCCAGCACGAAAAGCAGCAGCACCGTCAGCACGGTCGCGATGCCGCCAAGGATCGGCGCGCGCGCCAGCAGGCCGGTCACGTAATCCCATGTCGCCAGCGTCACGATAAAACCGGTGAGGGACAGCAAAAGCCCCCAGAACCACCGCGCCAGAGGTGACGGGCGGCGTGCGGCGATGGCGGCGACCCGTTGCATCGCGGCATCTTGCGGGGTGTCCACCTCGGGCACGGCGGGGGCCAGATGCGGCGCGGGCTGTGCGTCGTCGTCGATCTCGATCAGGACGGGGCCTTTGGTCATAGCCGGTCCCCCAGCAGGAATTGCGCGGCCTTGTCCAGCCGGATATGCGGCGGCCCCTCGCCGGTGCGCCGCGTCATCGGCGCGGGGGCGAAGCGCATGATGCTGTAATCGCCGTCCAGCCATTTGTCCTGTCCCGCCCGCGCGGGCGACAGCAGGTGCGACGGATCGGCGGGCAGTTCACCGGGGTAGAAGGCCGCCTGCTTGCCGGTATCGAGCAAGCGCCCGCGCACCACGTCCAGCGTGCTGCCCTTGTGGTCGATCCGGTCCTCGACCGTGGTGCGCAGGGCGGCGATGGCCATGGCTTGCGTCTTGGCCCCGGCGAAATCGGCGCGGTCCTTCGCCTCGCGCAGCAGGGCCGTCGTGATCGCGGTCAGTTGCGGGTGCTGGCTGTGGTGCAGGTGGTCGGCCTTGGTCGCCGCAAAGAGGATGCGTTCCACCCGCTTGCCCTGAAAGATGCGCGTCAGGAAATCGTTCCGCCCCACGCGGAAAGCCGAGAGGATGCCCGCCATCGCCGCACGCAGGTCGTCCAGCGCGGCAGGCCCCGCATGGATCGCCCCCAGCACATCCACCAGCACGATCTGCCGGTCGATCCGCGAAAAGTGGTCACGAAAGAACGGCCGCACCACGTTGCGCTTGTAGCTTTCATAGCGCCGCGCGCATTCGGCCCCCAGCGACCCGCGCGGGTAATTGCCCGCAGGCAGCGGCGCGAAGGTCAGAACAGGTGATCCCGCCAGATCACCCGGCATCAGGAACCGCCCCGGCGAGCAATCCGAAAACCCCGCCTCGCGCGATTTGCGCAGGTGTTCGGTATAGCGGTCGGCCAGCGCCTGTGCCTCGGCCTCGTCCAGTTTTGCCGTCGGGTCGAGACCTGCGATCAGGGCGGCATAGTCCGCCCCGCCCGGTCGCCGTTCGGCGCGGGCCAAGGCGGCGGCGGACCAGTCGGCATAGCTGAGGTCCAGCAATGACAGATCCAAGAGCCACTCGCCGGGGTAATCCACGATGTCGATATGGACCGTCCGCGCGCCCGAGATGGTGCCAAGCAAGCCCTGCGGCCGCACCCGCAGCGACAGGCGCAGTTCGCTGATCGACCGCGTGCCCTCGGGCCAGTGCGGGTCCGGCGCGGTCAGCGCGTGCAGATGCGTCTCGTAAGGGAAGCGCGGGATCGTGTCGTCGGGTTGCGGTTGCAGATAGGCGGCCTCGATCGCGCCCTTGGCTGCGGCCTCGAGCTGGGGCATCCGCCCGCGATCCATCAGGTTCGCCACCAGCGAGGTGATGAAGACCGTCTTGCCCGCGCGCGACAGACCGGTGACGCCCAGCCGGATCACCGGATCGGTGAAAGGCGCGGCAAGTGTCTCGCCCATACCGGTGACGGTGCGGCTGATCTGGTCGGCGATACTGGCGATGACCAATGTGAATTCCTTTGACTTGGCTTGTCTGAAGATAGGTGCAGGCCCGTGGGATGTGTAGGGATTGATTTCGCCCAAGGCTGCCCCTAAGCCCTTGGCATGCCCCGCTATGCCCTTCTTGTCGAATATGATGGCGCCCCCTTCGCGGGCTGGCAGCGCCAGAAGGACCAGCCGTCGGTGCAGGGCGCGATCGAGGCCGCGCTGGCCAAGCTGGAACCGCGCGACCACACCATCGCCGCCGCAGGCCGCACGGACGCGGGCGTTCATGCGACAGGGCAGGTCGCGCATTGCGATCTGGCGCGTGACTGGGACCCGTTCCGCCTGTCCGAGGCGCTGAACTACCACCTCAAGCCCGATCCCGTGGCGATCCTGAAGGCGGCGCAGGTCGATGACGACTGGCACGCAAGGTTCAGCGCGATCGAGCGCCAGTATCTGTTCAAGCTGATCACCCGCCGCGCGCCCCTGACGGTCGAGGCGGGGCAGATGTGGCGGGTCAATCACGCGCTTGATCTTGATGCGATGCGGGAAGGCGCAAACTACCTTCTGGGCGAGCATGATTTCACGACCTTCCGGTCCACGATCTGTCAGGCCAAAAGCCCTGTCAAAACGCTCGACTCATTGCGGATCGAGGCCCACCCCCGCCCGTATGGCACCGAATACCATTTCCACGTCCGCGCGCGGTCCTTCCTGCACAATCAGGTGCGCAGCTTCGTGGGGACATTGGAACGGGTCGGCGCGGGGGCATGGCGGCCCGAAGACGTGAAGGCGGCACTTGCGGCCCGTGACCGCGCCGCCTGCGGTCCTGTCAGCCCGCCGATGGGGCTTTATCTGGCGCGGGTGGGTTACCCTGACGATCCCTTCGCCTAGTCGTTGTCGGTCAGCCCCGCCCCGGCACCTGTGCTGCGCGAGGTCTCGCTTTCCGGCACATAGGTTTTCGCGGCCAGTCCCATCCAGACGTCCCAATCCTGTGCAGGCACCGTCACGGGCCCCGGCTTGGCGGGCAGCACCTCGCTGTCGCCGCGCCGGATCGTGCAGCCTTCCCACCACAAAGGCACGCCCTGCACCGCCATTGCCGCGCCGATATAGGCGCTGTGGTCCGCTTTCGCGAAGGTGACGCTGTCATAGCCCATGCGGAAGGCGTCGCAGATCACCGGTGCGATCATCGCGGCGCTGCCGCTGAGGGTGACATGGCTGTCCTGCCATCTTGCCTGCACCTCGGTCACGGGTTCCTGCAAGGCGCGCGTGATCACGGCGGCCTCGCCCCTAATCCCCATCAGATAGCTTGCCACCCGCGCCAGATCCTCGGCCTGTCCCAGCGGCAGGCCCGCGCCCCGTGCCGCCTTCAGCACCGTGCTTTGGACTTCGTTCAGCGACAGCATCAGAAGGTCGTCACCGGCAGCCACCAGTCATCGGCAGTGGCAAGCTCATCGAAGAGAGGCGCGCCCTGACACAGCGTGATGCGGGTCCAGCGGTCGGACTTGGGGTCGAACTTGGCCGCGCCGAAGAAGGCCAGCTTGCAGCGCAGGATGTCGATGGGCAGGCAGTCGGCGCCGATCAGGTTGTCGCGGATCTCGGCGTAAGGATGCCGCGCCAGCGTCTGCACCCGCCGTGCAGCGGCGCGGTGCGCGGGGTGATCGGCCAGAAAGCGGCCCAATGGTGTCGCATCGTCGGGCAGGTCGCCCGCCAGCGCCTTGACCCGCCGCGCGATGTCGAGGGGGCTTTCCAGATCGGCCCCCTCTTCGGTGTGGCGATTGCCAAGGCGCGGTTCCAGCTTGGCCTCCGAGACATACCAGAACCGCGCACAGCCTTCGGTGCAGTCATAATCGGTCGCGCAGGCCCAGTCCCAATCCTGCGCGATCAGGGCCGCAAGGTCCGCGCAGGTCATCGTCGGGTCCAGCACAGGGACGAAGGGCGTCGCCATGCAGTCGGTCAGCCCGTCGATCAGGTCTCCGAAACGTTCCAGCAGCAGTGCCGCGATCAATTCCTGCGTATCGACCGAGAATTGCGCGCTTTGGGTGATGATCCGGTCGATGGGATCAGGGCCGGTCATCATCTCGGGTGTCAGCGTGCCGGCGAAGACGGGCCACTCGGCGCGCATCGTGGCGATCCGTTTGGCGGCGATGGTATCCGGCACCTCCCATCCGGCAAGATGGCCGGCGGCGCGGGTCACCAGATCGTAGATCCGTCCGATCTGATCGGCCTCGAGCGTCGGGATCGCCCGCACCCGCGCGATGGCGGTCTCGCGCACCTGCATCCAGGCATCCAGAAGCAGCGGGTGGTTCACAAGGAAGGGCGCCATGCCCAGCCCGGTGGCATTGCCGATCCCCAGATGCCGCTTGGCGGCGCGCGACAGGGGCGCACCGGCGATATGTTCGGCCAGATCGTGGGTAAAGCCGCGGATCAGCCAGACCGTCAGCATCTCGGCCATGAAGGGACCCGACATCCCCGGACGGTCCGCGATATGGGCGCGGTCGGCAATGCCGAACTTGCCGTTGCCGTAGACGGCGGTGGTGCGCATCAGATAGCCGGTCTCGCGGATCTTCGCGGGGTCGGGCTGGCGGCCCGCCTTCAGGGCCGAGACCGCATGATCAAAGAGCCGCACCGACTTGTTCGCGCGGCTAAGGACCAGGTCGCGGGCGGTGTAGCGGGCGGCCTCTTGCCGTGGGGCCGCCGCGACGATCCGCGCGATCTCGGCGGCATCGGGGATGCCGTCATAAAGCACGTAGGTCGTATCCCAGGCCGTCGCGATCACACGGTCCGTGCGCTGGTCTGCGGGCAGGTCGGTCGAGACGGCGACCAGCGTGTAATCATGGCCGCCCAAACCGACCTGATAGGTGGCATGGCCGAAACCGTCGGGCGACATCTGCCAGACCGGTCGCGTGACCTGCGATCCTTCGACGGCCAACCGGCGCAGCAGGGTGGGCAGGAACGACAGCCGCGTCGGAAAGGCGGCCCCCATCCGGCGCAGGCGCATCACCTTCTCGGGTGAGCGAAGCGGTTTCCGGGCCGGTGTCGCGAGATCTTTCATGCCGCAAACCGTAGCGCGGCAGAGGGCCATCGCCTAGCCGGAATCCGCGAAGGCAAACATATGTGAGTGGCCATTTCCGCCATCGCGCCCTATCCTTGACCAGATGACGATGCGGATACAGGGTGGGACCTTATGCAACGGCGACTAGCGAAGGTCTGCGGGCTGATGTCCGCGTTCTGTCTGGGTGCGGCACCCGTCTGGGCACAGGATGTGCGGCTCGAGGCCGAGACCGCGCGCGGTGCGTTGAACGCGGCCTCGCTGTTGCGCGCGCTCGAGGATGACGCCGCGCCGCAGGACTATATCGCCGCCGCCCGTGCCGACTACCGTCGCCTGCTGACGGCGCTTTATGCGGCAGGATATTACGGCGGGACGGTCTCGATCACCGTGGACGGGGCCGAGGCGGCGGGGCTGTCTCCGCTGGCCGCCCCCGACCGGATCGAGACCATCGTGATCAGCGTCGATGCGGGGCCACGGTTCACCTTCGGCGATGTGCGCCTGTCGCCTCTGCCGCCGGGCACGGAAATCGCGGCCGACCTCGGCCCGCGTCAACCTGCGCGTTCCGGCGTCATCGAGGATGCCGTGGTGGATGTGGCCGGTGCGTGGCGCGATCTGGGTTACGCCAAGGTCGCGGTCGAAAGCCAGCGGATCACCGCGCGCCATGCCGACGAGAAACTCGACGTCGCGGTCGCGCTGAACACCGGCCCGCGCCTGACCTTCGGGCCGCTTGGCGTCTCGGGGAACCGCGTGGTCAGTGACGACCGGATCCGCCAGATCGCGGGACTGCCTGTCGGCGCGGTCTTTTCACCCGCCGAGATCGCCCGCGCCGAACGTCGCCTGCGCCGGACGGGCACCTTCGACAGCGTGTCGTTCAGTGAGGCCGACCAGATCGGCCCCGGCGATACCCTGCCGATCACCGCCCTTGTGTCCGAGGCGCGGCCGCGCCGCATCGGGTTCGGGATCGAACTGGCGACCATCGAGGGGCTCAGCCTGTCCAGTTTCTGGCTGCACCGCAATTTGCTTGGCGGGGCCGAGAGGTTCCGTGCCGATGCCAAGATCGGGGGTATCGCAGGCGAGACGGGCGGGATCGACTATTCTCTGGGCGGCAGTTTCACCCGTCCGGCGGTCTTCGGGCCGGATACCGACTATTTCCTGACGGGCGAGATTTCGCGTGAGGACGAGCCCGACTTCCTGATCGACAAGATCGCGCTCGAGACGGGGTTCTCGCGGATCATCAGCGAGGACCTGACCGTCCGCGCAGGCATCGGCCTGCTGCGCGCCCGCGAAGAAACCGCGATCGAGACCCGGTCCTATACGCTTTTGACCCTGCCGCTGGCGGCCACGCTTGACCGGCGCGACAGTGTCACCGATGCCCGCGAAGGATATTACATCGACCTTTCCGCGACGCCCTTCATCAGCACCGATGGCGCGATTGCCGGTGCGCGGCTCTTCGGCGACCTGCGCGGCTATTTGACCTTGGGCGACGAACAGCGCCTGACCCTTGCCGGACGCGGGCAGGTGGGCAGCGTGCTGGGGGCCAGTATCACCGAGGCGCCGGCGGATTTCCTGTTCTACTCGGGCGGGGGCGGCACGGTGCGCGGGCAACCCTATCAGGCGCTGGGCGTCGAGACCATGCAGGGGATGGATGTTGTGACCACCGGCGGCACCTCGTTCATCGGGGCCGAGCTTGAGGCACGCTATCTGATCCGCGAGAATATCTCGCTTGTGGGGTTCTACGACATCGGCCACGTGGGCGAGACCGCGACCCCCGCAGAAGGTGGTGACTGGCATGCGGGCACCGGCCTTGGCGTGCGTTACAACACCGGCATCGGGCCGATCCGTCTGGATATCGGCACGCCCGCTTCGGGCGACAACGCCTTCGGCGAAGTTCAGATCTACATCGGCATAGGACAGGCATTTTGAGACGGTTTCTGATCATCGCGGTGGCACTGACGCTGACCACCTTCGCGAACGCCCAGACCGAGGACGAAGACAAGGGCTATCTGACACGGCTGTTGCAGGATAGCCTGTCGGGCGCGGGGCGCGAGGTGAACATCATCGGCTTCGCCGGTGCGCTGAGTTCCGAGGCGACCATCGCCGAGATGACGATTGCCGACACCGAAGGCGTCTGGCTGACCCTGCGGGACGTCGTGATGACGTGGAACCGTCGTGCCTTGTTTCGTGGCGCGATCGACGTCCGGCAACTGCGTGCAGCCGAAATCGTCGTCTCCCGCCCCCCCATCGCCGAGCCAAGCACTGGCCCCAGCCCCGAGGCGCAGCCTTTCAGCCTGCCGGAACTGCCCGTCAGCGTGTCCTTGGGCGCGCTGGCGATCGACAGGGTCTCGCTCGGTCCCGATTTTCTGGACGAGCCGCTGGATTTTTCGCTGACCGGCAGCGCCTCGCTTTCGGGTGGCGAAGGGGAGGCCGATATCACCGCCACGCGGCTGGGCGGTCAGACCGGCATCTTCGCCTTTGCGGGCTCTTATGCCAATGCAACCCGCGAGCTGGGCGTGCTTTTGCGGCTTGAGGAAGGCGATGACGGGATCGCCGCGCGGCTGCTGGGCCTGCCCGGGCGGCCCTCGGTCCGGCTCGAGGTGGCGGGGAATGCCCCGCTGGATGATTTCGCCGCGACCCTTGCGCTGGCCACGGCGGGCGAGGACCGGCTGAGGGGTGATTTCACGCTGGCCAGTCAGGACGGCGGCAGCCGCGCAAGCCTTGATATCAGCGGCGATGTCTCGCCCCTGTTCGAACCGGCCTACCGCGTGTTCTTCGGCGACAGCGCCAGCCTGCGGGCCGAGGTGATCACCGGTGCCAATGGCAGCGTCAACGTGCCGGTGCTGGCCCTGGATGCGGGCCGCGTCACGCTGGACGGGCAGGTGCGGCTGGGGGCGGGCGGCTGGCCGGAACTGATCGACCTTGAAGGCGGCATCACGCCGCTGGGCAACCAGCCGGTGCTTTTGCCACTGGCGGGGCCGCCGACCTTTGTGGAAGGGCTGGATATCGATGTGGCCTATGACGTGGCCGTCTCGGACGATTGGCGCGCGGATATCACCTTGGGCGGGTTCGCCCGGCCGGGCCTCTCGATCGCCGAGGTCGGGATCACTGGCGGCGGGCTGATCCGGCCCGCGCAGGCGGGTGCTGTGCCCGCTTTCACCGCGCAACTGGCCTATGCCGCCCGAGGTCTGCGCCTCGACGATGCCGCCGCGCAAGAGGCGCTGGGCGATGAGATCAGCGGCGTTCTGGTGGCCGCGCGCGAAAGCGGAGACGTCACCGAGATTTCGCAACTGACCATCGACGGCGCGGGGCTGCGGCTGGCGGCCAATGCGACGATTGCGGGCGCGGATGCAGGCTTTGCCACAGAGGCCGAGGTCACGGCGGGCATCGACGGGTTGGCGCGATTCTCGACCCTTGCAGGGCGCGAGATCGCGGGCGGGGCCGAGGTGGATATCACCGCATTGGCCACGCCGCTGGAAGGGACCTTCGATGTGACCATCGCGGGGCTGACCCGCGATCTGGCCATCGGCATCCCCGAGGCGGACCGCCTGCTGGAAGGGCAGGGCGACATCGCCTTGCAGGTCGTGCGCGATGCGGCCGGCACCCGGCTGGAAAGCCTGACCGTGGCGACGGCGGCGGCACAGCTCGAGGCCTCGGCCGATCTGACCAGCAACGGGGCGGATGCGACATTCGCGGCGCGGCTGGCGGAACTGGGCATGGTGCTGCCCGATCTGACCGGTCCGGCCAGCGTCTCGGGCGATGTCTCGCAGGACGCGGACGGGGTGGTCGGCTTCGACGTGGTTGCGAGCATCCCCGAAACCGACGTCACCGCAACCGGCACGATGGACACCGCAGGCGCCCCCGTGATCCGCGCCGCCATTACGGCGGATGCGCGCAACCTTGGCCGGTTCGCGGCCATCGCGGGCATCCCGCTTTCGGGGGCCGTGACCCTGCAAGCCGAGGGCGAGGTGCAGACCGAAGGGATGCTCTTCGATGTGACCCTCGACACAAGGACCAGCGACCTTGCCATCGGGCAGGACCGTCTCGATCCCTTCCTTGCCGGTCCGGGGCGGATCGCGGGCGCTTTCCGCCGCACAGGGGCCGAGGCCTTCGGGTTCGACGGTCTGTCCATCACCACCAATGCCGCACGGATCGCGGGCAGCGCCGATCTGACCCTGCGGGGCAGCAATACTGCCGATCTGCGGATGACGGTCAACGACGCGGCTTTGCTCGACCCCAGCCTGTCGGGACCGATCAGGGCCAGCCTGGTTGCCGCGCCCGCACCGTCTGATGCGACCCGCGCGGTCATGTCGCTGAATGGCGCCGAGACCCGCCTGTCCGCCGATGTGGTCGTCGCAGGCCCCGACGCGGGGCGCGAGATCACCGGCAGCATCAACGCCGAGATCGCGCGCCTTGCCGCCTTTGCCGATCTGGCGGGGCGCAATATCGCGGGCAGTCTGGACCTGACCGCCGCGGGCCGTGTGATGCCCGACCTCAGCCTGCTGGAGACGCAGGTCAGCCTGCGCAGCGAAGACTTGCGGACAGGGATCGCGGGACTTGACCCGCTGCTGGCGGGGACGGGCCGGATCAATGCCGATATCGCCCTGCTTGACGGTGTGCTGGGCGTCAGGACGCTGGAGGTTTCGACCCGCGAGGTGTCCATCGTCGCCGCGCTGAACGGGGCGCAGGGTTTCGGGCAGGGGCGGTTCAACGCCAGCTTGCGCGATGTCGGCGTGCTGACCGATCAGATCAGCGGGCCGGTGCGCGCGACGGGCAGCGCCTCGCTGGACGAGGCGGGCAACTGGGGGGTCGATGCGACGGGCACGGGACCGGGCGGTCTGTCGGCGGCGATCGTGGGGACATATAACGCCGACGGGACGCTGAATGTCGATGTGGACGGCAGCGCGCCCCTGGCGCTGGCCAATGCCGCGATCGATCCGCGCCGCCTGAGCGGGCAGGCGAATTTCGATCTTGCGATCAACGGCCCGCCTGCGCTGACATCGCTTGGCGGACGGGTGACCTTCACTGACGGACGGCTGGCCGCGCCGACCCTGGGACAGGCGCTGAGCGGTATCGGCGGGGCGATCAACATCGCTGCGGGCCGCGCGCAGGTCGATCTTTTCAGCGCGGTCGAGGCGGGCGGCAGACTGGCGATCAACGGGGGTATCGGGCTGACAGCCGGCAATCAGGCCGACCTTGCGGTCACGCTGGAGAACGTGATCTTCCGCGATCCCGACCTTTACCGGACCAGCGTGGACGGGCGCATCACGATCAACGGACCGCTTGCGGGCGGCGCGCGTATCGCGGGCACGCTGGACCTTGGGCAGACCGATGTGCAGGTGCCCTCGTCTTCTGTCAGCAGTCTGGGTGCCCTGCCGGATGTGACCCATGTCGGGGCCTCGGCCGATGTGCGCCGGACCCTTGCGCGCGCAGGGGTGCTTGCCGAGGCGGCGGCAGCGGCCGCGGCGCCGCCGTCGCGGCCTTTCCCGCTGGACCTGACGATCAACGCGCCCTCGCGGATCTTCATTCGCGGACGGGGGCTGGATGCGGAACTGGGCGGCAGCCTGCGGATCGGCGGGACAACCGCGGATGTGATGCCGGTCGGGCAGTTCAGTCTGGTGCGCGGGCGTATCGACATCCTGCAACAGCGCTTTGCCCTGACCGAGGGTATCGCAAGCCTTCAGGGGAGTTTCGAGCCCTTTCTGCGGCTGGTCGCCAATACGACATCCAATACCGGCACGGTGATCAGCATCATCGTCGAAGGCCCGGCGGGCGCGCCCGAGGTGCGTTTCGAATCCGTTCCGCAGCTTCCGCAGGACGAGGTGCTTGCCCAGCTGATCTTCGGTCGCGACTTGCAGAACATCAGCGCCTTGCAGGCGGTGCAACTGGCCGCGGCGATCAACACGCTGGCGGGGCGTGGCGGCGATGGCGTGCTGTCGCGATTGCGCTCGAACATCGGGCTGGATGATTTCGATGTGACGACCGACGAAGAGGGCAACGCCGCCGTGCGGGCGGGGGCCTACCTGTCGGAGAATGTCTATACGGATGTGACCGTCAACACGGTCGGCGATACAGAGATCAACCTCAACCTCGACATCACCTCCGAGATCACCGCCAAGGGCAGCCTCGATCAGGATGGCCGGACCAGTGTGGGCGTCTTCTTCGAGCGGGATTATTGAGGGGCGCTGATGATTGGGGGCTTTGCCCCCGTCCCCTGCGGGGACTCCCCCAGGATATTTTCGGGCCAATAATGACAGGGCGTCTACGCGTTGACCGCGAGCACGTGTTCGGTTTCGTGGTAGGGGCAGGCGACCAGATGGTTGCCGCCGATATCGGTCAGCGCGGGAACGGAATCGGCGCAAGAGGCTTGCGCCTTGGGGCAGCGGGTGCGGAAGACGCAGCCCGAGGGCGGGGATAGCGGCGAGGGCAGTTCGCCCTCGAGGATCAGGCGGGGCCGTGCCTTTTCCAGCACCGGATCGGGGATCGGGACAGAGGCGATCAGCGCCTGCGAATAGGGGTGTTCCGGCATTGTCGTCAGCTTGCGCGCCTCGGCGGTTTCCATCACGCGCCCGAGGTAAAGCACCAGCACGCGGTCGCTGATATGTTTCACCACGCTGAGGTCGTGCGCGATGAAGATCATCGACAGCCCCATGTCGCGCTGCAGTTCCATCAGAAGGTTGATCACCTGCGCCTGCACCGAGACATCCAGCGCCGAGACGGGTTCGTCGCAGATGATCAGCCTGGGGCCGAGGATCAGGGCGCGCGCGATGCCGATGCGCTGGCACTGGCCGCCCGAGAATTCATGCGGGTAGCGGTTGATCAGGTTCGGCAGCAGGCCCACGCGTTCCATCAGCGCTGCGACGCGTTTCTTGACGTCCTTGCGCGGGGTGTTCGGTTCGTGGGTGATCAGCGGTTCGGCGATGATCTCGCCCACGGTCATGCGCGGGTTGAGCGCGGCCAGCGGGTCCTGAAAGATCATCTGCACGTCGCGGCGGTGCACACGGCGCTGGCGGGGGTCCATATTCGCAAGGTCCGCGCCTTCGAACATGATGGTCCCGCCCGAGGTCGGGATGGTGCCGACGATGGCGCGGGCGAGGGTCGATTTGCCCGAACCGGATTCCCCGACGATGCCGAGACATTGGCCGCGGGCCAGATCGAAAGACACCTCGGAGACGGCATAGAGCTTGGCGGGCGGGGTCCAGGGCCAGGCGCCCTGCGGGCGCACATCGAAGGTGACCGACAGGTCGCGGACGGAAAGCAGCGGGTCCATCACGCGACCTCGCTGACCGGCAGATGACAGGCGCGGCGGCGGTTCGCCTTTGCTTCAAGCGCGGGTCTTTCGGTGCGGCAGTTGTCCATCTGTTGGGCGCAGCGGGGCGAGAAGGGGCAACCGGGGGGCAGGTGCGACATATCGGGGGGCTCGCCCGCGATGGTGGCGAGTTCGCCCTGTTCCTGATCCAGACGCGGCACCGCTTTCAGCAACCCGCTGGTGTAGGGATGCGAGGGGTCGGCGAAGATGTCGGTGGTCGGCCCTTCTTCCATGATCTGCCCGCCATACATCACCAGCGTCCGGTCGCAGAAGCCCGCGACGATGCCGAGGTCATGGGTGATCAGGATCACGGCGGTGCCGAATTCCGCGCGGATATCCCCCAGAAGGGCCATGATCTGCGCCTGCACGGTCACATCCAGCGCCGTGGTCGGTTCGTCCGCGATCAGCAGGCGCGGCTGGCACAGAAGCGACATCGCGATCATGATCCGCTGCCGCATCCCGCCCGAGAATTCATGCGGGAACATGGTGATCCGCGCCCTGGCGTCGGGGATGCGCACGGCGTCCAGCATCCTTGCGGCCTCGGTGATCGCGGCGGATTTTCCCAGACCCTTGTGCAGCATCAGGACTTCGGCCATCTGCTCGCTGACGCGCAGGTAGGGGTTCAGCGAGGTCATCGGGTCCTGAAAGATCATCGCCATGTCCTTGCTGCGGATCCTGTTGAGCTGGCTCTGGCCCATCCCGAGCAATTCCTGCCCGTCGAATTTGGCCGATCCTGTCGCCGCGCCGTTCTTGGCCAGCAGGCCCATCACGGCAAAGGCGGTCTGGCTTTTGCCCGACCCGCTTTCGCCGACGATCGCCAGCGTCTCGCCCTTGTCCACGCCGAAGCTGACGCCGTTGACCGCATTCACCGGCCCGTCGTTGGTCCGGAAGGTGACCGCGAGGTTTTCGATCTGCAACAGGGTCATCGGTCAGCGGTCCTTGGGGTCGAGCGCGTCGCGCAGGCCGTCGCCCACGAAGAAGAAGGCAAAGATGGTCACGACGAAGAAAAACAGCGGAAAGGCGATCTGCCAGTAGTAGCCGAACTGCATGGTCCGCGAGCCTTCGTTGATCAGCGCCCCCAGGGATGTGGCGGGCTCTTGCACGCCCAAGCCCAGAAAGCTGATGAAGCTTTCGAAGATGATCATGTTGGGCACCAGAAGCGTGGCATAGACGATCACGATGCCCAGAAGGTTCGGCACGATATGCCGCAGGATGATCCGCAGCGGATGCACGCCGGTGGCGATGGCGACCTCGACGAACTCCTTGTTCTTGATGGTCAGCGTCTGCCCGCGCGCGATCCGCGCCATGTCGAGCCATGAGATCAGCCCGATCCCGAGAAACAGCATGAAGATCGACCGCCCGAAGATCACCAGCATCAGGATCAGGACGAACATGAAGGGGATCGACATCAGGATATCCACGATCCGCATCATGATCCCGTCGGTCCGGCCCCCGAAGTAGCCTGCGACAGCGCCGTAAAGCGTGCCGACGATCACCGCGACCAGCGCGCCCACGATCCCCACCATCAGCGAGATGCCGGTCCCCTGCACGGTGCGCGCATAAAGGTCGCGTCCATTGCTGTCGGTGCCGAAATAATGCCCGGTCTCGATCGAAGGCACCCCCAGATAGGCATTGCTGCCAATCAGGCTGAAATCGACGAAGTCGCCCTCGTATTGTGCGATCAGCCCACCCAAGAGCGCGAACCCACCCACAAGCAGCAGCAGCACCAGCGACACCACGGCGGCCTTGTTGCGCAGGAAACGCGCGCGCGCATCGGCCCAGAGCGAGCGGCCCCGCACCTCGGCCAGTTGCATCGCATCGCCCACACCCTCGACGGCGGCTTTGTCGGGAAACATCGCGCGGCCCCCCTAGTAGCGGATCTTCGGGTCGATCCATGCGTAAAGCACGTCGACCACAAGGTTGAACAGGATCGTCAGCGCCCCCACCAGAATGGTGATGCCCATGATCACGGAATAGTCGCGGTTGAAGGCCGAATTCACGAAGAACTGCCCGATGCCGCCGGTGGAAAAGAAGACGTCGATGATGACCGATCCGGTGATCATGCCCACGAAGGCCGGCCCAAGATAGGACAGCACCGGCAGCAGCGTCGGCTTCATCGCGTGTTTCCAGATCACACGGCGCATCGGCAGGCCCTTGGCGCGGGCGGTGCGGATGAAATTGGTGTTCAGCACCTCCAGCATGGACGACCGCGTGATCCGCGCGATCGAAGCCATGTAGGATGTGGACAGCGCGATCACCGGCATGATCAGGTAGGGCCACTGCCCGCCGTTCCAGCCGCCGCCCGGCAGCCACCCCAGCCAGAGCGTGAAGACCAGCAGAAGGATCGGCGCCATCACGAAGTTGGGCAGCACCTGCGCGCCGATGGAAATCCCGACAGCCAGATAGTCGAGCCACGAGTTCTGCTTGATCGCGGCGGCGATGCCGAGGCTCATGCCCACGGTCACGGCCACCACGAAGGACCAGAAGCCATAGGTCAGCGTCACGGGAAACCCTTGGGCGATGACATCATTGACCGTGCGGTCCTTGTATTGGAACGAGGGTCCGAAATCGAATTGGGTGACGACGCCCACGACATAATTGACGATCTGCTTCCAGAACGGCTGGTCCAGCCCGTATTTCGCCTCGATATTGGCCAGCACCTCGGGCGGCAGGGGGCGTTCGGAATTGAACGGCCCGCCGGGGGCGGCATACATCAGGATGAACGACATCACGACCAAGATCAAAAGGGTCGGGATCGCCACGGCGAGACGGCGGAAAACGTAGGCCAGCATCGGTGAGGGGTCCAGTCAGTCGGTCTGAAAAGAAAACGACCGCGCCCCCTGACGATACAGGGGGACGCGGTGCATCGCACAGGCGGATTACTCGGCGATCTTGTAGAGATCTTTCGAGTACCAGTTCTGCTGGAAGTTCTCGAGCGGCCAGCCTTCGAGGTTCTCGGCGAACATCTTGACCGAGGCATAGTGATAGACCGGGATGATCGGCATCTCTTCCGAGATGATCAGTTCCACCTGATCGTAGTTGGCCTGCGGGTTGTCGGCGGTCTTGGCCTCGGCCAGCAGGGCGTCGACCGTCGCGTTCACGTATTTGCTGTCGTTATAGCCGCTGTCCGACTGCATCACGTCAAGGAAGGTCGAGGCCTCGTTATAGTCGGCGCACCAGCCGCCACGGGCGACCTGATAGTCGCCGTTGCTGCGCGCTTCGAGGAAGGTCTGCCATTCCTGATTGGCCAGCGTGGTTTCGACACCCAAGGTTTGCTTCCACATCTGGCTGACCGCCACCGCGACCGACCGGTGCGATTCAGAGGTATTGTAGACCAGTTCGATATTCAGCGGGTTGTCGGGGCCGTAGCCTGCCGCCGTCATCAGCTCGACCGCCATCGCGTTGCGCTCGGCCTGCGTCATTGCGGCGTAGGGGATCGCCGGTGTCTCGAAACCGGCGGTCGCCCAATGGGTGAAGGTATAGGCAGGGGCCTGACCACCGGCGAGCACGTTTTCCACGATGATGTCGCGGTCGATGGCAAGGCTGAGCGCGCGGCGCACATCGGCGTTCTGGATCGCCTCGGGCGCACCGTCACGCAGGTTGAACATGTAGTAGTAGGAACAGGCCAGCGGCACAGACACGGCCTGTTCGGGATATTCCGCGGCCAGACGCGGGAACTGGCCTGCGGGCACGTCCGTCCGGTCAAGCTCGCCCGCCAGATAGCGGGTCAGGGCCACGTTTTCATCGTTGATCACCAGGGATGTGACTTTCTCGATGATCGTGTTGTCGTTGTCCCAATACATCGCGTTGCGTTCCCGCACGAGCCGTTCCTGCGGCACATGCTCGGTCAGGACATAGGCGCCG
Source organism: Yoonia sp. (assembly GCF_036770585.1). Classification (GTDB taxonomy): domain Bacteria; phylum Pseudomonadota; class Alphaproteobacteria; order Rhodobacterales; family Rhodobacteraceae; genus Yoonia. The sequence continues at coordinate 12,606 of NZ_DAIPIW010000028.1, read as the reverse complement.
TTCGACACCATGTTGCCCGGCTTGGTCCAGTCGGAACCATGGGCCTCGATGGTGGGCTGATGCACGGGGAAGGTGGTGAAATGGGTCAGCATCTGCGGGAAATAGGGCAGCGGCTGGGTCAGGCGCACCTCCAGCGTGGTATCGTCGAGGGCGGTCACCCCCAGTTCCGATGTCGGCGCGTCACCGGCGATGACGGCGCCTGCGTTCTCCAGCACCATCAGTTCGATGAACCACGCATAGGGCGAGGCCAGTTCAGGCGAGGCCGCGCGCTGCCATGCGTATGCGAAATCGGCAGCCGTCACGGGATCGCCGTTCGACCACTTGGCGTTGTCGCGCAAGGTGAAGGTATAGACCAGCCCGTCATCGCTGACGGTATGGCTGAGCGCGACACCGGGCACCAGGTCGCCTGCGGCATCCTGATTATAGAGCCCCTCGAAAAGGTCGCGCAGGATGTCGCCACCCGCACTGTCTTCGGCAAGGCCGGGGTCGATGGACGGGCTTTCGTCGGGATCGCGGTAGGTGAAGGTCTGGTCAGAGGCGAGCGTCTCGCCGGTGACGGGGTGTGTCGCGTGGCCGTCGGCATAAAGCGCGCCGGAGGTGGCGATCAGCAACGCGGATGTCGTTGCAAGCAATCTGGTTTTCAATGTCATTGGACGCTCCCTGAATATTGCATCCTTGGCGGATGCTTTCTGGCTATTGGCGCCTGTAACGCGCCGATGACATATCCTTTGACGCGATTTTGAAAATGGCAAGGACTATGAGGTCTTGACCCTGCGGCAGCTTCCCCGAACCCTGAAAATGCCGATGATCCGCAGAAGATACCCCGTTTCAGCCCCGAAAGAGCGACCCAAACCAAGCTTGCATCCGCGCGACTTTCCGCCGAAGAGCGTCGGGTGCGACTCAGCAAAGGCAAGATGACGGACAAGATGACCCCTGAACTTTCTCTCGCCAACCGCGAAGGCCTGCCCGATGCGCTACAGGTCCTGCTGCGCGACTATCCGCGCGAAAGCTGGCAAGCCGATCCCGGTTTCAACAACCTGATCGCCTTCTGGCTGGACCGTCACATGATGTTCCGCCGCCTGATGGCCGAGATGCGCAAGGGAACCGAGGCGCTGCTGGACGCCAAGATGCAGGGCAACCAGTTCGGCGGCATGGTCTCGCGCTATGGGGGCATGTTCGTGCAGCAGTTGCACGGCCACCACACCATCGAGGACCAGCACTATTTCCCGCTGCTTGCGACCAAGGACGCGCGGATCGAGAAAGGTTTCGCCATTCTCGACAAGGACCACCACGACCTTGACGCGCACCTGTCCAACTTCGTCACGCGCGCCAACGAGGTGATCGGCGTGATCGGCGACCGGACCAGGTTGCAGACCGCCGCGGGCGGGTTTCAAGCGGAACTGGCAAAGCTGGAAGTCCTGCTGGACCGGCACCTGATCGACGAGGAAGACCTGATCGTGCCGGTCATCCTGCGCTACGGCGCAGAGGGGCTGGGCTGATTACTGTAGCCGGAAGGTCGCGGAATCGCCCGCGCCCTGATCCACGGTAAAGCGCATACGGTCGTTCCCCCGCACCTCGACCAATTGGCAGTTATAGGGGATCTCATATGTGCCCCATGCCATCTCGCGGCAGAAATAGCCGTCCTGCCATGACCATGTGCCGGTGATGTCCGTGCCGACAGCCGAGCCTTCGATCGTGCCTTCTTCCTTTACCCGCAGGGTCAGGCCATAAAGGTAGATCCGCAGCTCTCTGTCGCTGACCAGCGAGACGAATTGCTCGGCATCCTTGACGGGGGCAAAGCCGTCGGCCAGCGCGGCCAAAGGCGACACGGCAAGCAGGGTGGTCAGGGCAAGGTGTTTCATCGGACAATCCACGTCTGTTGAATTGCCCTTGATACGGCGAAACCCGCGATCTGGTTCACTCACCCCTGTGTGAGCGGGCTATATCCCCAGCACATCCATCATGTCGTATTCGCCGGGCGCGCGGTCCTGCCCCCAGAGGGCTGCCTTCAGCGCGCCACGGGCGAAGATACCGCGATCGGTCGCGATATGGCGCAGGACGATCCTTTCGCCTGCGGCAGCGAAGAGGACGTCATGTTCGCCCACGATATCGCCGCCGCGAATGGCCGAAAAGCCGATGCTGCCGCGCCTGCGCGCACCGGTCATGCCGTCGCGCCCGCTGTCGCTGACCGCGTTCAAATCGACGCCGCGCCCCTTGGCCGCAGCCGCGCCCAGCATCAGCGCGGTGCCCGAGGGCGCATCGACCTTCTGGTTGTGGTGCGCCTCGATCACCTCGATGTCGAAGTCTGCGTCCAGCGCGGCGGCGACTTTCTCGGTCAGGCGGGTCAGCAGGTTGACGCCCAGCGACATGTTGCCCGCCCGCACGATCACCGCATGGCGTGCGGCGGCGGTGATGGCTTTCAGGTCGTCATCCGACAGTCCCGTGGTGCCGATCACATGGACCGCGCGCGCCTGTGCTGTAAGGCCCGCAAAGCCGACCGTCGCGGCAGGGGCGGTAAAGTCGATCACGGCTTGGGCCTTGGCAAAGGCCTCGACCGCGTCATCGGTCACGGTCAGGCCGACGGGCTGGCCGCCGATCATCGTGCCGACGTCCTGACCGACCCAGTCGTTTCCCTCACGCTCGAGCGCTGCCACCAGATGGCATTTGTCCGACCCCAGAACGGTCCTGATCAGCATCTGGCCCATGCGGCCCGATGCGCCGGTGATGACGATGCCTGGTGTCTCGGTCATGGTGCTGTCCTTTTGGTCTTTGCGCTTGTCTTAACGGGGCAGCGCCCGCGACGCAAAGCCTTGCTTGGCATTGCCGCCCGACAGGGCTACATCAGGCGCATGGCAAAGAGCGCGAACAGAGCAGGCAAGGCCCCGACGCAGCGGATGCTGCGCGTGGGCGAGATGATCCGCCGGACCTTGTCCGAGGTGTTGCAGCGTGGCGATATCCACGACGACGAACTGGCGCAGATGTCGATCACCGTGGGCGAGGTGCGGATGACGCCGGACCTGCGCATCGCGACCGCCTTCGTGCTGCCGCTTGGCGGGCAAAACAAAGAAGAGGCGCTGGCCGCCCTGCGCCGCAACACGGTGGAAATCCGCCATCAGGTCGTCAAGGGCGGCACGATGAAATTCGCCCCCGAACTGCGCTTTCAGCTTGATGGCACTTTCGACCAGATGGACGCGACCCGCGCGCTCCTGCAATCCGACCACGTGCGGCGGGACCTCGACGACTGATGCGTGCCGTCATCGCAGCCTTGCTGCTCTGGGCGGGTCAGGGCGTCGCGGCCGAGTGTCGGGATATCGCCTTTGACGGGGCCAGCTATACGATCTGCGAGGTTGACGCGACCGCCGACGACCTGCGCCTGTTCCACAAGGACCCAGCGGGCGGGATCATCGGCAGTCTGACCGCCATCGCCGACCAGCCCGGTGTGCGGTCCGTGGTCTTTGCCATGAACGCCGGCATGTATCACGCCGACCGCGCGCCGGTGGGCCACTACGTCGAAAACGGGGTCGAGACGATGCGCGTGATCCCCAACGCCGGTCCCGGCAACTTTGGCCTGCTGCCCAACGGGGTGTTCTGCATCACCGACACCTCGGCCCGGGTGATCGAGACCTTGCGCTATCTGGACGAGGCGCCCGCCTGCCGCGATGCCACGCAATCGGGGCCGATGCTGGTGATCGACGGCGCCTTGCACCCGCGCTTTCTGAAGGATGGCACCTCGCGCTATATCCGCAACGGCGTCGGCACCAGCGCCGACGGCACCCGCGCGGTTTTTGCCATTTCCAACGATCCGGTGAATTTCCACAGCTTCGGGCGGCTGTTCCGCGACGAACTGGGGCTGCCCAATGCGCTGTTCTTCGATGGCAAGGTCTCGCGGCTTTATGCCCCGGCCTTGGGGCGCAGCGATTTCGGGTTCCAACTGGGGCCGATGGTGGCGGTGGTCGCGCCCTAGATGTCCAGCAGGGCCATCACCTCTTGCAAGCGCGGGGCCTGCGTCAGCCCTTGCGTGTCTTCCGGCGTGAACCAGCGCGCATCGCTGGCATCATCTGCGGCAACCGGTTCGCCCGCGACGTAATCGCAGCGCACGACTGCCAGCAGGTAGTGATGCCGGACCGCGCCATCGGCGTCCTGCGCCATCACATCGAGGTTTGTCAGATATCGTGGCGCGCGGGCGATGACGCCGGTTTCCTCGGCCAGTTCGCGCAGGGCGGCAGCAAGCGCGGTCTCGCCCCATTCGACATGCCCGCCGGGAAAGCCCCATGTGCCCGCATTGGGCGCCTGCGCGCGTTTCACCAGCAGCACGCGGCCCTTGTGCACGACCACGGCAATCGCGCCAAGCTTGGGTCTGGGGGACAGGTCCGTCATGGCGCGACGCTAGGCGTCCGCCGGATGCAGGTAAAGCGCATTCCCCCTTGGCCTTCGGCGTGCAAGTGCACATATAAGGGCCAACAGACGCATGAAGGAGACAGACATGCTGGAACTCGGCGACACACAGACCGGAACCGCCACTGATCTGATCAAGGACGGAACCGACGCAAGCTTCATGAAAGACGTGATCGAAGCCTCGCAAGAGGTGCCGGTGATCGTCGATTTCTGGGCGCAGTGGTGCGGGCCGTGCAAGACGCTCGGGCCGAACATCGAAGCGGCGGTGACCAAGGCCAAGGGCAAGGTCAAGCTGGTCAAGATCGATGTGGATCACAATCAGGCCTATGCGGGCCAATTGCAGGTGCAGTCGATCCCGACCGTCTATGCCTTCTATCAGGGCCGCCCCGTCGACGGCTTTCAGGGGGCGCTGCCGCCCTCGCAGATCGCTGAATTCGTCAACAAGATCGCGGCCCTTGCCGGTGGCGACGGCGATGACGGTCTGGCCGAGGCGGTCGCCGCCGCCGATCAGATGCTGGCCGAGGGTGCCGCCGCCGATGCCGCCGAGACCTTCGCCGCGATCCTGCAAGAGGATCCGGTGAACGCCGCCGCCTATGCCGGGCTTGTCCGCGCCCATATCGCGCTGGGTGATCTCGATCAGGCCGAGGCGATCCTGAACGGCGCACCCGCCGAGATTTCCACCGATCCGGCGCTGGAGGCCGCGCATGCGCAGATCACGCTGGCCCGCGAGGCGGCCGATGCCGGTCCGCTCGCCGAATTGCAGGCAGCGGTCGCGGCGTCGCCGGATGATCTTCAGGCGCGGTTCGATCTGGCCAAGGCGTTGCACGCCAACGGCAAGGTGCAGGAAGCGGTCGATGAATTGCTGGAGCTTTTCCGCCGTGACCGCGACTGGAACGACGCGGCCGCCAAGACCCAGCTTTTCAAGATTTTCGACGCGCTGGAGGCCAAGGATCCAATTGTCTTGAACGGGCGGCGGAAACTGTCGTCGATGATATTTGCCTGACGCGGCGCGCGGCCTACCTCATGGTGATGATATCCAAGACTGACCTGCCGGACGTGATTCCCGTCTTTCCCCTGCCCGGCGCGCTATTGCTGCCGCGGTCGCCTTTGCCTTTGCATCTGTTCGAGCCACGGTATCTGGCGATGCTGGACGATGTTCTGAAAACCTCGAACCGGCTGATCGGCATGGTCCAGCCCTATGAGACCCCCGGCGGATCGCGCCTGCACACCATCGGCTGCGCCGGCAAGGTGACCGCCTTTTCGGAAACCGAGGATGGGCGCTACATGATCACCCTGTCCGGTGCCTCGCGGTTCCGCATCGTCGAAGAGGTCGAAGGCTTTACCCCCTACCGGCGCTGCAAGGTGAACTGGTCGGGGTTTGACGCCGATCTTGGCCCGGCCGAACATGATCCGACATTCGACCGTCCCGCCTTCATGAAGGTGCTGGGCCGGTTCCTTGCCGAAAAGGGGCTGTCGACCGATTGGGACAGCCTGGACGAGGTCGAGGATGAATTGCTGATCAACTCGCTCTCGACGCTTTGTCCCTTCGAACCCGAGGACAAGCAGGCCCTGCTCGAAGCACCCTCGTTGACGACGCGGCGCGAAACCCTGATGACCTTGATCGAATACGCCCTGCGCGGCGGCAACGGCGAAGAGATCATGCAATGACCGAGACGAAATTCGATCCCAAGATGCTCGAGGCGCTGGTCTGCCCGCTGACCCATGGCACGCTGGACTATGACGCCGAACGGCAGGAACTGGTCAGCAAGTCGGCCCATGTCGCCTTTCCGATCCGTGACGGCATCCCCGTGATGCTGATGGACGAGGCGCGCAAACTCGACGACTAGGCCGACCGCGCGGTGGCCTAAGCTGCCCGCAAGGTTTCGTCCTTAAAACCCGTATCCGGATATCCAGCCACGGGGGGCCATCAACCCCTCGGTCAAGATCAGGTTTCGCTTTCGGTCCATGACGCACCTTGAAAAAGTGCTGGACCCGCGCGAAGACTTCGGGGGGTTTACCAGCCTTCCGAAGCAAGAGACCGTTTCCGGCGGGCCCGCCACCCTTGATCTTTCATCGCTATCACGCCGCATCGCCGGGCTGCCCCAATGGGCCGCCGGGGCTTTCGTGCTGGCTTCACCCCCGCATCAGGCGCGGCAGGTCACCGGACAAGCCCGCCGCCTGACGGATGAACGCGCGCCGCAGTGCGGGGGCGGCATTGACCATCCCCATCCCGATGTCTCTGGCCGCCCGCAGCAGCGGGTTGTCGTTGGAAAACAGCCGGTTGAAGGTATCCGTGGCAATCGCAAGCGTCGTGGTATCGAAGCGCCGCCATTGCTGATAGCGGGCCAGCACCTGGGGTGCGCCGATATCCTCGCCGCGGGCGCGGGCGCTTTCCAGCACATCGGCCAATGCGGCCACATCGCGCAGACCGGCGTTCAGACCCTGTCCCGCAATCGGGTGCACGCCATGGGCCGCGTCACCGACCAGCGCCACACGGTCGGCGACAAAGCTGTTCGCCAGCGTCAGGTTCAGCGGATAGGCGAAGCGCGCGCCCACCAGACTGATCTGCCCCAGAAAACTGCCGAAAGCGGGGCGAAGTGCTGCGAGAAAGGCGTCGTCGTCCATCGCCATCAGCTCTGCCGCGCGGCTGTCGCCTTCGGACCAGACGATCGCGCTGCGGTTCCCGGTCAGCGGCAGGATCGCCAAGGGGCCCGCGGGCATGAAGAACTGATGCGCGATGCCGTTGTGGGGTTTCTCGTGTGCCACGGCGCAGACCACGCCCATCTGGCCATAGCCCCAGCCGGTGCGCTTGATCCCCGCGCGTTCCGCCGTGCCGCTGGCCCGTCCGTCCGAGCCGACCAGCAAACGCCCGCGGACCGCCCTGCCGGATGCCAGCGTTACCGTGACCCCGCCCGCCTCTGCCGCTTGCGCGACCACCGTTTCCCGGGAAAGCTGCGTGATCCGGTCGTCTGCCGCCATCGCGTCAAGGAAGGCGCGGCGCAGGTGCCGGTCCTCGACCATGTAACCCATCGGGCCTTCCTCGATCTCGGCGTGATCGAAGTGCAGCATCCAAGGGCTCGGCCCTTCGCCCGCGCGCCCGTCGGTGACCTTGATCTCCAGCATCGGCTGGGCCTTGTCCTTGACCGCATCCCAGACACCGATCCCACGCAGCAGCCGCATCGAGGCATGGGCCAGCGCATAGGACCGCCCGTCGAAGGCGGGATCAGCCCGCGTGTCGATGGGCAGCCTGTCGATGATCGTGACGGTAAACCCCGCCTGAGCGGCGGCAATGGCAAGGGCGGGGCCGTTCAGCCCGCCGCCGACGATGATGATATCCGTATCCATGACCCGCAATATGCGCCCCTGCACGGGATTGTCCATGCGCCGCTTGGCCGCTAGGTATCTGCTAAACAGCGGGAGGATCGCATGGAAGACTGGCGGTGGATGACAGCGGCGGACCTTGGCCGCGCAATCGGGGCGGGCCGGATCGATCCCGTAGCCCTGACCGAGACCTATCTTGCCGCCATCGACGCTCATGAACACCGCGACCGCATCTATGCCCGCGTGACCCATGACCGCGCCCGGGCCGAGGCAAGGGACGCCGCGGATCGCGCCAGATCGGGTCTGCGGCGCGGGCCTTTGGACGGTGTGCCGATCTCGTGGAAGGATCTCTTCGATACGGCCCACATCGGGACCGAGGCCGGGACCAAGCTGATGGAAGGCCGCGTGCCGGATGCAGACGCCGAAGTCCTGAAAACCGCGACGGCGGCGGGTCTGGTCTGTCTGGGCAAGACCCATATGTCCGAAATCGCGTTCTCGGGTCTGGGCCTCAACCCCATGACGGCCACGCCGCCTTGCGTGAACGATGCCGACGCGGTGCCCGGGGGGTCCTCCAGCGGGGCGGCGGCATCCGTCGCCTTCGGGCTGGCGGCGGCGGGGATCGGGTCGGACACGGGCGGGTCGGTGCGGATCCCTTCGGCGTGGAACGACCTTGTGGGCCTGAAAACAACCCATGGGCGGCTGTCGCTGGAGGGTGCCGTGCCGCTCTGCCTGACCTTCGACACGGTCGGCCCGCTCTGCCGGTCGGTCGAGGATGCGGCGCTGTTGCTGGCGGCGCTGGAAGGTGGCAAGCCTGCCGACCTTGCGGGCGTCTCGCTGGACGGTGTGCGGCTGATGGTGCTGGATACGATCGTGCCCGACGATGTGCGCGACACCCCGCGCGCGGCTTTCGAAGGCGCGGTTGCCCGCCTCAGGGCCGCTGGCGCGCAGATCGAACACCGCTATTTCGCGCAGCTTTTCGATGCTTTCAACGTGGCGGGCGACCTTTACGCCGCCGACAGCTATGGCTGGTGGCGTGATCTGGTCGAGGCGCATCCCGAAAAGATGTTCCCGCAGATCCTTGAACGGGTGCGCGGCGGGCAGACGGTGAAGGGGGCGGACTATTGCGCGGGCTGGAACATGCTGCGGCGCATCCGCCGTGAATACTTCGACTGGACCAGCCAGTTCGACGCCGTGATCATGCCGACCGCCGCGATCCTGCCGCCACAGGCCGCGCGGCTGCTGACCGATGATGCCTACTACAAGACCGAGAACCTGCTGGCGCTGCGCAATACCCGTGTGGCGAACCTGCTGGATGTCTGCTCGATCACGCTGCCGACGGGTGTGCCGTCCTGCGGGATCATGTTCAACGGCCAGAACGGGACCGAGGAACGGCTGCTGCGGCTGGCGGCGGCGGCGGAAGGCGTGGTGCGGGTGGCCGAAGCCGGTCAAGCGGGTTGACGCAAAAGCCACAAAATCAACCGCTTGTGCCTGATCTGCTGGACAGAGCCGCCCTTCACACGTTAGCTTGATGCAAAGCGGGGCGGAATGATCCCGTAAATTGAGGCAGTTATGAATTTTCCCGAGCGGTTTTCGGACCTTCCGGCAGCGACGTGGCCACGCTTGCGTGCCTTGCTTGACGTGCCCACCAAGGCGGCCGAAACGATCAACATGACCATCGGCGAACCGCGCCATGCCTTCCCCGCTTTCGTGGGGGATATCCTTGCGGCCAACCTCGCCGGGTTCAACAAGTATCCCGACAATGACGGCACCGTGGCGCATCTGGACGCCATCGCGGGCTTCCTTCATCGCCGCTATGGCCTGACGGTCCCGCACGAGCAGATCCTGACGCTGAACGGCACGCGCGAGGGGCTTTACAACGCGGCCATGGCGCTTTGTCCTGAAGCCAAGAACGGCAAGCCTGTCATCCTGACGCCGAACCCCTTCTATCAGGTCTATGCGGTTGCCGCCCTTTCGGTTGGGGCAGCGCCTTACTACGTCCCCGCCACCGCCGCGACAAACCATCTGCCGGACTATCACGCCGTGCCCGCCGAGATCCTGAACCGCACGGCCATCGCCTATGCCTGTTCGCCCGCCAACCCGCAGGGGGCCGTCGCGGACGAGGCCTATTGGCGCGACCTGATCACGCTGGCCGAAAAGCACGATTTCCAGATCCTCGCGGACGAGTGCTATTCCGAGATCTACCGCGACACGCCACCCACAGGCGCGCTGGAGGTGGCCACCAAGATGGGTGCCCACCCCGAACGGGTCGTGATCTTTCATTCCCTCTCGAAACGCTCGAACCTGCCGGGGTTGCGGTCGGGGTTCTGCGCGGGCGGGCCGGAATCGCTGCGGCGGATGCGCCTTTTGCGCGCCTTCGCGGGGGCGCCCTTGCCCGAACCTTTGCAGGCGGTCGCGGCGGCGGTCTGGAACGACGAGGCGCATGTGGTCGAGAACCGCGCGCTCTATCACCGCAAGTATGACATCGCCGACGACATTCTGGGCCATATCGACGGCTACCAAAGCCCGCAGGCGGGGTTCTTTCTGTGGCTGCCGGTCTCGGATGGCGAAGAGGCCGCCGTGCATCTTTGGCAGGAAACCGGCGTGCGCACCTTGCCGGGCGCTTATCTAAGCAAGGTGCAGGACGGGGAAAACCCCGGAACAGGTTACATCCGGGTCGCCATGGTGGCCCCGACACAAGACGTGCAGCGCGGACTGACCCTGATCCGCGACTGTCTGTATGGTTGAGGAACGAGAAAATGGCATCTTACCAATCCCGCAGACGCGACCCCCTTCTGGACAGCACCACGCAGGCAGCACTCGAAAAGCGCACGCGCGAGCTTTTGGGTCTGGGGCTGATCGCTCTGGGGGTGCTGGTGGCGGCGATGATCGGAAGCTACTCGCCCGATGATCCAAGCTGGATTTCCGCCACGGATGCGCCGGTGCAGAACTGGCTGGGGTATTTCGGGGCCTCGCTGGCCGCACCGATCATCATGATCGTGGGTGTCGGCGCATGGGTCCTGCCGCTGGTCCTGCTGACATGGGGTCTGCGCTTTGTGATGCATATGGGGCAGGAACGCGCGCTGGGGCGGCTTTTGGCCATTGCTTTGGCGATTGTCGTGGCGCCCTTGCATCTGGCGACGCTGACCCCCTTCGACGGCTGGGCGGCCAGTTTCGGTCTGGGTGGTCTTTTTGGCGACACGGTGCTGGGCGTCGTGCTGACGATCCTGCCGATCGGCGCCGCCTTCGGCGTCAAGGTCTTGTCGCTGCTGACGGGGATCGCCCTGCTGGCCCTTCTTGCCTTTGCGATGGGCTTCAGCCGCGAAGAGCTTCGCACCGCGGGCCGGTTCGTCTTTCTGGGGACGGTCATGCTTTATGACATGCTGATGCGCGGGCTTGGTCGGGGTGCCGTTCTTTCTGCGCAAGCCGCCAAAGGTGTCGGCAGCGCCGTGCAGGCCCGCCGCGCGCAATATGCCCAAACCCGCGCCGCCGTGACCGACGCGGACGAAACAGAGGACGACCTTGCCGCCTTCCGCGTGCCGCCGCTGATGCAGGACCGTGGCCGGACCGCCTCGGTCGTGCGCGCCAATCCGGTGATGCCGAAAGAGCCACCGCTGACCGCACCGAAACCGGCGCCCAAGATGCCCGGCCGTCCGCCGCTGGCCGCGCCCCTGCGTGCGCCCTCGCAAGGCGATGCGCCCGCAGGCGGGTTCCTTGCAAGCCTTCTGAAACGCAACGACCCGATGCCCGAGCCGGAACTGGTGACACCCGAGCCACGCTTCGACGATACCGCCATGGGCAACAACAGCGACCGCGTCAGCGCCCGCATCGCCGATGCGATCAAGAACCGCCAGCCCAGACCCTCGCCCACCGGTGTCCGCATCGAACCTGCGCTGACCGCCGGCAAGGGGCCGAAGCCGCTGATCTTCGCGGCACCCGCACAGGCCGCCGCCCCGCAGGTCGATCTGCTGGATGATGAGGATGACGGCTTTGACTACGCCGCCCCGCATATGCCGATCCCCGAGGTCAAGCCTGCGCCGGTCGAAACCGGTTTCGCCGACGCCTACGCGCAGCCCGACCTCCAGTCCCGCTCGGTCGTGCAGCATCCGCTGAAACGTGCCCCGCAACCCTCGCGGCAGGCAAGGGCCGAGGCGCAGCCTGCCCTGAAGTTCGATGATCGCTATGGCGGCTACGAAAAGCCCGCGCTCAGCCTTCTGATGAACCCCGTCGAGATCACGCGCCACCACCTTAGCGACGAGGCGCTGGAAGCCAATGCGCGGATGCTGGAAAGCGTGCTGGATGATTACGGTGTGAAGGGCGATATCGTCAGCGTCCGTCCCGGTCCCGTGGTCACGATGTATGAACTGGAACCGGCCCCGGGCCTGAAGGCGTCGCGCGTGATCGGGCTGTCGGACGATATCGCGCGGTCGATGTCGGCGCTCTCGGCGCGCGTGTCCACGGTGCCGGGCCGCTCGGTCATCGGGATCGAGCTGCCCAATGAAAACCGCGAAAAGGTCGTCCTGCGCGAGATCCTGTCGCACCGCGATTTCGGGGACGGCAACCACAAGCTGCCGCTGGCTCTGGGCAAGGATATCGGCGGCGAGCCGATCATCGCCAACCTCGCCAAGATGCCCCACCTGCTGATCGCGGGGACCACGGGGTCGGGCAAGTCGGTGGCGATCAACACGATGATCCTGTCGCTGCTCTACAAGCTGTCGCCCGAAGAATGCCGGATGATCATGATCGACCCCAAGATGCTGGAACTCAGCGTCTATGACGGCATCCCGCATCTTCTGTCGCCGGTTGTGACCGATCCCAAGAAGGCGGTTGTCGCCCTCAAATGGGTCGTGGGCGAGATGGAGGAACGCTATCGCAAGATGTCCAAGATGGGTG
>NZ_DAIPIW010000027.1:0-33827 GCF_036770585.1 Yoonia sp. | reverse complement strand
CTGCGCAAGCTCAAGCACCCCAGCCGAAGCCGCAAGCTGCGCTCGTTCCTGGATCAATAGGGGGGGCAAGGGATGGCGTGGTTCTCGAAACTCTTTGGCGGCGCGCAAAGCGATGCGCCGCCACCCGAGGACTACAAGGGTTTCGCCATCACGCCCCAGCCCCAGAAAGACGCAGGCGGCTGGCGCATCTCGGCGCTGATCGAAAAGGGCGGCAAGTCCCATACGATGATCCGCGCGGATGTTCTCAATAGCGAAGAGGCGGCCATGACCGCCTCGGTCGGCAAGGCCCGGCAGGTCATCGACGAACAGGGCGAGCGGATTTTTGGCTGACGGTCTGATGCAGGCCAGCTTCACGATCCAGACCCGCGGTGCCGGACTCTATGACTTCACGGATCAGCTGCGTGACTGGGTCAAGGGCGCGGGCCTGCTGACCTTGTTCGTCCAGCACACCTCGGCCAGCCTGCTGATACAGGAAAACGCCGACCCCGAAGTGCAGACCGATCTTCAGACTTTCTTCGCGCGTCTGGTCCCGCCCGCGACCGATCCGCGCATGGCCTATCTGACCCATACCTACGAGGGACCGGACGATATGCCCGCCCATATCAAGGCCTCGCTTTTGCCGACGCATCTGAGTATCCCGGTCAGCGGTGGGAAAATGGCGCTTGGCACATGGCAGGGCATCTATCTGTTCGAGCACCGCGACCGGCCCCACACCCGCCGCGTCGCCGCGCATCTGGCCTGAAAACCGAGTCTCTTCTGCAACGTTTGGGACCGCCGGAAAGCGGGTCCTATTTGCACACTACCCAAACAGAGTTCCCCTACATATAGTGCCTCTGGACAAGTCGGGTGGCCGAGGTGGGCGCGTCCGCAACCAACAGTATGAGGAGCCGCCATGCGTTGCCCGTTTTGTGGAAATGTCGACACTCAGGTGAAAGACAGCCGCCCTGCCGAAGATCATGTCGCGATCCGCAGACGGCGCTTTTGCCCGGCCTGCGGTGGGCGCTTTACCACATATGAACGGGTCCAGTTGCGAGACCTCGTCGTGATCAAATCCAACGGCCGCCGTGAAGAGTTCGACCGCCAGAAACTCGAACGCTCGATCCGGATCGCCCTGCAAAAGCGCCCGGCCGAGCCCGAGCGCGTGGACCAGATGATCAGCGGCATCGTGCGCCGTCTGGAAAGCCTCGGCGATACGGATGTGCCATCCGGCACCATCGGTGAGATCGTGATGGAAAGCCTCGCGCGGATCGACACGGTCGCTTATGTGCGTTTTGCCAGCGTCTACAAGAACTTTCAGGCCGCCGATGACTTTGACAAATTCGTCAGCGAGCTGCGCCCAAATGCGGGCGGCGACGGGGACGAGTGAGCCTTCAATCCGATGAACGCTTTATGGCGCTTGCCCTGTCGCTGGGGCGGCGCGGCATGGGCCGTGTTTGGCCGAACCCGGCTGTCGGTTGCGTCATCGTCAGGGATGGCATCGTTGTCGGGCGCGGCTGGACTGCAGAGGGTGGCCGCCCCCATGCCGAACCGCAGGCGCTGGCGCAGGCCGGTGCCGCGGCAGGCGGTGCAACGGCCTATGTGACGCTGGAACCTTGCGCCCATCACGGGCAGACACCGCCCTGTGCCGAGGCCTTGATCAAGGCGGGTGTCGCCCGTGTCGTGGTCGCCCTGACCGATCCCGACCCGCGCGTCGATGGCGGCGGCATCCGGATGTTGCGGCAGGCGGGGATTGCGGTGACTGCGGGTGTCGGGGCGGCACAGGCGCAGCGGGATCACGCGGGCTTCCTGCTCCGGGTCACGCAAGGGCGGCCCTTCGTGACGCTGAAGCTTGCCGGCACGCTGGACGGGCGGATTGCGACCGCAACGGGCGAGAGCCAGTGGATCACAGGACCCGGCGCGCGCCGCGCGGTTCATCTGATGCGCGCGCGCCATGATGCGGTCATGGTGGGGGCAGGGACAGTGCGGGCCGATGATCCGTCGCTGACCGTTCGGGGCCTTGGGATCGATCGCCAGCCGGTGCGGGTCGTGGTCTCGCGCGCGATGAAGCTGTCCGCCGATGCCCAGCTTGCGCGGACGGCACGGGATGCGCCGGTCTGGCTGTGCCATGGACAAGAGGCGGATGTCGCCCCATGGACCGCACAAGGGGCCATCAGCCTGCCTTGCGCGACCCAGTCAGGGCAGGTCGATCCGCTGTCTGCGATGCAGGCCCTTGCCGCGCGCGGGATCACGCGCGTTTTCTGCGAGGGTGGCGGGATGCTGGCCGCGTCATTGCTGAACGCAGGGCTGGTCGATGAGCTTGTGGTCTTCTCGGCGGGTGTGGCGATCGGGGCCGAAGGCACGCCGATGCTGGCGGCGATGGGGGTGGACAGGCTTGGCCTCGCGCCCCGTTTCCAGCTTGCCGATGTCACCCGACTGGGTGGCGATATCTGCCACGTCTGGCGGCGGTCACCTGCGCCATAGGTAGGCATAGCCTGCCAGCAGCCCCTGCAGTTTCGCCAGCATCCGGTTCCCGCGCGGGGGCGGCGGGATGTCATCGTTCGCGATGCGGTCGACGATCACCTCGGGCGGGCAGGGCAGGCGGGTCACGGGATCGAAGTAGCGCGGATAGGCGATCAGCGCCCCATGCACAAGTGCTGGCAGGTCCAGCCTTGCGGCGCGGCGTGGGATCGGCATGGCGCGGTCGTCGGTCAGCCCCCAGCCTGCATAGAAGGGCATCCCCAGACAGGTGACGGGTTTGCCCCGCAAAAGCGCCTCGAACCCCAGCAGCGAGGTCATGGTCCAGACCTCGTCCACCGCCTCGATGGCGGCGATGGGGTCCGCATCCCGCAAGACGACATCGGCAAGGGTCTCGGCATCGGCGACCTTGCCCGGGCGCAGACCCGCCGCCACGTCCGGATGCGGCTTGTAGATGATCCGCGCTGCCGGATTGGCCTTGCGCACCGCTTGCAGCAGGGCGGTATTGGTTGTCACCTCTGACGCGCCAAGCCTGATCGAGGCGTCATCGGCGACCTGCCCCGGCACAAGGATCCTGCGTCCTTCGGGCAGATCAGGCAGGGCGTCGCCGGTCAGGTTGTATTTGGAAAGCCCCGCCTCGGTGATCCGCGCGATCAGGGCCGCGGCACGGGCGCGTTCGGCCGCGGTCAAAGACGCGCTGTCGTTCAGGATGTTTTCCAACCGGCTTGGCCGGGTCGCATCGTAATAAATCCCCACGTCATCCAGCACGAGGCTCAGCGGCGCGATCAGATCGGCCCCCAACCCGCGCGAGCGCAGGAAACCGTCCTCGACCAGCACGGCCCCCGTGCCGCCCTTGCCGGCCCAGCGCATCACGGGACGAAGACCGCCCGGCTTGGCGGTGCCAAAGCGCACCGGTTTGACGCTGCCGAAGACCTGTTGCAGGGGGTTGCGTTTCCACAGCCGCATCTCTTCGGCCTGCCAGCCGTGACGGTCCTCGCGCCATGCACGGGTCAGGACGGTCAGGGTCGCCAGCGCCTCTTCGAAGGTGCAAAGCCGGTCGTGGTATGGGTCGAACCACCTTGGATAAAGCAGCATCGCCCCTGCGAAAAGCTGCGCCCGCGTCAGGGTCCTCTGCCGCCTTTGCAGCGGTTTGCGGTCTTCGGTCAGCCCCCAGCCGATATAGAAGGGTTGCCCCAGAACGACCGGTTTGTGCCCTGCGAGTATCGCCTCGAACCCCAGTTGCGAACTGACGGTATAGACGGCAACGGCGCCTTCGAACAGGACCCAAGGCGAGACGGGCGCATCGCAGATCGTGATCCTTTCGTTTTCATCGGCCTTGGTGAAATACCCCTCGCGATGACCGGCGGCCGTTTCGGGGTGGGTCTTGATGATCACGCGCGCGCCGGGATGTTCGGTCAGGGCAAAGAACAGCATCTCGCGGAACGAATTGCTGTCGCAACCGCTGGCGCGGATCGCGGCATCCTTGCGCGTCTGGTCGATCACAAGGACATAGCCCGGTTCGGGTGGGGGCAGCGCGGGATCGTGCGTGTTGTATTTCGAGATCTGGTGCTTGCGCATCATCTCGATCCCGGCGCGGGCGCGGTCCAGCAGGGCGGTATCGTCCAGCGGGTCCTCTGTCAGGATGGTTTCAAGGTCCGAGCGTGTCGCGGGATCGAAATGCACGCCGTTGCGGTCGATGTTCAGCCCGATCGGCGGGTCACCGTCCCGTCCCAGCCCGACCGAGCGCAGAAAACTGTCCTCAACACGGATGACGCCGGCGCCGCGCCTGTCAGCCACGGCCTCGCCGCGCGGGGCGGTGGGGCTGTGCCCCCAGACGCCGACCAGATCACCCGCGCCCGGCGCGCCAAGCCTGATGTCGTAGCCCGCCAGACCCAGGATGCGCCGCACCCGCCCCTGGGTCAGGAAGCCGCCGTTATAGACATAGAGATTCTGGCTTTGCCCGTCGGTCATGCCGCCAAGCTACCGTCAGCCCCGCCCACCGACAACGCGGATGTCGTGCGACCTTGTCTCGGCCTTGCCGGCCAGCCCGTCATAGGGCGCAAGCGGATGAAGCATCATATCGGTGACCATCCGCAGCAATTGTCGGCGCCCTGCGCGGGAATAGAAGCCACCGGGCACCTGACTGGTCTCCAGCAGGAAGCGGCGGTAGTCGCGATAGGCCTTGGCGTCGGGGCGACGGGGATCGGCGTAGAAGGCGGCCAGAGGCTGGTCGGAAATGAACTCGGGCTTGTTGTAGACCGCCGTGCCGAAAGTCTTGAGCGGCATCCCCCGCCACAGAACCTGCTGGCCTGCCGTCGAATTCACCGTCACCGCCGACCGCGCCTGATCGAGGATCTGCGCCAGCTTGCCGCCGCGCAGATAATGGACACGGCCCCCGATCCCATGCGCCGCCGCCGCCTGCCGGATCAAACGGCGCAGCGGCGCCTTGCCGTTTTCCAGAGGGTGCGCCTTGAAGACCAGATGATGATGCGCGGGCGCGCCCGAGGCGAAGCCTTTCACGATCAGGCTGATGAACTCTTCCATCTGCGAAAAAGGCGAGTGCGCCTGAAAGCTTGCGTCATGTTCAAGCTGCAACAGGGCGATATGATAGGGATAGCCGCCAGCCTTGATGCGACTTGTGCGCCACTGCCGTTCGAGGGCAAGGAACGGCATCAACACCAGCCGCTTTGTATAAAGTGCGGCCTCGGTTCTGACGGGCAGGGCGCGATGGGTGCGGAACGACGGATAGCGCCAGTTCCAGAACATGACGAACCAGTGATAGGCCGCGCCGTAGAAGATGTGTTGCCGCATGTCGCCCCATTGCGCGGGCGGCGTCGGCATGTCGATATCGGACTGCGCAAGACGGTCCCGCATGTCTGCCACGCTAAGGTCCATCAGGGCCGAGTGCCCGTTGCTGCCGTCCCGTTCATAGGTGACCCAATAGGGCCGCATGTAACCCTCTTCGAAGACGTGGACGCGGATACCGGCGGCACGCGCCTGTCGCACCGCCTCGGCGTGGACGGGGCGGGTGTCGCCGTAAAGGACGATATCGGTCACGGCTTTCGTGCGCAGAAGGTCCGCAAGCCTGCCCGGCCAGTCATCAGGCGCGCCCCGATAAGGCAGGTAGCCCTCTGACGGCCACCAGAAGGCACGGTCACCGGCGTTGAAACCGACGCGCCAGACAGTCGCACCGGTTTTGCGCAACATCTTGGCCAATTGCCGGAAGAATGGCCCATGCGGGCCCTGCAGGAAAAGAAAGATGCGCTTGTCAGCCATGGCTGCCTGTACTTGGTTCACTACTCGTTACGCTGCCTTCCTGACGGGAATATGGCGCACTGGCAAGGACCGCGGCTTGTCGCGCCGCAATGGAAGGTCTAGGTCTGGGCCGTAACGCAACGGGGTGAAGATCATGTTTACCGGTATTGTGACTGACATCGGCAAGGTTCTGGAGCTTGAAAAGCGCGGTGATCTGCGCGCAAGGATCGGAACCGGCTACGATGTGGGGGGGATCGATATCGGTGCCTCGATCGCCTGCGATGGTGTGTGCCTGACGGTCGTCGCACTGGGCACCGCGCCGCAGAACTGGTTCGACGTCGAGATTTCAGCCGAAAGTGTCGGCCTGACGAACATCGGCGACTGGCAGGTCGGCTCGCGCATCAATCTGGAACGCGCGCTGAAGGTCGGGGACGAATTGGGCGGGCACATCGTCTCGGGCCATGTGGATGGCGTGGCCGAGGTGATCGCCATGAAAGACGAGGGCGACAGCACCAGGGTGTCCTTCCGCGCGCCCGACGCGCTGGCGAAATTCATCGCGCCCAAGGGATCGGTCGCCTTGAACGGCACATCGCTGACGGTGAACGAGGTTGACGGTGCCACCTTCGGCATCAACTTCATCCCGCATACCAAAGTGGCGACGACATGGGGCGATGTCGCCGTGGGCGACCGGATCAACCTCGAGATCGACACGATGGCGCGTTATGTCGCGCGGCTGCGGGACTACGGATGATGGCAGGGATCGGTCATAACTCGGGTCAGGTGATCGCGGCGGGCCATAGCTGGCGCAAACACGTCTGGACCAGGGCGCGCGCCGACCTTCTGCCCAAGCTTCCCATCGAGGTGATCCGCCTGCGGGTCAATCGCGCCGCCGAACTGGGCCTGCACTACAAGACTTACGCGGGCATCCGTGCAAGCACCGGGCATGATCTGCTGGGGTTCCTGTTTTCCTCGAACGCCCTGCGCGTCCTGCGCGACGGCCAGCCGTTGCCTGCGGATCGCATCGCGATGCTGGGGCAACTGCGGAATGCGCGGCGCAGCGCCCTTGTGCATCCACCGGTGACAGTCGATCACATGGCGCGCATGGATGTGCTTGACCGCGCCTTCGCAGCCCCCGGCTTTGCCGACAGCTGGGCTGCGATGCGTGACAGGATCAAGACGATCGTGACTGCGGAAGGCGGACCTGCCGACAGGCTGGTGATGATCGGCGATACCGCTTTCGAACATGACTGGGCCGAAGCAGGGCGCATGGCGGGGTATCTCGGGGCGGATGCGTTCTTCGGCGCGCCGTCGGGCGGCACCTGACGCGACAAAGAGGCATACGCGCTTTCCAAATCCGGCAGGCTCGGCTATCTGGCCTGCAAAGCTGCATGCGGACGCAAACATGAACCAGAATTTCGAAAAACCGGGACCGGTCGAGCGTGACTGGTCCGATGCGATCAGTTCCACCGAAGAGATCATCGAGGACGCCCGCAATGGCCGGATGTTCATCCTCGTCGATCACGAAGACCGCGAGAACGAAGGCGATCTGGTGATCCCCGCCCAGATGGCGACGCCCGACGCGATCAACTTCATGGCCACCCATGGACGGGGGCTGATCTGTCTGACGCTGACCGGCCAGCGGATCGACGCGCTGGGGCTGCCGCTGATGGCCTCGCACAACTCGTCCCGGCACGAGACCGCCTTTACCGTCAGCATCGAGGCGCGCGAAGGCGTCAGCACCGGCATCTCGGCCCACGACCGCGCGCGCACCGTTGCCACGGCGATCGATGCCGCGAAGGGGGCCGCGGATATCGCCACCCCCGGCCATGTCTTTCCGCTGCGCGCCCGCGATGGCGGCGTGCTGGTGCGTGCGGGGCATACCGAGGCCGCGGTCGATATCAGCCGCCTTGCCGGATTGAACCCCTCGGGCGTGATCTGCGAGATCATGAAGGAAGACGGCGAAATGGCCCGCCTGCCGGATCTGATCGCCTTTGCGCAACGCCACGGCCTGAAGATCGGCACCATCAGTGACCTGATCGCCTATCGCCGCCGCCACGACAATCTGGTCCGCGTGCGTGAGACCAGCACCGTCAATTCCGAATTCGGCGGCGCGTGGGAAATGCGGATCTATACCGATGAAACCCAAGGGGCCGAGCATATCGCGCTGGTCAAAGGGGATATCACCACACCGGAACCGGTGCTGGTGCGGATGCACGCGCTCGACCCGCTGCTTGACGTGGTCGGGGTCGGCCCGCGCGGCCGCCGCAACGAATTCGGCGACGCGATGGAGCTGATCGCAAAGGAAGGGCGCGGCGCGCTGGTTCTGCTGCGAGACGTGCACATGAAACTTCATGCAGAGGGCGAGGCCTCGCCCCAGACCCTGCGCCAATACGGGCTGGGGGCGCAGATCCTGTCGTCGCTGGGGCTGCACAAGATCGAACTGCTGACGAACTCGCCCAAACCCAAGGTGGTCGGCCTCGATGCCTATGGGCTGGAAATCGTCGGCACCCGCAAAATCTCGGAGATCGGATAATGGCCGGACCCTCGCACCATATCATGCCGCTGCCGGACTTCGACAAGCCGGTGAAGATGCTGATCGTGGCTTCACCCTATTACAAGGACATTTCCGACCATCAGGTCGCAGGTGCCATCGCCGAGATCGAAAAGGCCGGTGCCAGCCATGACATCGTCAATGTCCCCGGCGCGCTGGAAATCCCCACGGCGATCGGCATCGCCGCGCGGATGAGCAACTTCGACGGCTATGTGGCCCTGGGCTGCGTGATCCGTGGCGAGACGACGCATTACGACACGGTCTGCAATGACAGCAGCCGCGCGATCCAGTTGCTGGGGCTGCAGGGGCTTTGCATCGGCAATGGCATCCTGACGGTCGAGACCTACGAACAGGCGGCCGTGCGCGCCGATCCGGCCCGGATGAACAAGGGCGGCGGGGCGGCAGCGGCGGCCTTGCACCTTATCGCGCTGGCCCGCAAATGGGGCACCGCGACCAAAGGCGTCGGGTTCACCCGCGATATCCTGATGGCTGGCGGCAGCGACGACACGGGCAAGGCATGACCCTTTCGAACAACCAGAAACGCCGGATGAAATCCGCCGCACGGCTCTATGCGGTGCAGGCCTTGTTTCAGATGGAGGCCTCGGGCCAGATGGTCGAGGGGGTCATGCGCGAGTTCGAGGACCATCGTTTCGGCGCCACCTATGAAGAGGGCGAGATGGCCGAAGGGGATGTCGACCTGTTCCGCGCGGTCATGGACAAGGCCGTCGACGAACAGGCCCGGATCGACCAGATGACGGACCGCGCGCTGGTGGCCAAATGGCCGATTGCGCGGATCGACCCGACGTGGCGCGCGCTCTTCCGTGCAGCCGGGGGCGAGCTGGTGCTAGGCGAGACGCCGCCGAAAGTCGTGATCAGCGAGTTCGTGGCGATTTCCGAGGCGTTCTCTTCCGACGGCAAGGAACCGAAGTTCGTCAACGCGGTGCTGGACCACATGGCCCGCGAAGCGCGACCCGAGGCGTTCGCATCGTGATCGCCACTTGCCGTCCGGCCAGTTGCGACTAATCTTCTGCCCATGACACACCGGCGCCCCGACACCACTGAACCGCGATTGATGCCGCTTTATCTGTGGCACTGTGCCATCGGGTTCATGCTGTCGGCGGTCTTTGTGGCCCTGCTGCTGGTCTTCGATGTCGCCGGTCTGGCCGGTTTGATCTTCGGATCGGATGTCGGGGTGCTGGCGGTTTTCCTGCTTTGGTTTTTCAACGGAACGGTCTTCGGCAGCGTCCAGTTCGCCATCGTCGTCATGACCCAGGCCGAGGATGGACCATCGCAGGATGACCATTCGGGCGGTCAGGGGGAACCGGTGCCTCTGCGCATCGACGCGGGGCGCAGCCCGAAACGCTTCTAGACTGCGGAAAGTGACGGGAACCACGGCGACCGTAGAGGTAACTTATCCCGAGGACCTGTTTTTACAGGTGGGCGCCAGGTAATCGAACCAAGGTCCGACCAGAGCCAGCTCCCTCGGATTTGCTTAAGGCCACTGGACATGTACCTATGGTATACGAGAAGCGCAGAACCCGTCGCCAAACAGGTAGGCGCGCAAAGCGCCAAGAGCAAGACCGCGCGTGATCTAATCTTCTTGATCTGTCCGCAAGAGCCAGCCGTTGCGACCAACGATCGAGGCCGGCGCATAGCCCATCAGAAGACGTTCAGCAAAACCGACAAAGACGAGGGCCATCGCCACATCGAAGAATGAAATCGTAGACAACACAGACATCAGACTCACCTTTCCACCTAACAGTTACGGTATGGTCGTGAAAGCGGACCAAAAATTGACGGTCCCAAGGCATTTCATCCCGCAACCGAAATATGTGGCGGATTCCGGACACATTTTTGATCGTTTTCGATTGGGGCCGGTTGAGGTGCACACGTAATCTATTGAATAGATTGTGTTATCTTTCGCCAACCGCGCGCGGCAGAGAACGCGCAGGATGCCCTAGCGGCAAAGAATATTGCTGTAGGACTGTCGTCCTGGCGAACATCGCAGGTTTCATCTTGCCATTTGTTCACGTATTGTTCAGGTTCATGACATGATCGAGACCGCGTCAAACGTCACATTGATGCCGGGCCAGTTGCTGGCGCGGGGCGTTTGCCGCGCTTTGCGGGGGCATGACTTCGTGACCGTCGAAGAACTGGTGCCGACGCCGGGATTGCGGGTCGATGTGATGGCGCTGGGTCCGAAGGCCGAAGTCTGGGTCGTGGAATGCAAATCCAGCCGTGTCGATTTTGCCTCGGATCACAAGTGGCAAGGCTATCTGGAATGGTGCGACCGGTTCTTCTGGGCGGTCGATGCCGACTTCCCGACCGATCTCTTGCCCGAAAGCTGCGGTCTGATCATCGCGGATGCCTATGACGCCGAGATCGTCAGAATGGGCGAGCAAAACAAGCTGTCACCGGCGCGGCGCAAGGTGATGTTGCAGAAATTCGCGCG
Organism: Yoonia sp.; assembly: GCF_036770585.1. Classification (GTDB taxonomy): domain Bacteria; phylum Pseudomonadota; class Alphaproteobacteria; order Rhodobacterales; family Rhodobacteraceae; genus Yoonia. The sequence goes on along the minus strand of NZ_DAIPIW010000027.1, from coordinate 23,115 downwards.
CCATGCCGCGATCCGGGCGCAAGCGGCGCGAGATCCGGGGTTTCTCAGCGCTTTTTGACGCTGCGCGCGGCCATCGCAGCGGCGCGGATTTCTTCGGCGATCTCGTCCGCCTCTTCGGGATCGAAATCCATCGGGATTTCGACGCCGTTCGCCTCGACGAAGATCCGCACCATGCCCTGATCGGTCGGCCCGATCTGGAGGTTGGCCTCGATATCCTGTTCGCTGTTGATCCCCATGCGCGACCTCTTGCTTTGACTGCGCAGTCCTAGCGCGGGGTGCGCTTGATTGGCAAGGCTTTGGGTGCATCCTTGATCTGTCCATCCGCGCGTGCCCTTGCCGGTCATATGGCGGGGTCCGGGGCATTTCAGTTCTGAAAGACTTGCAATCGTTTTGCCCAAGCGCTAAACGCCCCCACGTGCCGCCTTAGCTCAGTTGGTTAGAGCGCTTGATTGTGGATCAAGAGGTCCCTGGTTCGAGACCAGGAGGTGGTACCACCTTCCCTCATTCACTGTGCATTTGGCCTATGCCGGTCTCTCCGGCAGGAGTATTTTCGGCAATATGAGACATGCAGGCATCACGGTTGTTTTCGAGATCGGCGCGACACCGCCACCGCGTCTGGACAAGGCGCTGGCCCGCGATGTGCCACAGGATGCCAGCCTCAGCCGCTCGCGGCTGGTCAAGCTGATCGCCGACGGGGCCGTGTCTGTCGATGGAATCGTCGTGGATGATCCTCGCTTTCGCGTGGCCGAGGGTGCCGAGATCGAAATCTCTGTCGCCATGGCCGAAGAAAGCCATATCGGCCCCGAGGATATCTCTCTGGACGTGGTGTTCGAGGATGACGACCTGATCGTCGTCAATAAGCCCGCCGGCATGGTCGTGCATCCCGCACCCGGCACGCCGACCGGAACGCTGGTCAATGCGCTGATCCATCACTGTGGCGACAGCCTGTCCGGTGTCGGTGGCCTGAAACGCCCCGGGATCGTGCACCGGATCGACAAGGACACCAGCGGGCTTCTGGTTGTCGCCAAATCGGATCGCGCGCATCACCACCTGGCCGATCAATTCGCCGCCCATACCGTCGCCCGCCGCTATCTGGCGGTCTGCTATGGCCTGCCCGACCAGAACGATCCGCGCCTCAAGGGGATCAAGGGCACATCCTTCGAGCCGGGGAACATCCTGCGCATCCAGACGCTTCTGGGGCGTCACAGGACCGACCGCCAGCGGCAGGCGGTGTCCTTTACGACGGGGCGCCATGCGGTCACACGCACGCGGATCGTCGAGCCCTTGGGCAACCCGCCCGCCGCCGCCCTGATCGAGTGCTGGCTGGAAACCGGCCGCACCCATCAGATCAGGGTGCATCTGGCCCATTGTGGCCATGCGCTGATCGGTGATCCGGTCTACGGCGGACGGCGCAAGCTGTCGCCTAAGGCCGTGGGGGAAGGGGCCGTGGCGGCGGTGGCGTCTTTCCCTCGTCAGGCGCTGCATGCTGCGACCTTGGGTTTCGTGCATCCGGTTTCGGGCGAAACCCTTGAATTTGCAGCCCCTTTGCCGGACGATCTGCGCGCGCTGCTGCAGGCCCTTGGGGCGCAGGTCTGAAACACACCGGCACATGTGCGTGAGCGCACGGTAATTCGTTTCGCGAAGACTGATCTATCCATTATTGTCGAGTTCAAGAAATCAGCGCGAGTCACTTGAAACGATAGGTGAGCGCTACCATATCCATGTTAAGCCTTATAACATGAGGAGGCACGACAGTGAGTAACTACAAGAATTTGCCAGCCCCTTCACCCGAGGGTGGCCTGAACCGCTACATGCAGGAAATCCGCAAGTTCCCTATGCTGGAACCCGAGGAAGAATACATGCTGGCCAAGCGCTGGGTGGACCATGAGGACACCGAAGCCGCGCACAAGATGGTCACATCGCATCTGCGTCTGGCCGCGAAAATCGCCATGGGCTATCGCGGCTATGGCCTGCCGCAGGCCGAGGTGATTTCCGAGGCCAACGTGGGCCTGATGCAGGCGGTCAAGCGGTTCGACCCCGAAAAGGGCTTCCGTCTGGCGACCTATGCCATGTGGTGGATCCGCGCCTCGATCCAGGAATACATCCTGCGCTCGTGGTCGCTGGTCAAGCTTGGCACCACCTCGGCCCAGAAAAAGCTGTTCTTCAACCTGCGCAAGGCCAAGAACCGGATCGGTGCGCTGGAAGAGGGCGATCTGCGCCCCGAGAACGTCGAACGTATCGCCCACGACCTTGGTGTGACCGAGGATGAGGTGATCTCGATGAACCGGCGCTTGTCGGGCGGCGATGCCTCGCTGAATGCGACGATTTCGCAGGATGGCGAAGGGGCCGCGCAGTGGCAGGACTGGCTGGAAGATGAAAGCGCGAATACCGCCGCCGACTTCGAAGAACACGACGAGCTGGACGCCCGCCGTGCCCTTCTGGCCGAAGCCATGTCGGTGCTGAACGACCGCGAAAAGGACATTCTGATGCAGCGCCGCCTGTCTGACGAAACCGTCACGCTCGAAGATCTCAGCGCGCAATACGATGTCAGCCGCGAACGCATCCGCCAGATCGAAGTGCGCGCCTTCGAAAAGCTGCAAGCCAAGATGCAAAGCCTTGCCCGTGAAAAGGGCATGCTGGCCGACGCCTAAGGTTCCTCAGGGCCGTTACGAGTTTGCCCCGCCGACGTCCTCGGCGGGGCTTTTTTGTGGATCGGTGCAGGTCGGACTTTCCCTCGGGCCGCTGTTGGCGCTAACATCGTTGGCAAAGGGGACATATCCGATGACATCACTGCGCTGGGGCATTCTTGGGGCCTCGAAGTTTGCCCGCACACATATGGGGCCCGCAATTCACGCAGCCCATGGCGCCGAACTGGCGGCTGTCGCCACGTCCGACCCCGTCAAGGCGCAGGGTTTTCAGGCCTTCGCCCCGGCATTGCGGGTCCATGACGGCTACGACGCCCTGCTGGCCGATCCCGCGATCGATGCGGTCTACATTCCCCTGCCGAACCATTTGCACGTCGAATGGTCATTGAAGGCGCTGGATGCGGGCAAGCATGTCTTGTGCGAAAAGCCGATGACTCTTGCGGCCTCGGAATTCGACCGGTTGATCGCCGCACGGGACCAGACGGGCCGGCTGGCGGCCGAGGCCTTCATGATCGTGCATCATCCGCAATTCATCCGCGCGCGCGAACTGGTGCAGGGCGGGGCCATCGGCCCGCTGCGGCATGTCGAGGCGGTGTTCAGCTATTTCAACGATGATGCGGGCAATATCCGCAATCAGGCCGACAAGGGCGGCGGCGGTTTGCGCGATATCGGCGTCTATACCATGGGGGCCGCCCGCTTTGTCAGCGGGGCAGAGCCCGACAAGATCACCCATGCGCGGATCGATCTTACAGGCGGGGTCGATACCTATGCCCAGTTCGCAGCGGATTTCCCCGGCTTCAGCTTTCAAAGCATGGTCTCGACCCGCCTTGCGCCGCGCCAGGCGGTGGTCTTTCACGGCGAGAAAGGGGTGCTGACGCTGACCTGCCCGTTCAATGCGAATGTGGCCGATGTCGCCAAGCTGAGGCTTGAAGCGGGCGACAACACGGTCGTGACCGAACGCTGGCCCGCCGTGAACCACTACGTTTGCCAGGTGGAAAACTTCGGCCGGTCGGTGCAAACCGGGGCCGATTACCCATGCCCGCTTGAATTTTCGCGTGGCACGCAGCACATGATGGATATGGTTTTTGCCGCCGGACGTCCGGCGTGACAGGAGGGGCCAATGGCGAAGGATCAGGACAGCGGTGAGATCGACGTCGAGACCGATCTCGAAAATATCTGGGTGCGCCTGCTGAACGTGGTGATCATCGCGGTCTTGCTCAGCTTTGCCAGCACCATTCTGGGTGTCCTGACCGTGGCGCAATTCCTGATCATGCTGTTCAACAAGCGCCAGCCGAATGACCAACTGGCCGAGATCGGGACGACCATGGGCGTCTGGATGGCCAAGGCCGCGCGCTATCAGACCGGGGCCAGCGAAGTGAAGCCCTGGCCCTGGACCGAGCTGGACTGAAGTCGAGGCCCCGGATCATGTCCGGGGCGCGCGTGGTTCTGTTGCGACCCGTCCCGGGCTTGACCCGGGACCTCTGGCCTAGCCTTCCATCGCTTCCAATTCGTCGATGAAGCCTTCGATCATCGACAGCCCCTTGTCCCAGAACGCAGGGTCGGATGCGTCCAGACCGAAGGGGGCCAGCAGGTCCTTGTGGTGCTTTGACCCGCCTGCGCGCAGCATGTCGAAGTATTTGGCTTTGAAATCCGGATCGCCTTCTTCGTAAACCGCATAGAGCGCGTTTACGAGGCCGTCGCCGAAGGCATAGGCGTAGACGTAGAAGGGTGAATGCACGAAGTGCGGGATGTAGGACCAGAAGGTCTCGTATCCTTCGGCGAAGTCGAACACCGGCCCAAGGCTTTCGGCCTGCACCGACATCCAGAGCGCGTTGATGTCATCGGGGGTCAGTTCGCCTTCGGCGCGGGCGGCGTGCAATTTGCATTCGAAGTCGTAGAACGCGATCTGGCGGACGACGGTGTTGATCATGTCCTCGACCTTGTTGGCCAGCAGCACCTTGCGTTCCTGCGGTGACTTGGCCCCTTCCAGCATCTTGCGGAAGGTCAGCATCTCGCCGAAGACCGATGCGGTTTCGGCCAGCGTCAGCGGGGTGGATGACAAAAGCTCGCCCTGTTCGGCGGCCAGCACCTGATGCACGCCGTGGCCCAATTCGTGGGCCAGGGTCATCACGTCGCGCGGTTTGCCCATGTAATTCAGCATCACGTAAGGATGCACGGGCGTGACCGTGGGATGGGCGAAGGCCCCCGGCGCCTTGCCGGGTTTCACGGGGGCGTCGATCCAGCCATCGGTGAAGAAGGGCTTGGCGATCTCGGCCATCTTGGGATCAAAACCGGCATAGGCATCAAGGACGGTTCTCGTCGCCTCGTCCCAGTTCACGATCCGGTCGCTGTCCATCGGCAGCGGCGCGTTGCGGTCCCAGACCTGCATCTTGTCCAGCCCCAGCCATTTCGCCTTCAGCGCGTAATAGCGATGCGACAGGCGCGGATAGGCGGCGACGACGGCGTTGCGCAGCGCCGCGACCACCTCGGGTTCGACGTGGTTGGACAGGTGGCGGCCCGTCTGCGGGGTCGGCATCTTGCGCCAGCGGTCTTCGATCGCCTTTTCCTTGGCCAGCGTGTTGTGGACCCGGGAGAAGAGCTTGATATTCGCCTTGAAGACCTTTGCCAGCGCATGGGTCGCCGCCTCGCGCACGGCACGGTCCTGCTCGGTCAGCAGGTTCAGCGCGGCCTCTAGGTTCAGGGTCTCGCCATTCACCTCGAATTCCAGCGCGGCCATGGTTTCATCGAAAAGGCGGTTCCAGGCGGCAGCCCCCACGGCGGATTGGTCGTGCAGGAATTTTTCCAGCTCGTCCGACAGTTGATGCGGTTTCATCGCGCGCATGCGGTCGAAAACGGGTTTGTAGCGCGCAAGGTCGGCATTGGCTGCCAGAAGGCCGGCAAGATGGTCGTCGTCCAGCCGGTTGAATTCCAGCCCGTAGAAGACCAGCGGCGTCGTGAAATCGGTGATCTTGTCCTGACAGTCGGCCATGAACTTGGCGCGGTCGTTGTCGGTGGTCCACTGGTAATAGCGCAGGCCCGCGAAGGACATGATCCGGCCCGCGATGATGTCGATGTCCTCGTAGCGCTGGACCGCCTTCAGCAGGCCGCCCGCGTCGAGGTCGGCCAGCTTGCCTTCGTAGTCCGCTGCGAAGGCCGCGCATTCCTTTTCCAGCCACGCCATATCGCGGGTCAGTTCCGGCGCATCGGTTGCGGGATAAAGATCGGTCAGGTCCCATTCGGGCAGCTTGCCAAGGTCCTTGCCACCGCTTTGGGCGCTGGCGTCGAAGACGGGGCGGGGGAGGTTCATCGGTGCACCTTTCACATGTTTCGAAATACATAAGGAGAAGGCAGAGTGTTGAAAACCCCGTCCCGGACCTGATCCGGGACCTTTGGCTGGAAAAGGGGCCCCGGATCAGGTCCGGGGCGCGTCAGCCATAGACGGCCAACATCTGCCGCAAATCATCAAGCGTATTCGCCTCGTCCACCGGTTTGTCCCTGCGCCAGCGCAGCATGCGGGGAAAGCGCAAGGCCACGCCCGACTTGTGGCGCGGGCTTTCCTGAATGCCTTCGAAGGCGATCTCGAAGACATGGGTCGGCGGCACCTGCCGGACGGGGCCGAAGCGTTGCAGGGTGTTCTTGCGGACCCATTGGGTGATCTCGCGGAATTCTGCATCGGTCAGGCCGGAATAGGCCTTGGTGAAAGGCACAAGGTCGGTCCCGTCACGGACCGCGAAAGTATAGTCGGTGAACAGGTTCGCACGCCGCCCGTGGCCCGCCTGCGCATAGATCATCACCGCGTCGATGGTCAGCGGGTCGATCTTCCATTTCCACCAATCGCCGCGCTTGCGCCCCGCAAGATAGGGACTGGACAGCCGTTTGAGCATCAGCCCCTCGGCGTTCACATCGCGGGACTGATCGCGCGCGGCGCCAAGCTCGTCCCATGTGGTGAAAGGCACCGAAGGCGAAAGGCGCAAGGGCGCCTCGGGTGGCACGTCCGCGATCAGCGCCGTCAGCCGGGCGCGGCGGTCTTGCAGGGGCAGGGCGCGGATGTCGGTGCCTTGATGTTCCAGCAGGTCATAGCCCATCAGGATCACCGGCGCCTCGGCCAGCAGTTTCCTGGGCACGGTCTTGCGCCCGATCCGCTTTTGCAGGGCGTTGAAGGACAGGGGCCGGCCACCCGCGAAGGCCAGCACCTCGCCGTCGATCACCGTGCCGTCGGGCAGGTAGTCGCGCAGTTGCGCCAGTTCGGGGAAACGCTCGGTCATCAGCTCCTCGCCCCGCGACCAGAGGTGATGCGCGCCGCCACGGACAATCAACTGGCCACGGATACCGTCCCATTTCCGCTCGGCGTTCCAGTCGGCGGGTGTGCCCAGATCGTCGAAACTGTCCAACTGATAGGCCAGATAGAAGGGGTAAGGTCTGGACAGGTCGGCGGTGGGATCATCCGCCTCGATCAGCCTTTCCCATGTCACCGTATCGGGTGTCCAATTCCCCATCAGCTTGTGTGTCAGTTCCGCCTCGGGCTGGCCTGTCGCCTGTGCCAGCGCGCGGGTGATCAGCTTGGCACTGATGCCGATACGAAAGCCCCCCGTCAGCAGTTTCGTGAAAAGGAACCGTTCCACCTGCGGCAGGCGCGCCCATGCATCGAGGATGCCCGCCTTGCGCTCGGCCTCGTCAAGCGTGGACAGATGGCGCAGATAGCCGATCCATTCCGAAAGCGGCCGGTCCTCGTCCCCGTCACCTGGCGGCAGCACCAGCGCAATGGTTTCTGCCAGATCACCGACGACGCTGTAGCTGTCCTCGAACAGCCAGTCCGGCAGCCCTGCGCGTTCGGCTGCCCATTCCCGCAACCGCGTGGCGGTGATCGTCCGCTTGGGGCGGCGGCCGGTGAAAAGGGCGATGGTCCAGAGTTTGTCTTCCGGGGTCGCAGTCTGAAAGTAGTCGACCAAAGCCGCCGTCTTGACGCTGGTTTTCGTGCTTTCGTCGATGCGGGTGACGAGGGCGGCAAAATCCTTCATGCCTCGGCCTCGTCCGGCTGATCAAAGCCTTCGCCCTGATAATCGGTGCTGACGACATGGGCATCAAAGCCCTGATCGGCCAGCCAGCGCCGGAAGGTGGCGGTATAGCCATGGGTGACGAAGATCTTCTCGGCCCCCGTCGCCCTGATCGCGGTGTTCAACCCCTCCCAATCGGCATGGTCCGAGACGATGAACCCCCGGTCCGCCGCCCGCCTGCGCCGCACCCCGCGCAGGGCCATCCAGCCAGAGGCGAAGGCCGTCGAGGATGGCCCGAACCGCCGTGTCCAGGTGGTGCCCAATGCGCTGGGCGTGGCGAGAACCAGCGCGCCGGGGTGGGTCTTGTGTGTCACCTCCGCTGTCACCCGGATCGTGTCGGGCAGGTTGATCCCTTGTGCGCGCAACACCTCGTTGGTGCTTTCGATCGCGCCATGGGTCAGGATCGGGCCGACGGCGGGATCGACGGTCGCCAGCAACCGTTGCGCCTTGCCCAAGGCATAGGCCCCAAGGATCGACGTCCGCCCTGCCGCCGCATTCGCCGCCCACCAGTCGTTGATTTGCTGCGTCAGCACGTCCTGCGGGGTCCATTTGAAGACGGGCAGGCCGAAGGTGCATTCGGTGATGAAGGCATGGCAGGCGACGGGTTCGAAGGGTTCGGACAGCCCGTCCGCCACCGTCTTGTAGTCACCCGAGACCACCCAGACCTCGCCCGCGACCGCGACCCTGATCTGCGCCGAGCCGGGGACATGGCCCGCCGGATGGAACGACACCGTCGCGTCCCCGATCCGGATCGGCACGCCATAGGGCGTCGTCTCCAACGTGATCTGGCCCAGCCGGTGGCGCATGACCGGTGCGGTGCCTTCCGTCGCCAGATACCGCCCCATCCCGGGCCGCGCATGGTCGCTGTGGCCGTGCGTGATCAGCGCCCGATCGACAGGGCGCCAGGGGTCGATATGAAAATCGCCCGCCGGGCAATAGATCCCGCGATCGGTAAAGGTCAGCACATCCGCCATGACCGAAGTATAGAGCGGTGGTGCCGCGCGCCAATGCCGCATAAGCTGGCGGCGAATTTGCGAAAGGCTTTGACATGGCGCTGACCCCCGACCTGATCAAGCAGACCCATGCGGCCATCGCGCCTGCGACGATGCGGACACCCACGGTGCATGCCGCCCGCCTGTCGTTGCAGCTTGGGTTCGACCTCTATCTCAAGCTGGAAAACCTGCAACACACCAACGCCTTCAAGGCGCGCGGTGCGCTGGCCAAGCTGCTGACGCTGTCTGAGGATGAAAGAAAGGCGGGCGTCATCGCCTGTAGTGCGGGCAACCATGCGCAGGGTCTGGCCTATCATGCCAGCCGCCTTGGGATACCGGCGGTCATCGTGATGCCCGAGGGCACGCCCTTCAACAAGGTCAAGAAGACCAAGGATTTCGGGGCCGAGGTCGTCCTGCATGGCGCGGGATTTGACGAAAGCGTGCAGTTCACCCTCGATCTGGCGGCCGAGCGGGGGCTGACCTTCGTGCATCCCTTCGACGATCCGGTGGTCGTCGCGGGGCAGGGGACCGTGGCGCTCGAGATGCTGGAGGACCAGCCGGACCTTGACGTGATCGTCGTGCCCATCGGCGGCGGCGGGCTGATCGCGGGCATGGCCATGGCGGCAAAGTCGGTCAAGCCCGAGGTGGTGATCATCGGCGCGCAGGCGGCGCATTTCGATGCGGTCAAGGCGCAGTTCGACGGAGGCCCTACGCATTTCGACGGGGCAACGCTGGCCGAAGGCATCGCGGTCAAGGCTCCTTCGGCGGCCAATGTCGCGATCATCAAGGACTGCGTCGACCGGATCGAAACCGCCACCGAGGCGGAAATCGAAGCGGCGATCTTCGATCTTCTCTCACTGGAAAAGATCGTGGCCGAGGGCGCGCCGGGCGCGGGCCTTGCCGTGATCGAAAAACTTGCGCCCGAATTTCAGGGCAAGACCGTCGGGCTGGTGATCTGCGGCGGCAATATCGACTCGCGGCTTTTGTCCACGCTGATCCTGCGCGGGCTGGTGCGCGATGGCCGCATCACCCGCCTGACCTTCGAGATCAGCGACACGCCCGGCCAGCTTGCCAGGATCTCGCATATCATCGGTGAAAAGGGGGCCAATGTGGTCGAGGTCATCCACCAGCGGATGATGCAAAGCGTCTCGCTGAAACAGGCCGAGCTGGAAATCGTGATCGAGGCGCGCGATAAACAACACGTCGCCGAAGTCCTGTCCGAATTGCGCGGGGCCGGTTTCAAGGTCCGCGCCGACAGCGAGATCGCCTAGGCGCTGTGCGCCGCGAAATGGGCGACGGCTTCGGTGATCAACATGTTCCGCACCTCGGGCTTGTCCATCAGCATTTCGTGTTTGCCGCCTTCGATCACGCGCAAGGTCCCGTTGGACCATTTCGCCATGCCGTCCTTGATTCGCTGCGGGCTGACGATCGCCTCGCGGGTGCCGAGATAGGTCAGGCAGGGAACCGCAGGGGCGGGCCGCTTGCTGAGGTCCAGCATCTCGCGCAGTGACAGGTTGACCCAGCGCAGCGAAGGTCCGCCAAGCCCAAGCTCGGGGTGGGCGCGCATTTGCGTCTTGAACACCTCCCACATGTCGGGATCGTTGGTCAGCGTGTTCTTGTCGAAATCCTCGCGCAGGACATAGCTTTCGGTGGACTGCCCCGGTGTCAGGATATTCGCAAAGCCGAATGTCATGCCCAGCGTCGACATGATCCATGCCCCGACGCGCGTGATCGGGGTCATTTCCACGCCCCACATCGGGGCCGAGAACATCGCGGCTTGCACCGGCAGCCCCTGATGCAGCGCCCGCAGGCCGATGCAGCCGCCCATCGAATGGGCGATCAGGAAATAGGGGCGCGGCAGGCCCAGCGCCTCGGCATGGGCGAGGGTCGCCTGCACATCGTGCTGATAGTCCGCAAATCGCCCCACATGGCCGATCATCCGGTCCTTCAGCATCCGGTCGGCGATCCCCTGACCGCGCCAGTCGATGGCAAGGCTGGCGTATCCGTGCTGCTGCAACGCCTTGGCGGTCACGCCGTATTTCTCGACGAACTCGGTCCGGCCCGGAAAGATCAGGACGGTTCCCTTCGCATCGGCAAGGGGCCAGTGGCCCACGCGAATCCGCAGGCCATCAGCCGTCGTCAGCCAGTGTGCCAGCCCCCCGTCGGGACCGCCGGCGATCTCGTGAAACAGGGGGGCCGCTTCCATCGGGCCTAGCCTAGAACGCCGGACAGGCGCATCGCGGCGCCCATGTCGCCGTCAACAGACAGCTTGCCGGTCATGAAAGCGGTCGTCGGGTTCAATTCGCCGTCGAGGATCGCCTTGAAGGTCTCGGTCGAGGCGGTCAGCGTCACGTCTGCATCCTCGTCCCCGGCGCGGGCGCCGCTTTCGTCGATCATGATGCTGCCTTCGCCCTTGATCGCGAATTTGGCGGTGCCGCTGAAACCACCGGCCAGTTTTGCGTTCAGGGCTGCTACGGCTTCGGTCACTACGTCGCTCATTGTCATTCCTTTGCTCAAGTTCGTGAACACGCGCCTCTGGTGCCGGGCGCGCGATGCGCTACAATTGTTGTATGGATATGATGTGTCTTCGCTTCAAATGTGTCGTTGCGGCACTTTGCCTTGCCATGGGGTTTTCGGGCCCCGTCTGGGGGCAGCAAACCGATTTGGACGCCCTTTTTCAAGAGCTGGCGGATGCCGAACCGGCAGATTCGGCGCGGATCGAACGGATGATCCTCGCCGAATGGGAAAAGAGCGGCTCGCCCGCGATGGACCTTTTGTTGCGGCGCGGCAAGGATGCGCTTGAAGACGGGCAGCCTGAGGTGGCGGTCGAGCATTTCTCGGCTCTGGTGGATCACGCCCCGGATTTTGCCGAAGGCTATTACGGGCGGGCCTCGTCCTATTATCTGCTTGGCCTGACCGGTCCCGCGCTGGAGGACATCCAGACCACGCTGCGCCTGAACCCGCGTCACTTTCCGGCGATGACCGGCCTTGCGGTGGTGATGGAAGAACTGGGCCGCACCAATGATGCGCTTGAAATCTACCGGATGATCCTTGATATCCATCCCAACGCGCCCGAGGCGGGCGCAGGCGCGGTACGGCTCGGGATGATCGAGGAAGGTCAGTCGCTTTAGGCGATTGCCCGCAAGGCACGGGAAAGACAGATGGCATCGCGCATCACAGCCGTGCTTGGCCCGACGAATACGGGCAAGACCCATTACGCCATCCAGCGGATGCTGTCCTATCGCACAGGCGTCATCGGCCTGCCGCTGCGGCTGCTTGCGCGCGAGGTCTATGACCGGATCGTCGCCGAACGCGGGCCAAGCGTGGTGGCGCTGATCACCGGCGAGGAACGGATCGTCCCGCCGCGTGCCGCCTATTGGGTCTGCACGGTCGAGGCGATGCCCGAAGGCATGGGCTGCGATTTTCTGGCCGTCGACGAAATCCAGCTTTGCGCCGACCCCGAGCGCGGGCATGTCTTCACCGACCGCCTGCTGCACGCGCGCGGTCTGCACGAGACGCTGTTTCTGGGGGCCGAGACGATGCGCGGGGCCATCGCTTCCATGGTCCCCGAGGCGCAATTTGCGCACCGCGAACGGATGTCGGACCTGACCTACAGCGGATCGAAGAAGCTTAGCCGGATGCCTGCGCGGTCCGCCATCGTCGGCTTTTCGGTGGAAAACGTCTATGCCATCGCGGAACTCTTGCGCCGGACCAAGGGCGGGGCCGCCGTGGTCATGGGCGCGCTGTCGCCGCGGACGCGCAACGCGCAGGTCGAGATGTATCAGAACGGCGATGTCGATTATCTGGTCGCGACCGATGCCATCGGGATGGGGCTGAACCTCGACATCAGCCATGTGGCCTTTTCGTCGCTGACGAAATTCGACGGCTTCCGGATGCGCCACCTGATGCCCGAGGAACTGGGACAGATCGCAGGCCGCGCGGGGCGGCATGTCGAGAACGGCACCTTCGGTGTCACGGGCGAGGCCCCCGACCTGGACGAGGGGCTGGCGCAGGCGATTTGCGAACACCGCTTCCAGCCGGTCAAGAAACTGCAATGGCGCAACAGCGATTTGCGGTTTTCCTCGGTCAAGCGGTTGATCGCCAGTCTGGAAGACAGGACCGACAACCCCTGGCTGACGCGGGTGCGCGAAAGCGACGATCTGGCGGCGCTCAAGGCGCTGGCCGCCGATGCCGAGGTCGCGGCCCGTGCCAGTGACGGGCCCTCGATCAAGCTTTTGTGGGATGTCTGCCGCATCCCCGACTTTCGCGGGATCAGCAAGGGCGAACACGCCAGCCTGCTGACCCATATCTTCAACGATCTGCACCAGTTTGGGCATGTCTCTGCCAATTGGTTCGGGTTGCAGGTGCGCCGGATTGACCGCACCGACGGGGACATCGATACCTTGTCCAAGCGTCTGGCCTATATCCGCACATGGACCTATGTGGCGCAGCGCAAGGGGTGGCTGGTTGACGATTCTCATTGGCGCGACGAGACCCGCGCGGTAGAAGACCGCCTATCGGATGCACTTCATGGTGCATTGACGCAAAGATTTGTGGACCGGCGGACCAGTATCCTGCTCCGGCGGCTCAAACAGAAGGAGAGCCTTTTGGCTGACGTAAACGACAAGGGCGAAGTGACCGTCGAGGGCGAATTCGTCGGGCGGTTGGAAGGGTTCCGCTTCCGCATGGACAAGGCCGGCAGCCCGGACGAGGCCAAGACCCTGCGGCAGGCCTCGGTGCAGGCGCTGGTGCCGCATTTCTCGCTGCTGGCGGATCGCTTCTACAACGCACCCGACCCCGAGATCGACTTTACCGAACAGGGCGGGCTGATGTGGGGCGATGCCGCCATCGGCAAGCTTGTCGCCGGGGCGGACCCCTTCAAGCCGGGGATCGAGGTCTTCGTCGATGACGAGGCGGGCGAGGATGTCGCCGCCAAGGTCAAGCGGCGCCTGCAGCATTTCATCGACCGCAAGGTCGCTGCCGGATTCGAGCCTCTGCTGGCGCTCAGGAACGACGAAACGCTGACCGGTGCGGCCAAGGGCTTTGCCTATCGCATGGCCGAAGGCTTTGGCATCATCCCGCGCGGTGAGATCGCAGACGAGGTCAAGGCGCTCGATCAGGAGGCCCGCGCGGCCCTGCGTAAGCATAGCGTCCGCTTCGGACAGTTCACGATTTTCCAGCCGCCCCTGCTGAAACCCGCGCCGACCCGGCTGCGGCTGGTCTTGTGGTCACTGTCGAAGGGGCTGTCAGAGTTTCCCGAAAGCCCGCCCCCCGGGCTGGTGACGGTGCCTGCGCCCAAGGACAGCATCGCGGGATATTTCGCCATGGCGGGCTACCGTGCGGCAGGCGAACGCGCGATCCGGATCGACATGCTGGAACGTCTGGCGGATATGCTGCGCGACAAGGACAGCCGCGCCGGGTTCGAGGCGAACCCCGACATGCTGTCGATCACCGGCATGACGCTGGAACAATTCGCGGACCTGATGGAGGGTCTCGGCTACAAGGCCGAGCGTGGCGAGCGTGAAAAGGTCAAGCCCGCACCCTCCGCGTCGACGCCAGAGGATGCGCCCGCCGACATCACACCCGAAGTGGTGGAAGCCGCGGTCGCGGATGATGGCGCCACGCCTGTCGCGGATGCGGTGACTTCAGGGCCCGAAACAGAGGTGTTCTTTACCTTCACATGGGGCGGTCGTCCTGCGCGCAAGGACCGTCCGCAAGCGGGCAAGCCGCCGCGCGCCAAGCAAGGCAAGCCCAAGGGCAAGGGCCGTGCGCAGGGCGAGCGCGACAAGCCGCAGAACTTTACCGCCAAGCCCAAGCGGGAAAAGGCGATCGATCCCGACAATCCTTTCGCTGCCGCCCTGGCGGGGTTCAAGAAGGATTGACCGACCCCCGCCCGACGATCCGGCTGGACAAGTGGCTCTGGCATGCGCGGTTTTTCAAATCGCGCAGCCTTGCCGCCGGTGTCGTGTCGGCGGGCAAGGTCAGGGTGGACAGCCGGCCGGTCAGCAAGCCGTCGCGCACCGTCGGTCCGGGGGATGTGCTGACCTTCGTTCAGGCGGACCGGACCCGCGTGGTGCGCATCCTCGATTGCGGCGCAAGGCGCGGCCCGGCGCCGGAAGCGCAGGCGCTTTACGAAGACCTGTCGCCCGCCGTCGAAAAGCAGCCATACAACCCCGGTGGCGACCGCAAGGGACGCCCCACCAAGAAGGACCGGCGGGACATCATGGCGACACGGGGTCACGATGCGCCATTCGACCTTGAATGAGCGGCGGACCTGATCTAGCTAGGCGCTGCGACCAAACGGATGACCCCATGACCTACATCGTCAACGACAACTGCATCGCCTGCAAATACACCGACTGCGTCGAGGTGTGCCCCGTGGATTGTTTCTACGAAGGCGAAAACATGCTGGTGATTCACCCTGACGAATGCATCGACTGCGGTGTATGCGAGCCGGAATGCCCCGCCGATGCGATCCGCCCCGATACCGAGCCCGACATGGAAAAATGGGTCGAGTTCAACCGCAAGTATTCCGAGATGTGGCCGGTGATCATCACCAAGAAGGATCCGCTGCCCACCGCCGAGGAAATGGACGGCAAGGAAGGCAAGCTCTCGCTTTTCTCCGAAGCGCCCGGTGAGGGCGGCTGATTCGAAGTTGTCAGTGGTCAAACCACTGATTTTGTTGGATTAACGATGAAATCGGGCCCGCCTTCCGCAGGGCCCTTTTTTGTGGTATAGTCATACCAATGTTACGAACAATCTGACCGTTTTCTCTTATGACAGTTCCGACGGTGGCCACGGCCCCGCCGGTTTTTTTGTCGTCGGTGTCGCGGTGGTCTGATGAAAGGATGACCATGAACAAGAAGAAACATGCCTTCAGCCCCAATGACTTTGTCGTTTACCCCGCGCATGGGGTCGGCAAGATCGTGTCGATTGAGACGCAGGAAGTCGCCGGATTCGAGCTGGAACTTTTTGTGATCGCCTTCGAGAAGGACAAGATGACCCTGCGCGTGCCGACCCACAAGGCGACCGATGTGGGAATGCGTGCACTGGCGACCCCCGATGTGGTCAGCCACGCCATGAAGACATTGCGCGGCAAGGCCAAGGTCAAGAAGGCCATGTGGTCCCGCCGTGCGCAGGAATACGAGCAGAAGATCAACTCGGGCGACCTGATCGCGATTGCCGAAGTGGTCCGTGACCTGCACCGTCTGGATGACCAGCGCGAGCAAAGCTATTCCGAGCGTCAGCTTTACGAGGCCGCACTGGAGCGGTTGACCCGCGAGATCGCCGCGGTGGCCGGACATGATGAAAACGCCGCTGCGGCCGAAATCGACTCGGTCCTGACAAGCCGCGCCGCTTAAGCGGAGTTCCAGCTAGCGATTAGGCCGCGCCTGTTTCGGGCGCGGCCTTTCTTATCGGATGTGCCGCGTGGTGCGGCCTTGGGTGCCTCCGGCGGGAGTGTCTTGGGAGAAAGAAGCCCTCAGAGCGCCCGCCAGCCGATGTCGGAGCGGTAAAAGCCCTGTGGCCAGTCGATGGTCTGGGCCATGGCATAGGCCCTTTCATGCGCTTCGGCGAGGGTGGTGCCGCGGGCCGTGACATTCAGCACCCGCCCGCCTGCCGCCGTCATCTTGCCGTCCGCCAGCCGGGTGCCTGCATGAAAGACCATGTGGACGCTGTCCTCGGGCAGGCTTTGCAGGCCTTTGATCTCGGTGCCCCTTTCATAGGCGCCCGGATAGCCTTTTGCCGCCATCACGATCGTCAGCGCGTGGTCATCGGCCCAGTTGACCTGCATCTGGTCCAGACGCTCTTCGGCGCAGGCGTGCAGCAGGTCGAGGACCTGTCCGCCCAGCCGCATCATCAGGCACTGGCATTCGGGATCGCCGAAACGGACGTTGTATTCCACAAGGCGGGGTTGCCCGTTCTGGATCATCAGCCCGCAGAAGAGAACGCCCTGAAACGGTGTGCCGCGTTTGGCCATCTCGTCCATCGTGGGGCGGATGATCTCGGCCAGCGCTTTGTGCGTGACGGCCTCGGTCATTACCGGCGCGGGCGAATAGGCGCCCATGCCGCCGGTGTTGGGGCCTGTATCGCCATCGAAGGCGCGCTTGTGATCCTGTGCTGTGCCGACGGGCAGGATGGTCTTTCCGTCACACAGAACGAAGAACGAGGCTTCTTCGCCCTCCATGAAGTCCTCGATCACGACTTCGGCGCCCGCAGCACCGAAGCCGCCGTCGAACATCTCGTCGATGGCGGATAGTGCCTCTGCCTCGGTCATGGCGACGATCACGCCCTTGCCGGCGGCCAGCCCGTCGGCCTTGACCACGATCGGTGCGCCTTGTGCCTTGATATAGGCGCGGGCGGCCTCGGCATCGGTGAAATGCCCATAGGCTGCCGTGGGGGCGCCGGCGGCATCGCAGACCGCCTTGGTGAAGGACTTCGAGGCTTCGAGTTGCGCCGCCGCGGCACTGGGCCCGAAGACCAGCAATCCGGCGGCGCGCAGGGTATCGGCCAGACCTGCGGCCAGCGGGGCCTCGGGGCCGATGATCACGAAGTCGATGGTGTTCTCTTCGGCGAATGTCGCCACGACGCCGCCGTCGAGGATGTCGATATCGGCGCAATCGGCGATTTCGGCAATGCCCGCATTGCCGGGTGCGACGATCAGGCGGTCGCATTTCGGGTTCTGCTTGATGGCCCATGCAAGGCTGTGTTCGCGCCCGCCGCTGCCCAAGATCAGTATATTCATCGCCACCACCCATGCTGCCGGACGTCTCGCGCCTTCTAAGGCCGCCGCCCCATGATCACAACCCGCCGCAGACTTGGCCTGCCGTGCTGCTTGGTCTAGGGTTGCGCATGGGAAGCCTGCGAGCGAAGAGCACCGCGATGAAGCCGATGAAAACCGACAGGCGCCTGTGGCACCGGCTGGAGGGTTACAGTTTTCACGAACGCCCCCTGACGCGGTCGCTGGTCGACCGGCTGGTTGCGGAAACCGGCCATCCCGTGGATGTCTGCTACACGCTGGTCGAGGAATACCGCCGCTTCATGTATCTGGCCGGCAGTTCGTCCGAAAGCCTTTCGCCCTCGCCGATTGTCGATATGGTCTGGCGGATGCATGCCGAGGATGAAAACGCCTATTACAACGACTTTTGCCCGCGCATCCTTGGCCGCACGATCTACCCGCCCGACGTCCAAATGGCCTCGGTGCCCTTGCAGGAAGACCCCGATTACGTGCGCACGCTTGAATATTATGCCGAAGAATTCGGACGGCCGCAGGTGCAGTTCTGGCCCGATCCCGACTATGCGCTGGAACGGCTGGCGCAATCCGTCTTCTGGATCGTCAGCCTGTCCGCCTTTGCCCTTGCGCTGGTCTTTCAGTCGCTGGTCTTTGCGGGGTTCGGAACGCTTGTCGTTCTGCTGACCCTGTTTCTGCGCTGGCGGCTGTCGTCGCTGCCGCTGATCAACCGTTCCGCAACAGGAAAGTAATCCATGGATCTGTTCGAAGACGGCCCTGCCGACAATGCACCGGAGTTTTCGGTTTCCGAGCTGTCGGGGGCCGTCAAGAAGGCGATCGAGGACGGCTTTGGCTATGTCCGTGTGCGCGGCGAGGTCGGGCGCGTGTCCCTGCCGCGCTCGGGGCATGTTTATCTCGATCTCAAGGACGACCGCGCGGTCCTGTCTGCGGTGATCTGGAAGGGGCGCGCGCAGGCACTGGCACACCAGCCCGAAGAGGGGATGGAGGTGATCGCGACCGGCAAGCTGACGACCTTTCCGGGGCAGTCGAAATACCAGATGGTGATCGAGGATATCGCCCCCGCCGGTGCGGGTGCCCTGATGGCGATGCTGGAAAAGCGCAAGGCGCAACTGGCCGCCGAGGGGCTATTCGCGCCGGAACGCAAGAAGGCGCTGCCCTTTCTGCCTGAAATCATCGGCGTCGTGACCTCGCCTTCGGGTGCGGTGATCCGCGATATCCTGCACCGCCTGCGCGACCGGTTTCCGCGCAAGGTGCTGGTCTGGCCGGTGGCGGTGCAGGGTGCGAAATGTGCGCCCGAAGTGGCCGCTGCGATCCGTGGTTTCAATGCGATGACGCCCGGAGGCGCCTTGCCACGACCTGATTTGCTGATCGTCGCGCGCGGCGGCGGGTCGCTGGAGGATCTCTGGGGCTTCAACGAGGAAATCGTCGCCCGCGCGGCTGCCGCGTCCGATATCCCGCTGATCTCGGCTGTCGGGCACGAGACCGATACCACGCTGATCGACTTTGCCGCAGATGTCCGGGCACCGACCCCGACCGCCGCAGCGGAACTTGCCGTGCCTGTGCGGATGGAGCTTCTGGCATGGGCTGGCCAGCAGGGCGCGCGGCTTTCCCGTGCCCTGACCACGGCATTGGGTCAGCGCCAGCAACGGCTGCGCGATCTTGCCCGCGCCTTGCCGCAGGTCGAAAGCCTTGTCGAAGGCCCGCGCCAAAGGCTTGATTTCCTGTCGGAACGTCTGCCCGCCGCGCTGCGCAGCGCCGCTGCGCAAAAGCGTCTGCAGATGTCCGAAGCCGCCCTGCGCCCCGGCATCCTGACCCGCCGTCTGGCCGAGGACCGGCGGCGGCTGGAGGCGCTGTCCTCACGTCTGGTGCCTGCACTTGAACGGCGGACTACCGACGCCAGGCGCAGCCTGACCCAGACCGTGCGGGGGCTGCGGCCCGATGCGCTGGATCACCGTCTGGAACGGCAGGCAGAACGGCTGGATGTCGTCCTACGCCGCCTTTCCGACCGCGCAAGCCGCCAGCAAAGCGAGCGTCGCGCGCGGCTGGTCGCCCTGGACAGGTTGCGCGAGACGCTGGGCTACCGCGAGACGCTGAAGCGCGGCTATGCCGTCGTGCGTGGTGACGGTGGGATCGTCACGGGCAAGCAGGCCGCCGCAAAGGCCGCAGCGCTGGAAATCGAGTTCACCGATGGCAAGCTGACCGTCAGCGCCGACCGGCAGGGCAACCTGCTTTAGGACGACAGATCGTTGCAGATCAGCGGGTCTTCGCGCCCCAGCAATTCATAGATCACAGTCGTATTCGGGCGGGTGGTGAATTCGCCCCGCATCCCCTGCGGCGTGTCGTAGATCGCCCAGCACTTGTGCTCGGGGTCGCCCTCGTAACGAAAGCAGATGTCGCCCTTGCTTTCGAACCACACGCCGTAAAGGCAGGTGCCATCGAAGACAGACCAGATCACGCGGCGGCCGGGCAGGTAACGCTCGACCCCGAAGAGGTCCAGAAAGTCGGTCCGGAAGGTGATGGTGCGGTCGGTGACATAGGCCTCGAATTCCTCGGCGGTCATCCGGTCCTCGGCGAAGGCGGGGGCAGCAAGGGTCAGCAGGATCAGGAATTTACGCATTGCGCCACCTGTCGACACGCGGGTCCATGATCTTGCGCCAAAGCGGCGGCACCAGCGCGATGCTTGCCATCAGCGGCAGCGGGCGCGGCAACATGGGGGCATCGTCAGGGATCGTCAGTTCGGGGTAGGGGCGCGCCGGATGCGCGTGATGATCCGAGTGGCGCGTGGCGTTCAGCAGCAGTGCGGATGAAAACCAGTGCGGGCTGTTCCAGCTGTGCTTTGCGCCGACAGGCTCGGGTTTGCCGCGCGCATCAAGCGCCCGCGTCAGGCCGTAGTGCTGCACATAGTCCGACATCAAAAGCTGCGACTGCGCATAGGCGCAAAGCCCAAGATAGGCGACCAGCCCGCCAAGCCCGCCGATCATCGCCGACGCGGTCACACAAAGCCCCGCCCCGCCCAGATAGATCACGTAAGGATTGCGCCAAGCCGGACGGCCGATGCGCGCAAGCCGATCTTTCTCGGCGCGATACCCTGCGCGGAAGGAACCCACCCAAGCCCGCAGAATATAGCGGTAAAGCCCTTCGCCCTTGCGCGAGGTATTGGGGTCCGCCCTTGTGCCCACATGCCGGTGATGCACCAGCACATGCGCCGAGGTGTGATGCCCGAACAGCAGCGTGATATAGGCCCACATCCCCAGCCGGTGCAGGGTCTTGCCGCCACGGTGGATCAGCTCATGCGCATTGGCGTTGCTGACCTGCCCCAGCCAGAGGCCTGCGGCAAAAAACAACCCTGCCTTTTCCAGCGGTTCCAGATGCTCGCCCGCCAGACCCCAGACGGTCAGCGGGATCAGCGCGAAATGCACCAGCGCGATCAGGGCGGACAGCAGGTCGTGCAGGCCCGCCTCGCCTGCCGCGCTTTCGTGTTTGATCAACCGGTCCAGCAGGCTGGTCATCGCGGTCAGATAGATCACCGCCGCCAGCACCCAAAGCCCGCCCCAGAACGCCCCGCCCGCAATCAGCGCGGCGGGGGTCAGTGTGGCAATCCCGAAGAGAAGAATGGCAGCGGTCATGTTTCGGATAGTTAGCATGCGTTTCGTCCTTGTTGAGCGGAAAACGCATCCGCGCGCGGTTTGGTCGCCTCTGGTGTCGTTTTTGCGTGGTTCAGCGACGGCGCTCGGGGTATTTTGACCGCGACAAGGAAGGATCGGCGCAATGGCATTGGACAACCGTGACGGCGTTTGGAAATCGGGCAAGGGCAAGGGGCGGCACCGTCCCAAGGGTCGCCAGCTTGATGATCAGGCCTGGACCGAGGTGCGCGCACTGCTTGGCGACCGTCCGCGCAGGCGGGATCTGCTGATCGAGTATCTGCATCTCGTTCAGGACCGTTACGGCCACCTCTCCGCCGCCCATCTGCGGGCGCTGGCCGAAGAGATGCGCCTGAGCCAGGCCGAGGTCTATGAGGTGGCGACCTTCTATGCGCATTTCGACGTGGTGAAGGAAGGCGAAACCCCGCCCCCTGCGCTGACGATCCGCATCTGCGATTCGCTGTCGTGCGAACTGGCGGGGGCGCAGCAGTTGAAGGCGGCGCTGGAGGATGGGTTGGACCCCGCCGTGGTGCGTGTGGTCCGCGCGCCCTGCATGGGGCGCTGCGATACCGCGCCGGTGCTGGAACTGGGCCACAACCACATCGACCATGCGACGCTCGCCAAGGTCGAAGCCGCGATTGCCGCCGGTGATACCCATGCGCATCTGCCCGAATATCAGACCTTTGACGCCTATGTCGCCGATGGCGGCTATCTGCAACTGAAGGCGCTGCGCGAGGCTGGCGACTGGGAAGCGGTGCAGGACAAGGTGCTTGCCTCGGGTCTGCGCGGTCTGGGCGGGGCCGGCTTCCCCGCGGGGAAGAAATGGGGCTTTGTGCGCGGCAACCCCGGCCCGCGCTATCTGGCCGTCAACGGTGACGAGGGCGAGCCCGGCACATTCAAGGACCGCTTCTATCTGGAACGCACGCCGCATCTTTTCCTCGAAGGAATGCTGATCGCCGCCTGGGCGGTCGAGGCCGAGACCTGTTTCATCTACATGCGCGACGAATATCCCGCCGTTCTGCACATCCTGCGCCGCGAGATCAGGGCGCTGGAAGAGGCAGGCATCGTCGCCGAAGGCTATATCGACCTGCGCCGCGGGGCGGGGGCCTATATCTGCGGCGAGGAATCCGCGATGATCGAAAGCATCGAAGGCAAGCGCGGGATGCCGCGTCACCGGCCGCCTTTCGTCGCACAGGTCGGCATCTTTGACCGCCCGACACTGGTGCACAACGTGGAAACCCTGCTTTGGGTGGCGCGGGTGGTCCGCGAGGGGCCAGAGGTGCTGAACGCCACCGAAAAGAACGGCCGCAAGGGGCTGCGGTCCTATTCTGTCTCGGGCCGTGTGGCCAGGCCGGGGGTCTACCTTCTGCCTGCCGGTTCGACGATCACTGACATCATCGACGCTGCTGGCGGCATGGCCGCGGGCCATGTGTTCAAGGCTTATCAGCCCGGTGGGCCGTCCTCAGGCCTGTTACCTGCGACGATCAACGACGTGCCGCTGGATTTCGACACGTTGCAGCCCTTGGGCACCTTCATTGGATCGGCTGCGGTCGTCGTCTTGTCTGACAAGGACAGCGCACGGGCCGCCGCCCTGAACATGCTGCGCTTTTTCGAGGATGAAAGCTGCGGCCAGTGCACGCCCTGCCGCGTCGGCTGCCAGAAGGCGGTGAAGCTGATGCAGGCCGATACATGGGATCAGGGGCTGCTGGCCGAGCTCTGCACGGCGATGGCCGATGCCTCGATCTGCGGGCTGGGGCAGGCGGCGCCCAACCCGATCAAGCTGGTGATGCAGCACTTCCCCGACGAAATCTGAACGGTGGCGGCCCGCGGTTGCGGGCCATCCCCCTTTGCATCTGCGCGGGCTTGCGCTTAGGTGAGGCCAAGACAAGTCGAAAGGCCCCCGCTGATGTCGTTTTTCAAGAAGCTGAAAGACCGGATGTTCAAATCCTCGTCGAAGATCGACGAGGGGCTGGACGCCATCGTGCAGGACGGCGGCGAGCCAGAGGACCTTGCAGGGCAAGTGCTTGCGCGGGC
>NZ_DAIPIW010000026.1:32226-34089 GCF_036770585.1 Yoonia sp. | reverse complement strand
TACAACGACGCGCCGGTCGAGGCACCCTTCGGCGGCTCGAAGCTGTCCGGCGTGGGCCGCGAAAATTCCAAGGCCGCGATCGCGCATTACAGCCAGATCAAGGGCGTCTTCGTCCGCACCGGCGATCTGGAGGCACCTTTCTGATGCAGGCCGATTACGTCATTGTCGGTGCAGGCTCTGCCGGTTGCGCCATCGCCTATCGTCTGGCCGAGGCGGGCAAGCAGGTGCTGATCATCGAATACGGCGGAACCGATATCGGGCCGCTGATCCAGATGCCTGCGGCTCTGTCCTATCCGATGAACATGAAGCAATACGACTGGGGCATGAAATCCGAACCCGAACCGCACCTGAACGGGCGGCGACTGGTGACACCGCGCGGCAAGGTGATCGGCGGGTCGTCCTCGATCAACGGCATGATCTATGTGCGCGGCCACGCCTGCGACTACGACCATTGGGCCGAAAGCGGCGCGCATGGCTGGGCCTACGCCGATGTGCTGCCCTATTTCAAACGGATGGAACACTGGCACGACGGCGGCCATGGCGGCGATCCCGCATGGCGCGGCAAGGACGGCCCCCTGCATGTCACGCGCGGCCCGCGCAAGAACCCGCTGACCCGCGCCTTCGTCGAGGCGGGCAAACAGGCCGGCTATCAGGTCACCGACGACTACAACGGCGCACAGCAGGAAGGTTTCGGCCCCTTCGATGCGACGATCTACAAGGGCTACCGCTGGTCCGCCGCCACCGCCTACCTGCGCCCTGCGCTGAAGCGTCCCAACTGCACCATCACCCGTGCGCTGGCCCGCCGCATCATCATCGAGGACGGCCGCGCCACAGGTGTCGAGGTCAGCCGTGGCAGCAAGATCGAGGTGATCAAGGCCAACAAAGAGGTGATCATCGCCGCCTCGTCGCTGAATTCGCCCAAGCTTCTGATGCTGTCGGGGATCGGCCCTGCCGAACACCTCGCCGAACACGGCATCGACGTCGTCGCCGACCGGCCCGGTGTGGGCCAGAACCTGCAGGACCACCTGGAGCTTTACATCCAGCAGGCCGCGACCAAGCCGGTGACGCTGTTCCAATACTGGAACCTGCGCGGCAAGGCGCGGATCGGGGCAGAGTGGCTTTTGTGGAAGACCGGCCTTGGCAGTTCCAACCAGTTCGAAAGCTGTGGTTTCATCCGCTCGAAGGCAGGTGTGAAATACCCCGACATCCAGTTCCACTTCCTGCCGATCGCGGTCAGCTATGATGGCAAGGTCGCGCCCGAAGGTCACGGATTTCAGGCCCATGTCGGGCCGATGCGCTCGAAATCGCGCGGGCAGGTGACGCTGCGCTCGGCCGATCCCGCCGATCTGCCGAAGATCGCTTTCAACTACATGTCCCATCCCGACGATTGGGAGGACTTCCGCACCTGTATCCGCCTGACCCGCGAGATTTTCGCCCAGCCCGCCTTCGCGGATTACCGCGGCCATGAAATCCAGCCCGGCGATGCGGCGCAAAGCGATGATGACCTTGACGCCTTCATCCGCGAACACGCCGAAAGCGCCTATCATCCCTGCGGCACCTGCCGGATGGGGGATCGCAACGATCCGATGGCCGTCGTCGATCCCGAAACCCGCGTGATCGGGGTCGAGCGCTTGCGCGTCGCCGACAGCTCGATCTTTCCGCAGGTCACGAACGGGAACACCAACGGACCGTCGATCATGGTGGGTGAAAAGGCCGCCGACCACATCCTGCAACGCAACCCCCTGCCGCCGCTGAATGACCGCCCGTGGATTCACCCCGACTGGGAAACGGCCCAACGCTGATCGGGCGCGCCGCTTGCCATTTGCGGCGCGACCTTTCAAGTTGACGGCAAACCGGTCACGG
>NZ_DAIPIW010000026.1:25193-32126 GCF_036770585.1 Yoonia sp. | reverse complement strand
ACGGCAAACCGGTCACGGGGGGCGGGGACTGACAGTATGAAGATCGAAGTCCGCATCGCCCCTGTCGACGACGGGGCCGAGATCCTGCGACACGCCATCATCGGCAATCGCGGTCGATTGCGCCGGCAGGGCCTGCGCTATGTCAATGACCTGTTGCCGATGTGGCAGGCGCTGCATGACAAGGTCATGGCCGCTGATGGACCGCCGCGTGACGATCTGATCCGGCAAGCCCGCCGGATCAATGCAGAGGTCCGGGACAAGTGCCGCGACCTTGGCACCCGCACTGCCGTGTTCTTCGTGGATCTGCCCGCCATCGCCAAGGCCACCGTGCTTGACGACCGCAGGCTCTGGCAGGACCGGATCGCCTGTCTGCTTGATGGGTTGACCGGCCCCGACTGCACGCTGCATCTGTCGCAGAATGATCCCGTCGCACAGGCGGCCCTTGCCGCCCATGCGGCGGGCGAGCCGCCGGATGCGCCCCTCGAACCCCGTGTCGCAGCCTTTCAGACGGCGCGGACCAGTCTTGATCTTCTCAACGCGGCGCTGGTCGTGGTGCTTGCGGATACCCATGTCGTCGCCCGACCCGGGGCATCGGGCATGCCGAACCCGCGTGACCTGACGGCCACGTTCTTCAGCGATATCGGGGTTTTGCCACAGACCCAGAAACTGGGGTTCGGAACCCCGCTGTCTCCCGAGGCCACCGACGCTGTGGCCCGGCGCATCGCGGCCTACCGGTCGGACAGGGCGACAGGGACGCCGCCTGCGTTGACGCCACCGGTCTCGCGCGACAGGGCGGCGCAGCTTCCGCTGACGATCTTCTTCATGGTCGAGCCCGGACCGCTCGAGGCGCAGGCGCATCTGCTTGTGGCCTCGCTGATGGTGAACTGCCGTGATCATTTTCGCATGGTCGGCTTTTGCCGCCATGACCGGATCGGCGCCCTGCACCCGCAGACGCGCAGCTTTCTGGAAAGCTGCGGCGTGGTGCTGCGCCCGATCGAGAACAGCTTCGCCGACGGCTATCCTGCGGGCAACAAACTGATCGCGGCGTCACAGGTGCAGGCCGAGGGCTGGGCGCTGTTCCTCGACACCGACATGTGCCTGATGCGCGACAGCAGTTTCATGAGCCTCGCGGTGGGCGACAGGACGGCGGTCTGTCTCGACACGCTGCCCGGCTGGGCGCGGAGCGAGGATGACTACAAGGCCGTCGCCGAGGCGCTGGGTTTCGCGGGCTTTCCCCCCGAGGTGCGGCATTGGTCGGGGCAGGTCGCGCATCCGTCCTATAATGCGGGGCTGATCCTCTTTGCGCCGGCAGACCGCAAGGCCAGGGATTTCGGCCAGCGCTGGTATGCTAACGCCTTGGTCCTTGACCGCGATGACCGGATCGCAAACACGCGACCGTGGCTCGACACCATCGCGCTTGCGGGCACCATCGCGCAAGAGCGTTACCACAGACCCCTGCCGCTGGAATGGAACTGCACGACACGGCTTGCCGACGACGCGACCCGAGTCCTGCATTACCACGGGCTGCGGCAAATTCGCGGGAACAATCTGACGGGGCAAGTCAGCGGGATCCTTGCGGCCTCGCCCAGCCCCTACAACACCTTCGGCGATTTCATGCACGCCCATAAGGTCGGGATGGGCCTGCCCGGGGATCTGGAACGCCGCGCGATGCGGCATGGGATTCAGACGATCTGAAAAGGCCGTCCGGTCTTGGCCGGTCCCGGCGGCGTTCTGCGCGGGTCAGGTGGTCTCGTCGCCTTCGACGACTGACTGGAAGCGGTCGAAGAATTGATCCGCCATCTTGCGGGCAAAGCCACCGATCACGCGGCTGCCCAGTTGGGCTAGCTTGCCGCCGATCTTGGCTTCGACCTCGTAGGTCAGTTCGGTGCCGCCCTCGACCGGTGTCAGCACCACATCCGCACCGCCCTTGGCAAAGCCCGCGACACCGCCCTTGCCTTCGCCAGTGATGGTATAGCTTTGGCCCGGGACGACGTTCGACAACTGGACCTCGCCCTTGAAGGTGGCCTTCACCGGTCCGACCTTCTGGGTGACCACGGCTGCGAAACCCTCTTCCGGCGAACCGGTCAGCTCTTCACAGCCCGGGATGCAGGTCTTGAGTGTTTCTGCGTTGTTCAGATGGGCCCAGACGGTGTCCACATCTGCCGCGATGGTGCGTGCGCCACTTAGTTCCATAGGGTTCCCTCCTGCTGCCTTTGCCTTTTGGACCGCGTCCGGCGGGTCTAGTCAAGCTGATACGGCAGCATCCCGCGCCGGTCGGGATCGACACGCAACTGGCGTTCCAGCGGCGGGACCGAGCGTTGGTGGCAGGTCTTCCGCTCGCAGATGCGGCAGGAAATGCCGATCGGGGCATAGGCCTCGGCGGCTGTCACGTCCATATGGTCGGCATAGACCAGGGCGCCCGCGTGCTTCATCTCGCATCCCAGCCCGATGGCATAGCGGCGGGTCGGGGTATGATAGGCACCGCCGGATTTGCTGACGTCGCGGGCCAGACAGAAATAGCGCGCGCCGTCCGGTGTCTCGGCCAGTTGGCGCAGGAATTGCCCCGGCAGTTCAAAGGCCTGATGCACGTTCCAAAGCGGGCAGGCCCCGCCATAGCGGGCGAATTGCAGCGTCGTGGCGGAATGGCGCTTGGTGATCGTGCCGGCCTGATCGACGCGGACAAAGAAGAAGGGGATCCCCTTCTCGCCGGGGCGCTGCATGGTGGACAGCCTGTGCGCCACCTGTTCCAGCGAGGCCCCGAAGCGGCGGGCGAGAACCTCCAGATCGTGGCGGCAGTCCGTTGCTGCGGACAGAAAGGCGCGGTAGGGCATCAGGGCGGCCCCGGCAAAGTAATTGGCCAGACCGACCTTGGCGATGGCGCGCGCCTCGGAGGACTGAAAGCGCGCAAGGTCCAGCGTTGCTTCAAGAAGCTGGTTCTGCACGATCAGCGCCAGTTGCAGCAGTAGCTGGAACGTTTGCGTCGCCCCCGCCGCATCCTGCGAGATGGTAAGAACCTTGGCCGCGCTGTCGAAGTGGCGGACATCGCTACAGGCACCGAAGATCACCTTGACGCCTTCCGAGGCCAGCGTCTGCACCGCGTGATCCGCAATCGTCGTGCCGGGCGGGCAGCGGGTGGCAAAGCGCTCGGCGCTGCGGTCCACCGCGTCGATGTAGTTGTCGCAGTAATGAAAGAAATCGCGGACCTCTTCCCAGGGGCTCGGTTGCAGGCGCGCATCCTCGCGGCCCAGGGCCTCGTCCAGCGAGGCAAGCCGTTCGTGGGTCTGCCGGTAGGCCGCGTGCAGGTCCAGAAAGGCGCGCGCAAGGGCAGGGGCATTCGCCGCTGCCAGCCGCATGTCGGCAAGGGCCGGGGCGGGGCCGGTGAAGACCGGATCGGCGAAAGCCTCGCGCATGTCGCTGACCAGACGCGCCTCGTCGCCGGGTTGCAGCTCGGTCACGTCAAAGCCGAACTCCTGCGCCAGGGACAGCACCACCGCCGTGGACACGGGGCGGTTGTTGTTTTCCATCTGGTTGAGATAGGGCAAAGAGACGCCCAGCTTGTCGGCAAAGGCCTTTTGCGTCAGCGACAGCCGCCCGCGCAATTCCCGCAGCTTTGCCCCGACATAGAGTTTCTGGACCGCCATGCAGCACCTTTGCAATTTTGCAAGGCGACATTAGCAACAGCAAACCTTGCGTCAAGCGATCTGGCGTTCCCGCCAGATGACGAAGAGCACCGACAGAAGCGACAGCACCGAAGTGGCGAACATGATCAGTTGCAAGGGCAGGGTGCCAGAGTCCACCGTCAGGATGCTGCCTGCGAATTGCGACAGGGCCGCGCCGCCGCCGATCATGATCGCCCCGCCAAGCCCGCTGGCCGTGCCCGCCAGATGCGGACGGACCGAGATCGACCCGGCCATGACATTGGGCAGAACGATCCCGTTGCCAAGCCCCAGGAACACGCAGAACCCGAAGAACGCCAGCGGATGGATGACGCCCGACAGCGTCAGCAGCAAGGACGCGCCCATGCCGACCATCAGGACAAGGCTGCCAAGGATCGCCATGCGGTTCACCCCGTAGCGGACCGAGAACCGCCCCGAGATGAAATTGCCCGCCGCATAGCCGATCGCGGGGGCGCCAAGGGCGATGCCGCTCCAGATCGGGCTGAGGCCGAAGATCGTGTCGGCGATGAAGGATGTGCCGCCCAGCAGCGCAAAGAACCCTCCCGAGGCGAAGGCCGAACACAGCACATAGCCCCAGAAGCGCGGCGATTTCAGAAGCTCGGGATAGGTGCGGAACTGCTCGCGGAAACCGGTGCCCTTGCCTTGCACCGTTTCCCCCAGATCGGCGAAGACCAGCAGGAAGGTCGCGATGCCGGCCACGGCCAGAAAGGCGAACGTCGCCTGCCAGCCGAACCATTGTTCCAGCCCGCCGCCGATCATCGGGCCGACCATCGGCACAATCGCCATGCCCATCGTCACATAGCCGATCATCGAGGCGGCCTCGTCCTGCGGGACGATATCGCGGACAATCGCCCGCCCCAGCGCCATCGAGGTGGCGACAGCCGATTGCAGGATGCGGAAGAACAGGAAGACCTCGATTGTCGTGGCCATCATCGCGCCGAAGGTCGCCACCACGAATATCCCCAGCGACCCCAGCACGATCATCCTGCGCCCGTAACGGTCCGAGATCGGGCCGATGAAGACCTGCATCACCGCGGTGGCGGCCAGATAGCCCGACAGCGCAACCTGCATGATCGCATAGTCGGTCTGGAAATAGTCGGTCATCGCCGCCAGCGAGGGCAGGAAGATCGACATGCTCAGCGCCGATATGCCGGTGATCAGCACGAGCGTCAGAATATGCGGCGGGGTTGTGCGGTCCAGAAAGCGGACGATCGGTCTTGTCGTCATGGATCTGACCTATGCCTCTTCGCGGGGGCTGTCCATTGTGTTTGGCTGCACAGTCAAGCCGCAGTTTGCAAATTTGCAAATTTGTGGAAACGCAAAGTCATGGATTTGCAAATATTCCTGATTTGCCTTCTTTCGCCTGCCCCACCACGCTATGCAGAAACGACGAGGACGAGGGGGGACTTTCATGGACGTCTTGCAGGAACTTGAAGCCCGGCGCGACGCGGCCCGCATGGGCGGCGGCGAGGCGCGGATCGCGGCCCAGCACGACAAGGGCAAGCTGACCGCCCGCGAACGGATCGAGCTTTTGCTCGATGACGGCAGTTTCGAGGAATTCGACATGTTCGTCGCCCACCGCTGCACCGATTTCGGGATGGAAAAGCACCGCCCCTACGGCGATGGCGTCGTCACCGGCTGGGGCACGATCAACGGCCGTCTGGTCTATGTCTTCAGCCAGGACTTCACCGTCATGGGCGGCTCGGTGTCGGAAACCCACGGCCAGAAGATCTGCAAGATCATGGATATGGCCGTCCAGAACGGCGCGCCGATCATCGGGATCAACGATTCCGGCGGTGCGCGGATTCAGGAGGGTGTCGCCAGCCTTGCCGCCTACGGCGAGGTCTTCCAGCGCAACATCACCGCATCGGGCGTCGTCCCGCAGATCAGCCTGATCATGGGGCCTTGCGCGGGCGGTGCGGTCTATTCGCCCGCGATGACCGATTTCATCTTCATGGTCAAAGACAGTTCCTACATGTTCGTCACCGGCCCTGACGTGGTGAAAACCGTCACGAACGAACATGTGACCGCCGAGGAACTGGGGGGTGCCGCGACCCACACCCGCAAATCATCCGTCGCCGATGCCGCTTTCGAAAACGATGTCGAGGCCTTGGCCGAAGTCCGTCGCCTGATCGACTTTCTGCCGCTCAACAACCAGCAGAAACCCCCCGTGCGGCCCTTCTTCGACGATGTGAACCGGATCGACGAAAGCCTCGATACGCTGGTCCCCGACAATCCCAACACGCCCTACGACATGAAAGAGCTGATCGCCAAGATCGCGGACGAGGGCGACTTTTACGAGATACAGGAAGACTTTGCCAAGAACATCCTGACCGGCTTCATCCGGCTGGAAGGGTCGACCGTCGGTGTCGTCGCCAACCAGCCGATGGTGCTGGCGGGGTGTCTCGATATCGACAGCTCGCGCAAGGCTGCCCGTTTCGTGCGGTTCTGCGATGCTTTCGATATCCCGATCCTCTCGCTGGTCGATGTGCCCGGTTTCCTGCCCGGCACAAGTCAGGAATACGGCGGGGTGATCAAGCACGGGGCGAAGCTGCTCTTCGCCTATGGCGAGGCGACGGTGCCCAAGGTCACGGTGATCACCCGCAAGGCCTATGGCGGGGCCTATGTCGTGATGGCCTCGAAACACCTTCAGGGGGATTTCAACTATGCCTGGCCCACATCGGAAATCGCGGTGATGGGGGCCAAGGGTGCCACCGAGATCATCCACCGCGCCGATCTGGGGGATGCCGAAAAGATCGCCAAGCACACCAGGGATTACGAGGACCGCTTCGCCAATCCTTTCGTTGCCGCCGAAAAAGGTGTCATCGACGAGGTGATCATGCCGCATTCCACCCGCAAGCGCGTCTGCCGTGCCTTCGCGTCACTGCGCACCAAGAAGGTGCATGTGCCGTGGAAGAAGCACGACAATATCCCGCTGTAAGGATCGCGCATGGCCAACCTGCCCTACATGGAAAAGCACCGCGGCTTTCCGGGCCGTCTGCCGGGGACGGATTTCCAGTTCGTCGTCCGCCGCGCCAACAAGGATGGCGCGACCAAGCTGACCGAACGCATCCGCTATCCCGACCGCAGACCGGCGGACCGGCGGGCCGATGCGGGGTTCATGCTTGCCCTGTGGCAGCATTTCGGGGACGAACCCTTCGTGCGCGGCAATCTTGATGCGGGACGGCTGAGCTGGCTGTTCGGCCGCGAGGTGATCCCGGCCGAAGACCCATTCGATCCCGCAAGCTACGAGGCC
>NZ_DAIPIW010000026.1:15627-25093 GCF_036770585.1 Yoonia sp. | reverse complement strand
GCGCGAAATGCAGCTTGCTATTGGATATCACGGCGATCTAGCTAGGGTAGGCGGCGTAGGCCCTGCAACTGGTGCAGCGGTCCAAATAACAACGATAGGCAGAGAACAATGCGAAAGATTTCCATCATCCTTTCCGCAGTGGCAGTATTCGGTTTGGCAGGTTGCCTCGACAATGACGTGGAGCGCGGTGTCGTGGGGGCGGGCGCAGGCCTTGTCGCTTCAGAACTGCTTGGCACGGACCGCACCGGCTCGATGCTTGTCGGCGCGGCTGCGGGTGTCTTCTGCGACGACGCAGGCATTTGCCGCTGATCTGACGACGACTGCGCCCGACGGGCGCGGCACATCTTTGAACCGCCGCGGGGGCTTTCACCCCGCGGCGGTTTTTTGTTTTGGGGACACAAGACCATGTTCAAGAAGATCCTGATCGCCAACCGGGGTGAAATCGCCTGCCGTGTCATCAAGACCGCGCGCAAGATGGGCATCCAGACGGTCGCGATCTATTCGGACGCCGACCGCAACGCGCTGCATGTGAAGATGGCGGATGAAGCGGTGCACATCGGCCCGCCCCCCGCCAACCAGTCCTATATCGTGATCGACAAGGTGATGCAGGCGATCAGCGACACCGGCGCCGAAGCCGTGCATCCCGGCTATGGTTTCCTGTCCGAGAACCCCAAATTCGCCGATGCGCTGCAGGCCGCAGGCGTCGCCTTCATCGGCCCGCCAAAGGCCGCGATCGAGGCGATGGGCGACAAGATCACCTCCAAGAAGATCGCCCAAGAGGCCGGTGTCTCGACCGTGCCCGGCTATATGGGGTTGATCGCCGATGCCGACGAGGCGGTGAAGATCGCCAACGAGATCGGCTATCCGGTGATGATCAAGGCCAGCGCCGGTGGCGGCGGCAAGGGGATGCGGGTTGCGTGGAGCGACGCCGAGGCGCGCGAGGGCTTTCAAAGTTCCAAGAACGAGGCCGCCAGCAGTTTCGGCGACGACCGTATCTTCATCGAGAAATTCGTGACCCAGCCGCGCCACATCGAAATTCAGGTGCTGGCCGACAGCCACGGCAATGCGGTCTACCTGCACGAGCGGGAATGCAGCATCCAGCGCCGCAACCAGAAGGTCATCGAAGAGGCACCCAGCCCCTTTCTGGACGAGGCCACCCGCAAGGCGATGGGCGCGCAGGCCGTCGCGCTGGCGCAGGCGGTGGGCTATACCAGCGCGGGCACGGTGGAATTCATCGTCGATGGCGACCGGAATTTCTATTTCCTCGAAATGAACACCCGTTTGCAGGTGGAACATCCCGTCACCGAGCTGATCACCGGCGTCGATCTGGTCGAGCAGATGATCCGTGTCGCTGCGGGTGAAAAGCTGCCGTTTGCGCAAAGTGACCTTACGATCAACGGTTGGGCGATGGAAAGCCGGCTTTATGCCGAAGACCCCTATCGCAACTTCCTGCCCTCGATCGGCCGCCTGACCCGCTATCGTCCGCCCGCCGAAGAGGCGACGCCGACCCGCGCCGTGCGGAACGATACCGGCGTCTACGAGGGCGGCGAGATCAGCATGTATTACGACCCGATGATCGCCAAGCTGTGCACATGGGCGCCGGATCGCGCGACGGCCATCGCGGAAATGCGCCTCGCGCTCGATGCCTTCGAGGTCGAGGGGATCGGCCACAACCTGCCGTTCCTTGCCGCCGTCTATGACCATCCCAAGTTCATCAGCGGCGACATGACGACCGCCTTCATCGCCGAGGAATACCCCGACGGCTTTGAAGGCGTGACCTTGCCGCAGGCGGAATGCGAACGCATCGCCGCCGCTGCCGCCGCGATGCACCGTGTCGCCGAAATCCGCCGGACGCGGGTGTCGGGACGGATGGACAATCACGAACGCCACGTGGGCGAAGACTGGGTGGTCACGCTGCAAGGTGACAGCCATCAGATCAAGATCACCGCCGACCGGGGCGGCGCGGATGTGCGGATCGGGGACCGGACGCTGCGCGTGACGGGCGATTGGACACCGGGCCAGCCGCTGGCGCGGATGACCGTGGATGATGCGCCGCTTGTCATGAAGGTCGGCAAGATCTCGGGCGGGTTCCGGGTGCGCTATCGCGGGGCGGATCTCAAGGTGCATGTCCGCACCCCGCGTCAGGCAGCACTTGCCGCCCTGATGCCCGAGAAACTGCCACCCGATACCTCCAGGCAACTGCTGTGTCCGATGCCGGGACTGATCGTGAAGGTCGATGTGGCCGAGGGCGACGAGGTGCAGGAAGGACAGGCGCTTTGCACCGTCGAGGCGATGAAGATGGAAAACATCCTGCGCGCCGAGCGCAGGGGCGTCGTCAGCAGGATCAACGCAGGCCCGGGCGACAGTCTGGCCGTCGATGACGTGATCATGGAGTTCGAATAGATGGGCGACTGGTTGGCCTATAACCTCGCCTTTGCCGGTGGTCTGGGTGTCGCCGCGGCGGGCTATTACGCGGGCTTCAGTTTTGCGGTGCAGGCAACCGCGCTGTCGGCGGCGGGGTTCGTGGGGCTGGTGGCGCTATTGCCGGTCATGGCCGGTTTCGTCACCTTCGGTCTGATTTACCAGCTTTTGGCGAAAGCACGTCTGCGCGCGCAACATTGGGTCAACGGCGCGGCCTTCACGCTGTCGATGACCATTGTCTGCACCAGCCTGATCCTGTCGCAGGCGATGGGCACGTTGCTGGTGCTGTTGCTTTTGCTTGGCCTGCTATATGCGGGCGGGCGGATCATGCTGGGGCGGCGGTCCGATGGGTGAAAGGCGCTATTGCCCGACGGTCCGGCGGTCGCGGATTTCCTGTTCGCGCAGCGGCATCTTGTCGATACTGCGTGACAGTTCCCGCACCGACCATGGCGCGGGCTTGCGCAGGGCGACCCGCCCGTCTTTGGCGACCAGTGCCATCATGTATCCGCGCGGGCGCAACTGTGTGCGCAGGGCCGTCATGGCTGCCGGATCGGTATCGGTGATGATGATCACGTCCCTTTCGACCAGATCGTCGATCTCGGCCAGAAGCTGGTCCATCTGCTGCCGGTATCGCGGATCATTCGGGGAATCCGCGAAAACCACCAGCGGGCGCAACAGCCATTGCAACGCGGCCGGATCGATCTCGGCGGCGTCGAAAACGGTCTTCGGCTCGGCGAGCCAACGGTCATATATGCCAAGTGTCGCCGCAGCGGCGACGTCGGTTGTGTCCTGCGCGGTGGCGGCCAGCGGGGCGGCTGTCAAAGCAGCAGCCACAAGCAGGCCTTTGGTAAATTCTCTCATGATCATGGATATAGCCCTGCCATTTGCGATTGCTAAGGGGCAGACCTCGATCCGCGATAACTTTTTCATGTGCCCCACCGGAGGTGACGATGTCTGACAAGAAGGTCTGGGAAGAGATTGCCCGCAAGGAACTGCGCGGCAAGTCGCCGGAGGCGCTGACATGGGAAACACTCGAAGGGATCGCGGTCCAGCCGCTTTATACTGCCGTTGATCTTGACGGTCTGCCGCATCTGGGCGGCATCCCCGGACAGGCGCCCTACACACGCGGGGTGAAAGCCACGATGTATGCGGGCCGTCCATGGACGATCCGACAATATGCGGGCTTTTCGACAGCGGAAGAATCGAACGCCTTTTACCGCAAGGCGCTGGCCGCCGGGCAGCAGGGCGTATCGGTGGCCTTCGATCTGGCGACGCATCGGGGCTATGACAGCGACCATCCCCGCGTCGAGGGGGACGTCGGCAAGGCCGGTGTGGCCATCGACAGTGTCGAGGACATGAAGATCCTTTTCGACGGCATCCCGCTGGATCAGGTCTCGGTCTCGATGACGATGAACGGCGCGGTGATCCCGATCCTCGCCAGTTTCATCGTCGCGGGCGAGGAACAGGGTCATGACAGATCGGTCCTCTCCGGCACCATCCAGAACGACATCCTGAAGGAATTCATGGTGCGGAATACTTACGTCTATCCGCCCGAACCCTCGATGCGGATCATCGCGGATATCATCGCCTATACCAGCGCCGAGATGCCGAAATTCAACTCGATCTCGATTTCCGGCTATCACATGCAGGAAGCCGGCGCGAATTTGGTGCAGGAACTGGCATATACGCTGGCTGACGGGCGCGAATATGTGCGCACCGCCATCGCACGCGGCATGGATGTGGATCAGTTTGCCGGACGGCTAAGTTTCTTTTTCGCCATCGGCATGAATTTCTTCATGGAGGCCGCCAAGCTGCGCGCGGCGCGTCTGCTCTGGTCGCGGATCATGGCAGAGTTCGAGCCCAAGGACCCCAAGTCCTCCATGCTGCGGACCCATTGCCAGACCAGCGGTGTCAGCTTGCAGGAACAGGACCCCTACAACAACGTCATCCGCACCGCCTACGAGGCGATGAGCGCGGTTCTGGGCGGCACCCAGTCGCTGCATACCAATGCTCTGGACGAGGCGATTGCCCTGCCCACCGAATTCAGCGCCCGCATCGCGCGCAATACCCAGTTGATCCTGCAAGAGGAAACCGGTGTCACCAAGGTGGTCGATCCCTTGGCGGGGTCCTACTACGTCGAAAAGCTGACCCATGATCTGGCCGAGGCCGCATGGACGCTGATCGAAGAGGTCGAAGAGATGGGTGGGATGACCAAGGCCGTGGCATCCGGCATGCCCAAACTGCGGATCGAGGAAACCGCCGCAAGGCGGCAGGCCGAGATCGACCGCGGGATCGAGGTGATCGTCGGCGTCAACAAATACCGCAAGGACCGCGAAGACCCGATCGACATTCTGGATATCGACAACGCCAAGGTGCGCGCATCTCAGATCGCGCGGATCGCACGCACCAAGGCCGCGCGTGATCAGGCGGCCTGCGACGCCGCCCTCGCCGAACTTACCCGCCGCGCCCATGAGGGCGGCAACCTGCTTGAAGCTGCCGTGGACGCATCCCGCGCCCGCGCCACAGTCGGAGAAATCAGCATGGCCATGGAAAAAGCATTCGGACGGCACCGCGCCGAGGTGAAGACATTGGCAGGCGTCTATGGTGCCGCCTACGAGGGCGACGAGGGCTTCGCCGCGATTCAGGCCAGCGTGGAAAAATTCGCGCAGGACGAGGGCCGCCGCCCGCGGATGCTGGTGGTCAAGATGGGGCAGGACGGGCATGACCGCGGCGCCAAGGTGATCGCCACCGCCTTTGCCGATATCGGCTTTGACGTGGATGTGGGGCCCCTGTTCCAGACACCGGACGAGGCGGCACAGGACGCCATCGACAACGACGTGCATGTGATCGGGATCTCAAGTCAGGCGGCGGGGCACAAGACGCTGGCACCGAAGCTGGTCAAGGCCTTGCAGGATGCAGGCGCAGACGACATCATCGTGATCTGCGGCGGGGTCATTCCGCAGCAGGACTACCAGTTCCTTTACGACAACGGCGTCAAGGCGATCTTTGGCCCGGGGACGAATATCCCCAAGGCTGCCGAGGATATCTTGGGGCTGATCCGCGCAAGCCGCCGTTAGGCCGCCACGCGGATGGGCCGCGTCCGGAGGGGGGACCGGACGCGGCCTTTCGATTGCGGGGGCTTGCGAATCCGTGCGGCGGGCGGGCAAGAATGCACAGCCCTTGTGACGGAGCCCTGCCGATGCTGACCCTCGATCATATCGCCGTTGCCTGCTCGGATCTTGCAGAAGGGACAGCTTGGGTCGAAGAGCGTTTGGGTGTCTCGCTGCAAACGGGCGGCAAGCATCCGCGCTATGGCACCCACAACACGCTTCTGGGGCTGGCGGATGGGCTATACCTCGAAGTCATAGCCATTGACCCGGATGCGGTGCCGGAAGCCGGGCATGCGTGGTTCGGGCTGGATCATTTCAGCGGCCCGCCGCGACTTGCGAACTGGATCTGCCAGACGGACAGGTTCGACGGGCTGCCTGCGGCGGCGGGTGCCCCGCAGGCGCTGACCCGGGGCGAGCTTTCATGGCAGATCACCGTGCCCGATGACGGCGCGCTGCCGATGGGCGGGGCCTATCCGACGCTGATCCGATGGGCAGAGGGAACCGTGCATCCGGCGACACGGCTTGCGCCCAGCGGATGCCGTCTGATGTCGTTCTCGGTCACCCATCCGCAAGCGGACAAGATTGCCGCGCTGATCGACCCCTGCGACGACCGCGTCAACCTGATGTCCGGCCCTTTCGCGATGCACGCCATCTTCGAGACGCCGCAGGGGATCCGCCATCTATGACCCTCCGCCCTGCGACGGCGGCTGATGCGCCCCAGATCGCCGCGATCTGGAACCACGCGATCCGCCATACGACCATCACCTTCAATCCGGTCGAGAAATCCGATGCCGAAGTCGCCGATCTCTGCGCGCGGCAGGCGCTGGTCTGGGAGGAAGGCGGCCGGATATTGGGCTTTTCGCGGTTCTTCCAGTTTCGCGGCGGCGAGGGCTACAAACACACCGCCGAACACACGATCCTGCTGCATGCGGACGGGCAGGGGCGCGGGATGGGCCGCGCGCTGATGATGGCCACCTGTGATGCGGCGCGGGCGGCGGGGTATCACTCGCTTTTTGCCGGATGCAGTGCCGAAAATGCCGGTGCGGTCGCCTTTCATGCCGCCTGCGGGTTCCGCACGGTTGCAACCCTGCCCGAAGTCGGGTTCAAATTCGGACGTTGGATTGATCTTGTTTTGATGCAGAAATTGCTCTGAAAGGGGCGCGACCCATGTCGATTTGGACACGCATTGCCGAGGCGATTGCCGCCTTGCGCGCGGGCGAAAGCCTGTCAGAGGTGTTCGAGCGGCTGCGCGGTGATCCCGACCGCTCGGTCGGGTTCACGATCGCGGTGATCGCGCTGGGCGCCAAGATGGCCAAGGCCGATGGCCGCGTGACCAAGGACGAGGTCGTCGCCTTCCGCGAGGTATTCCAGATCCCGCCCGAGGAAGAGGCGAACGCCGCGCGCGTCTTCAACCTCGCCCGTCAGGACGTCGCGGGCTTTGACACCTACGCCCGCCGGATCAAGGCGATGTATGGCGACGATGTCCGCCCGCTGTGCGATCTGCTGGAGGGGCTGTTCCACATCGCCGTGGCCGACGGGGTCTATCACCCGAAAGAGGATGATTTCCTGCAAGAGGTCGCGCGCATCTGGGGCTTCGACGAACGCCGCTTTCGCGGGGTGCGGGCGCAGTTTGTCAAAGAGGCCGAGCGTGATCCCTATGATGTGCTGGGCGTCGATCCGGACGCGCCCATCGCGACGGTGCGCAAGGCCTGGCAGCAACTGGTGCGCGAAACCCATCCCGATGTGATGATGGCCCGTGGCGTGCCGCCAGAGGCGATCAAACTGGCCGAACGCCGCATGGTCGCCATCAACCGCGCCTGGGAGGATATCCAGACCGGACGCGCCGCGTGAGGATCGCCACCTATAACGTCGAGTGGTTCAACGCCCTCTTCGATGACGACGGTGAGCTGATCTACGACGGGTCATGGTCGTCGCGCTGGAACGTCACCAAGGCGGTGCAGATCGAGGCCCTCGCCAAGGTTTTCACGGCGATGAACGCCGATGCGGTCATGATCATCGAGGCCCCCGACACCAGCCCGACCCGCAACGCCCGCACCGCGCTGGCCACATTCGCGCGCACCTTCGATCTGCGCACCAAAGAGGTGCTGACCGGCTTTGCCAATGACACCCAGCAGGAAATCGCGCTGCTTTACGACCCTTACCGGTTGCAGGCGCATCACGACCCCAAAGCATCGCCCGCGGGGCCGCGTTTTGACACCTCCTTCCATCTGGACGTGGATACCGACGCCAAGCCGGATCGGGTCGTCTGGTCGAAACCGCCGCTGGAAGTTGCCGTCACCACACCCCATAGTCCGCTGCGCCTGATCGGCGTGCACGCCAAGTCCAAGGCCCCGCATGGGGCACGGAACCCGGCCGAGGCGACGCGGATTTCGATCGAGAACCGCCGCAAGCAATTGGCCCAATGTGTCTGGCTGCGGCATCGGGTCAGCCAGCACCTTGACGCCGGTGAGGACCTGATCGTGCTGGGCGATTTCAACGACGGCCCTGGGCTGGACGAATATGAAAAACTCTTCGGCCGGTCCGGCGTCGAGATCGTGCTGGGCGAGGGGGACCAGAAGCGCATGTATGATCCGCACGCGCATCTTGCCCTTAGCCGCAAGCTTGGGGCGATGCCGACCACGGCGCGTTTCCAGCACAGGAACGGGGCCTTCCTGCAAGTCCTGCTCGACTATATCATGGTGTCGCCGCAATTGCGTCAGCGGTCACCGGAATGGCAGATCTGGCATCCCTTCGATCACCCCGGCTGCTATGGCGATGAAGATCTCAGGCAGGCGCTGCTCGATGCCTCCGACCACTTTCCCGTGATCCTGGACATCGACCTCGCGAATTGAAAATGGGCGCCGTTTCACGTATATTGTGGGCATGAAACACCTTGTCCTTGTTCCGCTCTTGGTCTGCCTGTCCGCCCAGCCCGCGCTGGCGCAAGACCCGCAAGACGATGGCTTCAGCCTGATGGAAGAGGGCGCGCGCCTTTTCATGCGCGGGATCATGTCCGAGATGGAACCCGCAATAAACGAGATGCGCAAGACCGTGGAAGAGCTTGGTCCGGCCTTTGCCGAATTCGCGCAGGCGATTGGTCCGGCCTTTGCCGAACTGCTGGATACGGTGGACGATATCCGTCACTACGCCGCGCCCGAAATCCTGCCGAACGGTGACATCATCATCCGCCGCAAGCCGGATGCGCCGCTTTGGGTGCCGGACCCCGACACCGGCGAGATCGAGCTTTAGGCTATGTGACGAATTTCACCGACGGCGTGGCACCCATCGCCATGGCGAGGGCGGCAAGGCGCGCCTCGGCGACCTCGCCGAAAAGCGGCTCGGCGCGTCGTTCCAGCGTCAGGATCAACTCGCCCGACTTCGGCTTCCATTTGAACGAACCGGGTGTCTCATCCGCCGTCATCCAGAGCATTGCACCCAGACGCATGGCCTTGCCGAGGATTTCGGCCTCTTTGATCTGGCCTTCATCCAGCATCGCAAAAAGCGGCGCGAACCGCGAGTCCGCCGTCTTGCTCGAATAGCGGTTCATCAGCGCAAGGCCCAGATACACCCTTTCGGCATGTTTCAGCCCGCCAAGGTTGGCGCGGGTGGCGTTGTCGAAGGTGACCTCGGCGCGATAGTCGGGATGGGCGCGCCAGCTGACGTCATGCAGCAGGCAGGCGGCCTTGATGATCCGCTTCTTCTGCCAGTTCGCGCGGGGAAACAGCGGTTTGACGAAATCATAGAGCACTCGACCGAACCCCGGCAGGCGGGC
This sequence comes from Yoonia sp., assembly GCF_036770585.1. Lineage (GTDB taxonomy): Bacteria > Pseudomonadota > Alphaproteobacteria > Rhodobacterales > Rhodobacteraceae > Yoonia. Next base: position 15,790 of record NZ_DAIPIW010000026.1, on the reverse strand, counting down.
GTCCTTGTTTTCGGCAAAGCGACAGGCCTCGACCAGCGGGTCACGCTCGCGCAGGTCGCGGGGCATTTGTTCGTAGAGCATCCCCTCGCGGATGCCGTAGGACGAAACGGTGATGTCCTTGGGCTTGAAAACGCGAACCATTTCCGTCAGCACGATGGTCGCA
>NZ_DAIPIW010000026.1:0-15527 GCF_036770585.1 Yoonia sp. | reverse complement strand
GGTGATGTCCTTGGGCTTGAAAACGCGAACCATTTCCGTCAGCACGATGGTCGCAAAAGGCACAAGAGTCATGCGGCTGTCCGAGATGTTGCAGCGGGTGCGCAGATCCTGCAGGTCGGATTTGCGGATGTAGTGGGAGGTCTTGCTGATCTGCCGCGAGGTCATGCGGTATTCGTGCAGGACGGTCAGAGGATAGCCGCGCCGTTCCATGTCGACGCGCGCGATGGCGCGCCATGACCCGCCGACCAGAAACAGGCGCATGCCGGTTTCGTTGCCCATGTCCTTGTGCAGGTCCGCCATCACCGCGCGCACATAGGCCTTGATCGCCTTGCGTCCGCCCTTGATCTCGCGCAGTTTCAGCGGGCCGAGGGCCGAGGTCACGCGCTGGCCCACGCGGCCCTCGGCAAGGTCGGCCAGTTCCATCGACGAGCCGCCGATGTCGCAGACAAGCCCGTAACTGCCGGGCCAGCCCAGCAGGACACCTTGCGCGGAAAGCCGCGCCTCTTCCTTGCCGTCGATCACCCAAAGCTTGATGCCCGTTTCGCGCAACACCTGATCGCAAAAGTCGGCACCGTCGCTTGCCTCGCGGACGGCGGCGGTGGCGACTGCCGTCAGGGGTGTGATGCCCATCCCTTCGGCAAGGGCCGCAAAGCGCCGGATCGCCGACAGCGCCCGCACGCGGCCTTCGGGATTGAGGTGTCCGGTCTGCGACAGTCCCGCCCCCAGCGCACACATGATCTTTTCGTTGTAGAAATACGCAGGCGAGCGCGCGGCCCCGTCGAAAACCACAAGACGGACCGAGTTCGAACCAACGTCGATCACCCCGACACGGCCCAGCCCCAAGGCGGCCGCGTCTTCGAACAACGGGCGTCCGAAAGGACCCCAGTCGATGGTGTCTATGCTCCGTTGCTGTGTCATTTCTTCTTCAATCATCCACCACCCCGACAATGAAGCGCGTCGCATGCCATGTCCATCATTGCGCAGGTCGCCGTTTGCCGTGGCGTGCCTTTTGGGGCCGTTGTCATGCGAGTCAATACAAGAGATACATCATGAAAGCCAAGATAAGGACGACCCGAGGATGCACCCCACACTCGCGAAGTATGACGATCTGACCGTCATTGGCCGCGATCTGACCGACGCACCGGTGTTTACCCTGACGGCGCTGGTGCATGATTACACCTTACTTTCCCAAAATATTGATAGGACTTCGATAGGATGAACAAGCAATCGCAGAGTTTCCCTGATCAACCCAAGCCTTGGAAAGAAGAGATTGAGGGGTTGAACGCCGGCTTCATTTTTGCGGCCTCAGGACCGCAATACACTGCACTTGCATTTCAAGCGGCCGAGTCCGTCAAGGCGCACCACCCTACGATACCCGTTGATCTTTACACTGATCAGACGGTCGAGAACGGACCCTTCGATATGGTTCATCAACTCGAAAAAACATGGTTCCGGCCCAAATTTGAAGCAATTTCGCGATCTAGGTTTGATCGCACGGTGTATCTGGACAGCGATCTGGTTGTCGTCGCAGATGTGTCTGATCTGTTTTGGGTTCTGAACAAATATGATATCGCCGCAGCCCACGTTCAAAGCAGAAATGCTTCATGGTCGACGGAGATTTGGCGGGCAACGCTGCCGAATTCATTTCCACAAATCAACAGTGGCGTCATGGCAATCAGGAAAAATGAACGCACTGATGATCTTATGTTGCAGGTCGAGGCCGCGATTAAAGAGTTCGACCTCAAAATGGATCAAGCGGCCCTGCGGGAGTTGATCTGGCTATCGGATGTTTCGCTATATGTGCTTCCGTTCGAATATAATGTTCGCGGATCAAAAAACATCGTTGGGCGTGGCTCAAGTGCAACGGCACCACGGATCTTGCATAGCAGCAAATTTCACAAAAAAATGCGAGGAAACGAGCCGCCTAGCCCCAAGGCGATTTATGGAATGTGGACGTTGAAAGCTGTTCGCTACAGCATCTTGCAGGACAAACAACTTACCCCTGAACCGATAAAGCCATCTTTCTGGAACTTTCTCAGATCGTGACCAAGATGCAGAGTTGCGGGGTTGGCTTTGACTAACCCGCCCCTAATCATCCCCATGCGTCAACCGTGGCACATCCGAGGCGCCCGCTGACCCGCGGCCTGACAGCGACGGATTTTCCATGAAGAACCTGTGGCAGTTGAAGGCGAATGCGCCTTCTTCGATCTGCGCGCGTCTGAAGCTGCCGTCGGCGGCCATGACCCAGCTTTGCGACACATCGGCCATGTTCGCGGCCATGATCTGGCTGACGATCTGTGCCTTGACCGTGGGGTTCTTGATCTCGACCAGCGTTTCGACGCGCCGGATCAGGTTGCGGCCCATCCAGTCGGCGGAACTGATGTAGACCCGCGCTTTCTTGGATGGCAATTCCTGACCGTCCGCAAAGCAGACGATGCGCGAATGTTCCAGAAACCGCCCGACGATGGATTTCACACGGATGTTCTCGGACAGGCCGGCAACGCCCGGCCGCAGCCCGCAGATCCCGCGCACCACAAGGCTGATCCGCACGCCCGCCTGACTGGCCGCGTAAAGCGCGTCGATCACGTCCGCCTCGATCAGCGAGTTCATCTTGGCCCAGATCATCGCAGGTTTGCCCGCACGGGCGTGGTCCGCCTCGATCGCGATCCGGTCGATCAGCGTCTGCTTGAGGGAAATCGGCGAGATGGCAAGGTTTTCCAGACCTTCGGGCTGGGCATAGCCAGAGAGGTAGTTGAAGACCTTGGTGGCGTCGCGCCCCAAGCCAGAGTCGCAGGTAAAGAGGCTGACATCGGTATAGATCCGCGCCGTGATCGGGTGGTAGTTGCCGGTGCCGAAATGGGTATAGGTGACCAGCGTGCTGCCCTCGCGCCGGACCACGGTGCTGATCTTGGCATGGGTCTTGTAGTGCAGAAAGCCATAGACCACATGCGCGCCCGCGCGTTCCAGCCGCCGCGACTGGCGGATATTGGCCGCCTCGTCGAAACGCGCCTTCAGCTCGACCAGGGCGGTGACGGATTTGCCGTCCTCGGCGGCCTCGCACAGCGCCTCGACGATGGGCGAGTTCTTGGAGGTCCGATAAAGCGTCTGCTTGATCGCCACCACATCGGGATCGCGGGCGGCCTGTTGCAGGAAGCGGACCACCATGTCGAAGGTTTCGTAAGGATGATGCAGCAGCATGTCCTTTTGCCGGATCGCCGCGAATATGTCCCCGTCGTGGTCCTGCACGCGCTCGGGGATGCGCGGACTGAACGGCGGCCAGAGCAGATCGGGGCGGTCGTCCAGAACAAGCTCGCGCAGATCGGAGATGCCGATCAGGCCGTCGACCTCGACGACGGTATCGTCGCTGGCGTGCAGTTCGGCCTTGATCAGGTCCTGCAGCGCGGCCGGCGCACCGGCAGAGATCTTCAGCCGGACCACCTCGCCGCGTTTGCGGCGCTTCAGGGCGGTCTCGAATTCGCGCACAAGGTCCTCGGCCTCGTCCTCGACCTCGAGATCGCTGTCGCGCAGCACCTTGAAGGCGCAATGGCCCTTCACCTTGTAGCCGGGAAACAGGCGGCCGATCTGCAACAAGAGCAGGACTTCCAGCGGCAGGAAGCGATGACCGCTGTCGGCGGGCAGGGCCACGAAGCGGTCGATCTGCGCAGGCACCGGCAAAAGCGCGCGCAACTGCCGCTTGTCGGTGGGCCGTTCCAGTTGCAGCGCCAGCGCGAAGCCTTCGTTCGGCAGGAACGGGAAAGGGTGTGCGGGGTCGATGGCCAGGGGCGAAAGAACCGGGAAGACCTGTTCGAGAAAGACATCCTCGAGGTATGTGACATCGTCCTTGCTCAGGTCGTCCCTGCCAAGGATATGGACATCCTCGGCGGCCATCAGCCGATGCAGGTCGTTATAGACGTCCTGCTGGCGTCCCATCAGCGCGCGGGCGTTGGCGTCGATCATCACCAGTTGTTCGGCGGGGGTGCGCCCGTCCAGACCGGGGGTTGTGTTTCCCTCGTTCTGCAATTCGCGCAGACCGGCGACGCGGACGGTGTAGAACTCGTCAAGGTTGGTGGCCGAGATCGACAGGAACCGCAGCCGTTCCAGCAGGGGCACGCGCGGGTTCTCGGCCTCTTCCAGAACGCGCCAGTTGAACGACAACCAGCTCAGTTCGCGGTTCACGAAACGGTCGGGAGACGCAAGATCGATGTCGAGCGTGGTGGGCGGGGGATAGGCCCCTTCAAGGAAATCTGCTTCTGTCATAAGGCCATATCGCCCGCAATCATTGCGGTTTCATGACAAGTATCGCGGCGCTAGGGCCGCTTGTCCAGTAACTCGGCGGCAAGCGATCGGTTGATCTTGCGCCCTGTCGCCAAAGAGGCCTGATCGAGCGCTGCGACAATCGCGGCGGCAGCGGCGTAGGACCGTTCGATCCGTTTGGCGAGATAGTGCACAAGCCCGGGTTTGGGGCTGATCTGGCGGTCCGCGAAAAGCTTCATGATCAGGGCGGTCAGCAGGGCATCGTCGGGGTTGGCGATCTCGATCACCGAGGTGGCCTGCATCCGGCTGGCAAGGTCCGGCAGCGTGATGGCCCATCTTGCGGGCGGCGTGGTCGCGGTCAGCAAAAGCAGCCCCTTGGCCGCGCGCAGATTGTTGTGCAGGTGAAACAGCGCCTCTTCCGCGGATCGTGGCAGGTGTTCGACGTCTTCGACGATGACCGCCCTTGCATCGGTCCGGACGGTCGCGGTCATGTCGGAAGCCGCGATCAGGTCAGCGTCATGCGCTGCACGGAAGATCCCTGCAAGGTGGCTTTTGCCGGCACCTTTGGGGCCGATCAGCGCCAGCTTGCCCTCGGGCCAGCTTTCGGGGGCGGTGACCATCGCGAAGGCCTGCGCGTTCGCCTCGGATACGAAAAAGTCATCCGGCCCGCGGGCAACCCCGCTTGGCCAGTCGAAGGCAAGCTGATCGGCCATCAGTCGCCCCCGCTTTTCCCGCGATAGAGAAGGCTTGCGCGATACTGATCGATCCCCCAGCGGGCCAGAACCCCGATCATCGCTGCGATGGGCACCGCCACCAGCATGCCCACAAAACCGAAGAGCGAGCCGAAGACCGACAGCGCGAACAACAGCCAGACAGGGTGCAGCCCGACCGACCCGCCGACCAGTTTCGGCGTCAGGATATTGCCTTCGACGAATTGCCCGATGGCGAAGATGCCCGCGATCAATGCGATCCGCAGCCAGTTGGTGCTGTAGGTGACAGTGTCGCCGTCCACCACCTCGACCGAGCCCCAGAACTGGAACAGGGCCAGCCCGATGGCCAAGGCACCACCCACCACCGCGCCGACATAGGGGATGAAGGTGATCAGCCCCGCAACAAAGCCCACGATCAGGCCGAAGTTCAGCCCCGCCAGCATCAGCGCGACCGCGTAATAGGTGCCCAAGATCAGGCAGACCGTGCCTTGCCCCCGAATGAACGAGGCCAGCGTCCGGTCGATATCGCGGGCCAGCATCCGCACCGTGTCGACGTGGTCGCGCGGCAGCATGCTGTCGATCTTGGCGGTCATGTGGTCCCAGTCCAGCAGCATGTAGAAGGCCACGACCGGCACGATCACCAAGAGCACCAGCACGTTCAGCAGCCCCAGCGCCGAGCTGAGACCGACATTCAGCAGTTCCACCCCGCGCGCCTGTATCGTCTCGCCGATGGAGGACAGCTGTTTGCTGATCGTGCTTTCGGAATCCAGCAGATCGGGGAACCGTTCGAACAGGCCGTCGCGCAGGCGGTTGAAGACCTCGGGCGCGGTATTGATCAGCGAGGTGGTCTGCTCGATCAGCAAAGGAATGACCAGCAGGATCAGCAGGATGAAGACCAGGGTCGCCACAAGCGTGATCACGACCACGGATGCCACCCGCGTCAGCCCCAGCTTCTGAAGCCGGTCGGCGATCGGATCGAGACAATAGGCAATCGCCCCGCCAAGCACGAAGGGCATGATCACATTGCCGAGAAACCAGAGCACGACAAGAAAGACCGCAGCAGCGATCCCCCAGTATTTCAGCTGATCCCTGACCGGTAGCGCCATGCCGACCTTCCCTTGCGTTCACATCTAGATGCGTCAGGAAGCACTGTGGCGCAAGGGTGGCCATGCAATTCTGTGCCCATGTTGCCCGCTCGGCGCTTGCGGGGGGGGGCGGGGGCGATTACACCCGTCGCGGAACCACTACATCTCGGAAGGCCCTGTCCATGCGTCTTAGCCGCTATTTCCTGCCCGTTCTGAAAGAAACGCCCCGCGAGGCCCAGATCGTCAGCCATCGCTACATGCTGCAGGCCGGCATGATCAAACAGGCCAGCGCAGGGATCTATTCGTGGCTTCCCTTGGGCTTCAAGGTGCTGCGCAAGATCGAGGATATCGTGCATCAGGAACAGGCCCGCGCCGGCCATATCGCGATCCAGATGCCGACGATCCAGTCCGCCGATCTCTGGCGCGAAAGCGGGCGCTATGACGCCTATGGCGAGGAAATGCTGCGCATCAAGGACCGAGGCGGGCGCGAGATGCTCTTTACCCCCACAGCCGAGGAATTGGTGACGGATATCTTCCGCGCCCATGTGACCAGCTATAAGGACCTGCCGCTGACGCTCTATCAGATCCAGTGGAAGTTCCGCGACGAGGTCCGCCCCCGTTTCGGCGTGATGCGCGGCCGCGAGTTCTACATGAAGGACGGCTACAACTTCGATCTGACCAAGGAAGACGCGCTGCATGCCTACAACCGCCATCTGGTCAGCTATCTGCGCACCTATGAACGGATGGGCTTGCAGGCCATTCCGATGCGCGCGGATTCTGGTCCGATCGGCGGGGATGATACGCATGAATTCCTTGTGCTGGCCGAAACCGGCGAGTCCGAGGTTTTCTATGACAGCGAGATCACCCAACTGACTTTCGGCGACCGCGCCATCGACTATGACGATCCGGCGGCCTGTCAGGCGGTGCTGGAAGAATTCACCTCGCGCTATGCCCGCACGGACGAAACCCATGACGAGGCCTTGTTCAACGCCATCCCCGAGGAACGCCGCCGGTCTGCGCGGGGGATCGAAGTGGGGCAGATCTTCTACTTCGGCACCAAGTATTCCGATGCGATGGGCGCCACCGTCGATGACGGCAAAGGGGGCAAGGTCGCCGTCCATATGGGATCGCACGGGATCGGTGTCTCGCGTCTGGTGGGGGCGATCATCGAAGCCAGCCACGACGACAAGGGCATCATCTGGCCCGAGGGTGTGACGCCCTTCCATTGCGGGATCGTGAACCTGAAATCCGGCGACACCGAAGCCGACGCCGCCTGCGAGGCGCTTTATGCCGCGCTGACGGCGCTGGGGCTGGAGCCGCTCTATGACGACCGCGAGGAACGCGCCGGTGCCAAGTTCGGCACGATGGACATGATCGGCCTGCCGTGGCGGATCACGGTGGGGCCGCGCGGTCTGAAAAACGGCGTGGTCGAGGTGACATCGCGCAGGACAGGCGAAAGCGAAGAGATGTCTCCGGAGGCGGCGGTGGCGAAGATCGCCGCGATTTATGACGGCATCGCATAGCCGCCGGGACCTGCGCGCGGCCGGGTGGCCCGATGCCTCCGGCGGGAGTTTCATGGGAGAAAGAAGTGGCGGTGCTTGACGATCGCGGTGCCGCGCCTCACCTTGCCCCCGAGCAGCGAGAGACCTGAATGGCAGACGTCCGACAGACCCGACCCTTCGCCGCCTTCGAGTGGATGATCGCATGGCGGTATATCCGCGCAAAGCGGGCCGAGGGCGGTGTCAGCGTGATGACATGGATCAGTCTGGTCGGTGTCACGCTGGCGGTTTTCGCGCTGATCGCGACGCTGGCCGTGCGGTCGGGGTTCCGGGCTGAATTCATCGATACGATTGCGGGGGCCAATGCCCATGTCAGCGTCGTGATGCCGCGCGGGGTGATCGCGGATTTCGAAGCCATGTCAGAGCGGATCATGGCGGTCGAGGGCGTGCAGTCCGTGGCCCCGCTGATCCGCGCGCAGGCCATGGCCTCGGGCAACGGCCGCATCGGGCTGGCGGATATCCATGGTATCCGGCTGGAGGATCTGAAGACCTCGGATGCCATTGTCGACAGCGAGCGGACGCTGGGCAATATCGATGATCTGCCGAGCGGGATCGCCATCGGGTCCCAGCTTGCGACCAATCTGGGCCTGATGGTCGGCGACCGGATCGAGCTGACCACGCGCACAGGGGCCGCGACACCGATGGGGCAGGCCACGCGGCGCAATGCCTATGAGGTGGTGTTCATCTTTTCCACGGGACGTTTCCAGATCGACGAGGTGCGCGTCTATCTGCCCTTCGACGAGGCGCAGTTCATCCTGGGCCGTGACGGGGTCGCCGACGAGCTGGCCATCGTGCTGGATGATCTCAACCAGTCCGAGGCGCTGAAACAGCAGATCGCCGATACCGCCGGTCCGGGCATCTGGGCCTATAGCTGGCAGGACCGTGTGGGCCGCTTCCTGCGGGCGCTGACCATCGAGGACAACGTGATGTTCATCATCCTGTCGATCCTTGTGCTGGTGGCCTCGATGAACATCATCAGCGGGCTGATCATGCTGGTGAAGAACAAGGGCCGCGATGTGGGCATCCTGCGGACCATGGGCCTGACCGAAGGGTCGATCCTGCGGGTGTTCTTTATCTGTGGCGCAGGTATTGGGACGATTGGGACCGTGGCGGGGGTGATCCTCGGCTGTCTTTTCGCCATCTACATCGACACGATCTTCAGCGCGGTGAACTACATTGCCGGCGGCGGCGTCTGGGACCCGTCCATTCGCGGCATCTACAATGTCCCCGCCGAGTTGCGGCTGGAGGATGTGTTGAAAGCGGTCTCGCTGTCCTTGGGTCTGTCGTGGATCATCACCATCTTTCCCGCCCGCCGTGCCGCGCGAATGAACCCTGTCGAGGCGCTGCGCTATGAGTGAGCCGACACTGTCGCTGCGCGACCTGCACAAGGCCTATAACCACGGCAAACCCAATGAGGTGAAGGTCTTGCAGGGCGTCACGCTGGATGTGGCGGCGGGCGAGGTCGTGGCGCTGGTCGCACCTTCGGGGGCGGGCAAATCGACCTTGCTGCATATCGCGGGCCTGCTTGACACACCGGACAGCGGCGCGGTGATGATCGCGGGCGAGGCGATGGCGGGCCTGTCGGACAGGCGGCGCACGGGGGTGCGGCGCGGCACTGTGGGGTTCATCTATCAGTTCCATCATTTGCTGCCCGAGTTCACGGCGCTGGAAAACATCGTGCTGCCGCAACTGGCCAATGGTGTTGCGCGCCCCGCCGCCGAGGCGCGGGCGATGGCGCTCTTGGGGCAGGTCGGCATCGCCGAACGCGCGACGCATCGTCCGGCGGCGCTGTCGGGGGGAGAACAGCAGCGTGTCGCCTTTTGTCGGGCCCTGGCCAATCAGCCCGCGCTTTTGCTGGCGGACGAACCGACGGGCAACCTTGACCCCGAAACCTCGGACCGGGTTTTCGGGGCCTTGATGGATCTTGTGCGCGGCACGGGGTTGGCGGCGGTGATCGCCACCCATAATCTTGAGCTGGCCGCACGGATGGACCGGCAGGTCCGGCTGTCCGGCGGCATCCTGGAGGCGGTATGAGAGTTTCGGTGCCCGAGATCAAAGCCAAAGCCCATGCGGCACTGGTCGCCCATGGCGCGGGTGAGATGCAGGCCGAAGCCGTCGCCAATGCCGTCGCGCGGGCCGAGGCTTTGGGCAATGTGATCTGCGGGCTTTACTATCTGGAAAGCTATTGCACGCAGTTGCGCTCAGGCCGGGTCGACGGCACGGTCCTGCCGGTGGTCAGCCGCCCCAGATCAAGCGCTGTCCTGGCGGATGCGCGGTTCGGCTTTGCCCAGCCGGCCTTTGCGGCGGGCCTGCCCGAGGCAGTGACGGCGGCGCTGGAAAACGGTGTGGCGGCCTTGGCCGTGGCCCATGCGCATACCTGCACCTCGCTGGGGTATTTCACCGAACAGATCGCGGCGGCGGGGCTGATCGGGATCGGCTTTACCAATGCATCACCCGTGGTGGCCCCGCCGGGCGGGAACAAGGCGGTTATCGGGACGAACCCGATCGCCATGACGGTGCCGGGCGAAGATGGGCCCGCGCTGCATTTCGATTTCTCGACCTCGGCCGTGGCGCTGGGCAAGATCACCATGGCCAAGGCGGCGGGCGAGCCTATCCCGCTTGGTTGGGCCGTCGATGTGGATGGCAGGCCCACGACCGATCCCGAGGCCGCGCTGAAAGGCGCGCTGGTCAGTGCGGGCGGCTACAAGGGCTGGGGTTTCGGGCTGATGGCGGAACTGCTGGCGGCGGGGATCACGGGGTCTGTCAACTCGCTTGATGTGGCGGGGCTGAAGGTGGCGGAGGGCAGGCCGCATGATCTGGGCCAGTTCTATATCCTGATGGACCCCGGCACCTATCATGACGGCTTTGCCGACCGCTTTGCCCGCGTCGCCGAAGCGGTCGCAGCGCAAGAGGGCGCACGGATCCCCGGGTCAGGCAGGCAAGAATTGGCCGAGGTCGATGTTCCTGATGCCTTGTGGGCCTTGGTCGAGAAGCTCGCTTCCTGATCAGGATCAATTGCCGCACCCTGTCCGTCTGCTATGCTGGCGAAAAAGAGGAGGCAAACGACATGCGGTATCTGGCACTCTTGGCGGTTCTGGGGCTGGTGGCCTGCGTCGAGGAACCGATCGACGGGCGCACGGCCTATCTGGAAAACTGCGCGTCCTGTCACGGGGCTGATGGCAAGGGCGATGGTCCGTTGGCGCGCGGGCTGGCGGTGGCACCCCCGGACCTGACGACGATCGCGGCGCGCAATGGCGGGGTCTTCCCCACCGATCAGGTCATGAGCACCATCGACGGGCTGGACCGTGGCACACATTTCAGCGCGGCGATGCCCGAATTCGGCGCGGGCGACATGGGCGAGACCGTCATCGTCGAGCAAGACGGGCTGGGCACGCCCGTCCCGATGCAGCTTTTGCTGCTGGCGGACTATCTGCAAAGCATCCAGCAGTAACAGGCGCCTGACAATGGCGTGATCGGCGGCACTTTTGCTGCCGTTCTTGCGTGGTTTGTAAGAGTTTACGGATCACACGCCTGAAGGAGACCATCTTGCGCATTGTCATGACATCCACCCTCGCCCTGTTTCTTGCAACCGCCGCCCAAGCGGGGCAGGTCAGCTTTGCCGAAGGCTGGCAAGAGCAGCGGCTGTCGCTGTTTTCCTCGAACGATTACAGCTTTGGCGAGACGCTGGGACTGGTCTCGAACGGGTCGGTCTCGATCGCATGGACGCGGGTGGCGCGCGACAAATGGGGGACAGATGGGGCCTCGTGGACATGGACCGTGGCGGAATCGGTGCCGCCCACGGACCTGAGCCTGAAGGGCGGGGATGATCGCAATATCTCGCTTTATTTCGTCTTTGTGCCTGAAAGCATCGCGCCCTCGCTGGAGGGGGCGAATATCCGCGCGCTGCTCGGCAACGGGGATGTGCGGATCATCCAGTATGCCTTCGGCGGCAACCATGCGCGGGGGCAGGTGATCCCCTCGCCCTATGGGCCTGCGGGGCAGGGGGTGACCATTGCGCTGCGGCAGGCGGGCACGGGATCGTTCAATGAAAACGTGGACTTGGCCGCCGACTATGCGCGCGCCTTCGGCGGCGAGAAAGGCGCACTGGTGGGGCTGGCTGTCTCGGGCGACAGTGACGATACCAATAGCGTGATCCGCGCCGCACTGGGCAATCTGGTGCTGCGCTGACAGGGTTGATGTGTATCAAGGCAAGGATGCCCGCACGCGCGTAGCCTGATCGCGTCAAGCGTGGAGGTGGGCTGATGCGGACGATACCATTCCTTGTGATCACGGCGCTGGCCGTCCCTGCGGCGGCACAGGATGCAGCACAGGGCGAGGCGCTGTTCAGCTTTTATTGCGCCACCTGTCATGGCAACGACGCCACCGGCAAGGGGCCGATGTCGCCCTCGCTGGTGGTGACCCCTGCGGACCTGACGGCGCTGGCTGTCGGCAATGGTGGTGTCTTCCCCACCGAGCGGGTGATCATGCGCATCGACGGGCGCGACCCTTTGGTCAGCCACGGCAGCATGATGCCGGTCTATGGCGACTTTTTCGAGGGAAATGAGGTCTTTACCCAAAGCGAGACGGGCCAGCCGATCCTGACCTCGCAGCCGATTGTCGATCTACTCGCCTATCTGCAAGCGCTCCAGCAAGAGTGAGGCGTAGTCGCTTTGCGGCACGGTGCCCGCGATCTCGAGGATCAGCTTGCGGCGCACGGCATCGGTGAACTCGGACCCTTCGCCTGCGGGCATCACGAAGGCCATGGGACCCCCGATGATATTGTCCTGATAAAGCTGCGGCAGCCCCATGGCCGAGGCGCGCCCGTCGCGCATGATCGGCAGGGCGTTGATGGTGATGTTGTTGGCGATCACGGTGTCACGCGCCTGCGCGATCGGGGGGCCGAAGGTATTGGCCATGGTATCGCCGGAAAAGTCGATCACGCGGCGGAAGCCCCTGATATCGTTTGATTCGATGGACTCCATCCCGAAGAGCAGGGCCGCCCCGATGGCGTTGCTGCCGAAGGCCTGACGCGGCGGGCCGATCAGGGCGTCGGCAAAGCGGGTCGCTGACTCCATATCCGTGATCACGGTCCAGTCGACGACCACGGCCTGATTGGTGGCCCATTCCACGTAAGTGACCGCGATAGAGCCGTAGAGCGTGTTCTGGATCGCCGCGACGACCGCCGGATCAGTGATGGCGGTGGCGTAGGACTGGCGCTGGAACAGCAGTTCGTCCTGATCGATAGAGCCCGAGGCATCGGCGAGCAGCACCAGTTCGAGGTCCGTCTCGATCTGCTGGCCGAGGGCGGGCGTTGCGAGAAAGAGGGCGAGGATCAGACTGCGCATAAGGGGGAAATAGTCCGCGCGATGGGTCCGGGAAGGCTTGGGCCGCTTATCGGGGAGAACGCCCATGGTTGCTGGGGTTTCGGGGTGCGGCATCGCGTCGGCAAAACGTCGGTGTTTGCGGGGTGGATCAGCAGGGTTAACGCTGCGCGGGGAAACCGCCATCGCGCATGCCGTCTGCGCGTTCAGGTTGGGAAGACTCTAGATCGGATCGCGGGAACGTCCGGAGGCGGGGCAATCAGGCTGACTTGATCTGCCCGACGAAAGGCGACAACACCACCAAGCCCCGCTGGTTCGAACCTCAAGCACCGGATCATGGCATTTGCCCCAAGGCGCAGAAGGCAAAGTGCCTGTCAGTCGCATTGAACCCCGGTGCGCTTTTGGTCCAGCTTTTGGGCCGGTTCCATCAGATTTCCGCCCTCGACAGTCCGCATATGTCGGTGCGTTGTCTCTGGCGATATTGACGCCAGAGAAATTTCGCGCAGAAATTGTTCTGGGTGGTGGGTGAAGCGTACGTACGACCTGCCATCTATTTGTAACATTAGGAGCTGATATGATGAAGATATTGGTCCAAGTGCTTTTCTGCTTTGTCGGTTTTGCCGCCTTTCAACTTGCAACGGGAGATGGGTTTTTGTCGTCCTTGATGTCCGGGTTTATTTTTGCAGCATTCATGGCGTTCTGCTTTTTCATGATCGCTCAGACCCGTGGCAGGTGAACTGAGACCTTACGATGTAAAGTCTACCACTGCAGATTGCGACAACGGGATCGCCAGTTTGCCGCAGGTGCGTAACACAAGGACCCGGCTGCTGTGTGCCGGGCCGTTGGCCAGGCGGACTTGCGAAAACGAAGCACTGTGCAAGATGATTTCGAACCCGAAAACGACGTTCGAAGCAACAGGCACAATTGAATAACCGGTGAACCAGATTGAAGCTCCGCCATATACCGCGTTTCGCTGCCGCATCACTCATGGCAGCTGTTTTGATCTTCTTTTGGTTATATACCTCCAGTCGCGACGCCGAGGCGATTGTCAGTCGCATCCCTGAAAGGCCAAACATCAGTGTGGAAGTCGTTTTTCCCTATCCTGCTGGTGAAGGCCCTCTCGCTCACTACACCGAACATCTTGCCTGGCTGAATGCTGTGGGTGGGTCGGCGCGCGCTGCGGACCGGCATTCGAATGCATGGACCAATTCGCAGGCTGTCGGCTACTGGCTTTCGGGCCGTGCTGACGACTTGCCGGAATTGTTGGGGGCTTTGGCGGGCGTGTTCGACCCTCTCGATCTGCCGCCATCCTTTGCCGAGGAAGAACGCAACATCATCCTGCGCGAATACGAATACCGGATGATGAACAACCCCGATGCACAGGCCCATGAGGCAATGGATGCTTTCCTTTATCAGGGCAACGGCATCTCGGCGTCCATTTTCGGCACGCCAGAGCAGATCATGGCGCTGGATTATGACGCAGCGCGCGCTTTTCATGCAGCGACGCATCGGCCAGAGTTGGCCAGCGTGGTCGTGACCGGCGATGTGTCCGAGCGGCAGGTCCGGCGCGCCATGCGCGTGGCGGGCTGGCCTGATGGGCCGTCAGAACGACCCCCGATCGCGCCGCCCGCGTTTGATCTGGCAGAGGTGGCTGATACCCGCTTTCACTATCCGCACTCCACCGCTGTCCCGCGCCTGATCTGGCGGCGTGTGGTGTCCTTGCCGGAACCCGTGCAGTTTGACCTCTTGGAGGCGCAGACCGCCTTGCTGCGCGATATTCTTGATACCAGTCTGCCGGGCGGGCTTGTCGGGCCGCTGCGATCTGACGCCAATATCGCGCGCAGTTTTGATGTGCAGATAGGGCCGATTGATGAAGGTCATATCGCGATCAGTTTCCACGCGGCACCTGATCGGGATGTTGCGCTTGCTACGATGCAGACTGCCTTTGAAACCACCTTCTTGGAAATTGCGATGGCAGGCATCCCGGAAGAGACATTTGAACGTGTCCTCAAGCGGTTCGATGGCTATTGGCCCGATTGGTCCGACACCAGGGAAACCGCCGACTGGATGGCCAGCTACGTCCGCGACCGTGTCACAGCCTTGCGTGACCCCTTGTCGGTGCGCGACCTCAAGCGGTTGCAGCCCAAGCTGACGCTTCAATCCACCAACGCACTTTTACATCAACTTGCCGGACCGGGCCGCACCGCCAGCGCCTTTATCGGCCCAGAGGAGTCTTTCGAATGATCCGTCCCGTCCTTTTGTTATCTGCTCTCGTCATGTTTTCCGCCTGCAAGGAAGACGTGCCGACCGCGACCAGCGAGACAAGCGACGGGGGCCATGCCTATCGGTTGATCAACTTGCCGGACCATGACTACGTCTCGATCCAGATCGCCTGGGGTACGGACTGGGGCTATCGCCACGACACCAACAAAGCGGCGGCATTTGTCGGGGCAGAGCTGATCCTTGCAGGCGGTGCCGAGGGGTATCCGGCGGGAGAGGTCGCCGAACTGTTTGCGGATATGGATTCCGAAGGGGCGATCTACAATGCCGTCAACGATCACGTCATCGGCGAACTGACATTCGCACCCGAACACATCA
>NZ_DAIPIW010000025.1:0-34462 GCF_036770585.1 Yoonia sp. | reverse complement strand
TGCCGTGCACGGGCGGCGGCGGTGACGATGTCGGCGATTTGTTTCTCGATCCCGTCCTCGTCCAGTTCCTTCGGCGGGAAGGGCGAGATGGGGGATTTGATGGCTGAAGGTGCCACGCAATGGGGCGAATAGGCATAGCGGCCTGCGTGCAGGATCTGCATGGCGATCTTGCCGCCGGCATCGTGGACGCGGTCCGTCACGATCTTGTGGTTGGCGATGTCCTGATCGGTGTAGAGGCCCGCAGCCCCGGGAAAGACGCCGCCTTCGGCATTGGGGGCCATGCCGCCGGTGACCATCAGACCGACCTGCCCCCGTGCCCGCTCGGCATAGAATTCGGCAACGCGGTTCCAGTCTTTCGTCTCTTCCAGACCTGTGTGCATCGACCCCATCAGCACGCGGTTCTTCAGCGTCGTGAAGCCCAGATCAAGGGGTGCAAGAAGATGGGGGTAGCTGGTCATTTTGTGCCTCCGGTTTGGGCGATCATGGCCAAAGTTGACGCTTGCGTCACGCCGAACGTCGCGTCAGTGAATTGCTGAAAACCTGTGCAGACTGCGTATGGTCGGCCTGTGGCTGGCGTATGGCAGCTGTCCAGACGCCAGCAAGACGCGGGTTTCATTTGCGTTGCGGGTTTCGCTTATGCACATTCATCCAAAAAGGAGACAGAAATGGAAGCCAGTTTCTCGCGCCGAAAGCTGTTGACGCCGGATGAACTGCGCCGCCTGACCGAAAGGTCGGATATGCAAGGCGCAGTGCAGATGGGCAGCCATCAGGGGGCCATCCTGCTGGTGGGGCTGCTGCATTGGCAGGCCATGGGCACCGGTTGGGTCTGGGTCACCGGGGCGGCCTTGGGCGTCTTGCTGAACTTTCTCTATGCCGCGCAGCATGAGCTGTCCCACGCGACCGTCTTCAAGACCCGCAAGCTGAATGAAATCTTCGGCCGCATCATCGGCTTCGTCCAGATCTTCCCGCGCGACTATGACCAGATCATGCATTTCGCCCATCACCAATACACCCAGGACTGGGACCGTGACGGCGAGCTGGTGCGCGAGCCTTACACGATCCGGACCTACCTTTTGTGGTTGTCGGGGATCACCTATTGGCGCAACCGTGTCTTCGGCGTGGTCCGTCGCGCCCGTGGCGTGATTATCGAGCCTTTCATCCGCAAGGAAGAAGAGGCGCGCGTGATCTTTGAAAGCCGCGCCCATCTGGCGGGTTATGCGCTGATCGCCGGGGTCTCGGTCATTGCGGGGTCGTGGTTTGCGGTGACCTTCTGGCTCTTGCCGATGCTGCTGACCAAGCCGGTGCACCAGTTGCAGAACACGATCGAGCATCTGGGGCTGAGCCATGAAAGCGACATTCTGGAAAACACCCGCTCGACCCGCGCCAATGCGTTGCAGAACTGGCTGTGCTGGCAGATGCCCTATCACACCGCGCATCACACCTTTCCCGCCGTGCCGTTCTGGAAGCTGAAGGAGTTGAACGCCAAGATCGAGGACAAGGCGGGCGAGGTGCACCGCATGGGCTGGATCGAGTTCCAGATAGAGGTGATCAGGAAACTGATGGCCAAGGACGAAAGCCAGTATCCGATGGATGAGGTCTGGGTCATCCCCCGTTCCGGCGGTCGCGTCACACGGATGCCTGCGGAATGATTGTCTGTCATCCCGTCCCGGGCTCGACCCGGGACCTCTGCCTGTGGCCGTGCGAGGCCCCGGATCAGGTCCGGGGCGTGAACGGATGAGGCGGCTTCAGGTCTATACCTCGCTCTGGGCCATGCAGCCGCATGACCAGACAGGGGTCAAGCTGCCTTACGATCAGGTCTGCGAAATGGTCGCAGAGGCCGGTTTTGACGGGATGGCGATTGATCTGGGCGCGTCTGACGTCGCCACCGCCCATGCGGTGCGCCCGCATATGCAGGCGAACGGCCTGACGCCGCTGATCGTGGCTTTCCCCAAGACGATCGACAGCCTTGAAGACACGCTGCACATGGCCGCCGATTTCGGCGCTCCCTTTGTCGATGTGATCGGGCAGGTGATGCCGATTGCCTTGGACGACATGGTGCCGGTGATTGAAACATGGATGGGCATGGCCGACCGCATCGGCGTGCCGGTGCAGTTCGAGACGCATCGCAACTGCATTACCAACGACCTTTACACGACGCTGCAATTGCTGGACCGCATCCCCGAGATGCGGATTTGCGCGGACCTGTCGCATTACGTGGTGGACCGCGAATTCTGGTTTCCCTTGTCGGGCCACGACCTTTCTCTGATCAGCCGTATCCTGCAACGCTCGGACAGCTTTCAGGGCCGCGTGGCCAGCCGCCAGCAGATCCAGTTGCAGCTTGATTTCCCGCAGCACCAGAAATGGGTGGCGCTGTTCAAGGACTGGTGGCGCGAGGGGCTTACCGACTGGCGGGCGCGGAATGCCTCGGGCGATTGCATCTTTGTCTGCGAATTGGGCCCGCCCGAGTATGCGATGACCGGACCGGACGGGCGCGAGATGTCGAACCGCTGGGACGAGGCGCGGGTGATCAAGCGTTGGGTCGAAGGGATATGGGACGACCTGGGCGGCGACGGGTGACGGTTTGCCTCGCGGCTTTGCGGATATCGCGGCGCTGACGGCAACGGCCAGTTGACCGACTGGCTGTTTGCCCGACATTCTTCAACTTTGCACATTCTTTGCCGGCAGTAGGTCCTGTGGTGCGATCCCCCGTTTTTCGGCGCTGGCGCGGACGGCGTCTTGCAGCGCCGCGCTCCGTCGCAGAAGCCGCCTGAAGCGGGCTTCATCAAGCACAAGGAGCGTGGAAGGCGCGATTGCATGCACCTCTGCGCGACGAGTCTTGTTCATCAGGATCGCGAGTTGTCCGAACATCTCGCCCCGGCCCAGTCGCAAGGTCTGGCCTGCGGTTTCCACTTCGACCGCACCGGAGGCGATGAAGAACACGCTCTTTGCGGCGGTGTCCTTGCGGATGATGACCTCGCCTGCATTGACATAGCGCGTCTGGAACGCCCGTCCGAGCCGCTTTATCGCGGTATCGTCGAGACCCTGAAACAACGGGAACTGGCGCAGCAGTTGCGTGCGCTGCACCGCGATATCAAGGCGGGGTCGTTCTTCCGCGGCAGCACGGCGCGCTGCGAGGTCTTCCATCAGCTTGGTATAGACTTCGGACCCGATCAGACCGTCTTCGCGCATGGTGGTGTATTCGCGTTCTTCCAGCCGCAGGGCCGTCCGGCGAATGAACCGCCGCTCCAGCTCTTCGGCATAGCCGGGATATTGCAACCGCAGACCTTCCAGCGCGGTGGCGACAGCTTCGATACGGCGGGCGAGCAATTCCTGCAGAAGATCCGCCACCCTGCGGCCATGGATCCGCCTGATCCGCCCGTCGATGAATGGCCCGAGATCCTTGAGGGTCAGGCGTTGCGACAATAAAAGCTCGAACCGGTCGGCGGTCATGCGGACAAGCGGGCCGGACATGTGCAACCGGCTATGCAGCAAGAGCGCCGCCCGAAACCCGCGGCCATATGCGATGCTGCGTCGGGCGGCACGCTGATAGCCGCTGCGGCCACCGGATCGCGCACCCTCGATCAGGCGGTCTGCATCCGAAAGGACCTGTTCGGCCATCCGCGCCGAGATGGTGCGTTCGCGGACCCTTTCGAGGATGGTGTCCCTTTCATGACCGGCCAGCACGATCAGGCCGAGTGTCACCCGGTCACGGTCGAGGATATCCGCGCTGTCTTCGGCCGCGTGAACCGCGTCATCCAACCTCTCGCCGAAGAGTTTGGCCTCGGCGCGGACGATGTCGCGGCTCAGATCGTAGTTTTCCGTGGTGCGGGCCACGTCCTCGCGCACGGTTTGCAGGGCCACGGCGACCACCTGACGCGAGAGCGCGTCGTCGATCGGTGACAGCCGGTCAAGGCCAAGCCGTCCGATGACCCAGCGCAGGGTGGTGCCCTGCACGATCAGCGTGAACAGCGTAAATCCGGTTGCAAGGATGCCGACGACACGCTGGATGTCACTCGGCACGCGGAAACTTTCCGTGACCGCCAGCGCAAGCGCCAGTGTCACCGCACCCCGCAAGCCCCCCCAAAGGATGGCTACCCTGTAGGGCCGGTCGACTGCGGGCGAGACGCGCATGACGGTCAGCAGCGGCAGCAATCCGAACAGGACAACCACCCGCGCGACGATGGCGGCGACGATCACCACGCCGACAAGGAAGAAATCTTCAAGCCGGACCTCGCCCAGCAGACGCGGTATCAGCAGCGCAGCGAGAATGAAGATCAGCGCCCCCGCCCAATGCGCCAGCACGTCCCAGATCTCGCGCAGGTTCGTCCAGGCCTGCGGCGGCAATCGCCCGGGGCCCGTCAGGTTCAGCGTCAGCCCTGCCGCGACGACAGCGATCACACCCGATGCACCGATGATCTGTTCCGCCCCGATATAGGCAAGATAGGGCAAGGCCACCGACACCGAAATATGCGCCAATCCGTATCGCGCGAAAGTGGCCATCAGCCAGACCGCCACCCGCGCCGCCAGCCAGCCGACAAAGGCACCACCGACGATCAGCAGCGGAAAACGGGCCAGCGCTTCGCCGAGGTCGGGATTGGGAAGGCCCAACATGACGAAGCCCATGAACAGACCGAACAGCGCGATGGCGGCCGCGTCGTTCAGCAGGCTCTCGCCCTCGATGATCCGTGCAAGGCGGCGGGGCGCGGAAATCGACCGGAAGATCGTGACAACGGCAGATGGATCGGTCGTGGACACGATGGCCCCGATCAACAGGCAGGCCGCCAAGGGCAGCGCGCTGACCCATGACAGCGCATAGCCCACGCTGAATGTCGCGACGACGACCGCCACGATCGCCAGCACCAGGATCGGCACCCAGTCGTCGAGCATCCGCCGCAGGTTCATCCCCAGCGTCGCCTGAAACAGCAGGGTCGGCAGGAAGATGTAAAGAAACACATTCGAGCGGATCGGCAGCCCGAGGATCACCTCGGCCACGGGGTTCAGCGCATCAGTCAGTTCGGTGCGCAGGAAAAAGATCGCACCGACCGCGATCAGGATGCCAAGAAGGGCAAGGATCACCGTGTAGGGCAGTCGCAGGCGCGCGGCCAACGGCTCTGCCACCCCGATGATGAGGAACAGGGAGGCGATGACAGTTGTGATGAGGACGATGTCCATAGCATTGAAATAGCACAAAGATCACCGAGCGCATCGAGAATGTGGGTATCAGGGGCTCTGCGGTCCGCGTTTCTTGCCACAGACCCGGGCAGCGCCGTCCGTTCGGCTGACCACGAAGCCGGCAAGAGCCGGACTGACCGCCTTTAGCGCGGAATGGACGTTGCAGGTGATCATCCGGCAGGGGAAGCTATGGGGGATGCCTGCCGCCTCGGCCTCGGCGCGGGTGCAGATCGGGGTCTTGCCCTCGTCCTCGACGAAGACCATGCGCGGCGTGATGCCGGGGGGCAGGGAGTCGAGGGTCGCGAAATCGTAGGTCTCGGGGGTAAGTGTCGCGCTGAGGCGGCGCAAGAGTGTCGCAAGATCACCTTCGCCTGAAATCACGGTATTCCATCGGTTGCAGGGGGGTGAGTGTCGGTGATCTTGCGTGGCTGGCAAAAAGGGGGGGTGGCCCCGCCGATGGGGGGAAGGGTCAGCGGGGCCGCGGCTGCGACTTAGGGCAGCAGGACGGTGTCGATTACGTGGATCACGCCGTTCGATGCCATGATATCGGCTGTCGTGACGGTTGCGTTTTCGACCTTCACACCGTTTCTGCCGTCAACATGGACATTTGCGCCGTTCACGGTCGCCACGCTCAGGCGCTGACCGGCCAACTGGTCCGAGGTCACCGCACCGGGCACGACGTGATAGGTCAGGATCGCGACAAGCTGATCCTTGTTTTCAGGCAGCAGCAGCGAGTCGACGGTGCCTGCGGGCAGGGCGGCGAAGGCCTCGTTTGTTGGGGCGAAGACAGTGAACGGGCCGTCGCCCTTGAGTGTCTCGACCAGACCGGCGGCGGTCACGGCGGCGACCAGCGTGCTGAAGTTGTCGTTGGAGGCGGCGATATCGACGATGTCGGGCTCGCCATCCATCATGGGTGCACATGCGGCGGCAAGGGCCACACCAGCGGCGAGGATGGTCGACTTGAGTGCGAAGCGGCGGTTCATGGGTTTGTCCTTTCATTGTCCCTTTGAATGTCGGTTATACGGGGCAATGGGTCAGGCAGTTCAACGCCCTGACAATATGTTGACCATTTGAATTATTGTCATCCGGTCCGGACCAACAGACGTAGACCGCCCCTATTTCGCCATACTGCTGACAATCGCGCATTTCATTGATCGGGAACCGGCCCAGTGTAGATCGCGTCTTGCGCGGGAAGGATAATTCTATCGTGACGCCGAAATCGTCGCCAAATCTTCAACAAACTGTGGCTGTGACGCCAAGTTGATTCACCATCTGGTGGTAAACCACTTTGACGAAAGTTCTTTGTATATTAGGTCTTACGGCTAACAACGAGTAAACAAAGGTCCTTTTGACCGATGCATGTGTCCCCCCTCCCCGGGTCAGCGGAAGCTGATCTCGACAAGGCAGAAGCTTTGCCTGCACGCACTGTGCTTGCAGGGGGTAACTATGTGATCGAGCGGGCCATCGGGCGTGGCGGTTTCGGAATCACCTACCTTGCGCGCGATACGTCGCTGGACCGTGCGGTCGTCATCAAGGAATGTTTCCCCGAACTGATCTGTGTTCGCAGCGGTGTGAATGTGGTCGCCACACGTCGCGAGACGGCGGCGCAGTTCAGCAAATGCATCGAGATGTTCATGCGCGAGGCGCGCAGCATCGCACGTCTGATGCATCCCAATATCATCAAGGTCCACGCGGTCTTCGAGCAGAACACGACGGCCTATATGGTGCTCGATCTGGTCGAAGGCGACGACCTGCTGACCATCGCCGACGATCCCGACCGGACGCTGTCGCCAGCCGAGATCAAGGATGTCGCAGTGCAGGTGCTGGACGCGCTGTCGGTCGTGCATGATCACAACCTGCTGCACCGCGATATCTCGCCCGACAACATCCTGTTGGACAAACATGGCAAGCCGGTCCTGATCGACTTCGGTTCTGCGAAAGAGCTGGCCTCGGACCGGGGGCGGGCGAAGACTGCGTTTCTTTTCGTCAAGGACGGGTATTCGCCCTTCGAGTTTTACGTGCGCGGCGCGGCCCACAGTCCTGCCAGCGATCTCTATGCGCTGGGCGGGACGCTGTATCACCTGATCACGGGCGATCCGCCGCCTGACAGCCAGACGCGGCAATCCGAGAATATTGGCGGTCGCCCCGACCCTTATGTGCCGCTGGCCGGGCGCTTCGATGACTATGACCCGATATTTCTGGCCGCGATCGATATGGCCCTTTCGCTGCCGATCCACGAACGATTCCAGTATGCGGCGGACTGGTCCAGTGTCATCACCCAGGACCCTGCCGAGACGCCGCCCGCCTCAGGGTCTCCGCAATCGATGCTGGGCACGCTGATTGCCGATACCAACCGCGACGTTCTGGGTGGCACGAAAGGCAGGGCCGCTGCGCTGGTCCTTGGGGGCGAGCAGCAAACAGGCACATTGCGTCCGGCCTGGCGGGATGAGTTCAATCAGGAAACGCAGGAGATCGCCGCGAGGCAGGCCGCAGGACTGGACGACGACGTGGCGGGTTCCGGCGATTTCGCCGCAGAAGACGGGTCCGCGGAACGGATCAGAAGTTCGCTGGCCACGACCATTCCCGGCATGCCTGATCTGGCAGAACAAGAGCGCGAGAAAGAGCTTATCGCGCTCTATTTCAAGAACAAGAACAAGCACAAACGCAAGCGCGCGGCGCGACAACAGGTCAAGCGCGCCCTTTTGTATTTTTCGCTCAGCGCATCCGCTATCGCCCTGATTGCCTATGTCGCGGTCAACTACCAGCAGATGCAGGAAGACGGCACATGGGAGGTGCTCTTTTCCTCGCAAGGTCTTTGCGCGAACGAAACGCTGCGGGCGATTTCGCCGGTGACCGTGAATTGTGATGGCCGGGGCGAGCCGCGAAAGCTCGATCTCAATGACCGCAGCCGGATTCGCGATATGAACCAGACCAATCGCTTCGGCCGGCCTTAGGGCCGCAAGAGGACCGGCGCAAAGGGTGCCAGACCGGTCGATCGGGGCCGCGTCAGCCCCCGGCTGCATGTTTGCGGAAAGCGGCCTTCAGAATATCCAGTTCCGCGCGCAGCAGGGCGATCTCGGCCCGCAGGTCATGCGCCAGCACCTCACCGGCGAGGATCGCGAAGCTTGCCAGCACGCGCCCCGCGCTGTCTTCGACGACGAATGTCTGCACCCCGTCGCTGATCAGGTCGGCGGGCACCGGCACGGCAATCTTTGTGCTGTCGCGGTCAGGCAGCGGCGTGGTTGTCACGCCCGCAAGCGCCCGGCCTTCGTGCAGAACCCTGACCCCGCTTGCCGCACCGCCGACCAGTTCACCTGACCAGACACCGGCGCGCAGTTCGGCATTGATGATCTTCATGGGCACCCCCTAGAGTTCCGCACGCGGATAGCGCGCCATGTTGAGATCGCGGAAGGTGACCCGGTTCATCGCGGGGTCTTCGATCATCAGGTCGATCCACATGCGCTCGGCGCGGGCTTCGATCAACTGGCTATAGGCAAGGTCGAATTCGACGATTGCCTCTTCCGCCTCCGGCAGTGTCAGCAGGATCTGTTCGGTATTGGGGCCGTGCTTGACGTTGAGGCGGGCATAGATGCGGGTCGGGCGCTCGCGCTCGACAACGGTGGCAAGGCGGATCAGATGAGACTTCTTCAGGCCCTCGCACGAAGACGGCGGCACCTCGACCACCAGCGACAGGTAGCTGCCGTCGAAGTGGAAAACCTCCAGCACGACGCCGAAGGGCGCAAGGTCGATGTCGCGGCTGTTGCGCTGCTGGCGCAGGGTGATCTCGCGCGATTTGCAATCGTGGAAGATCACCAGTTCGTTCGTCATCTCGTCTTTGGGCAGCGCAGGCGCAAGGCCGAGTTCGGGGCAGGCGATGCGCCATGGTTTGGGCCGCCACGACCAGTCGGTGCCCACAGGGCTGGGGAATGTCGTGGACCCCGGGCGGGGCAGGGCCAGTCGGGCCGCCGCCGCTGCGTCGAAATCGCGGATGCGGCGGATGGTTTTCCGCGCCATCTGCACCTGGCTGTCAAGATCGCCGGTGCGGGTGCCGTCCACCCTGCGTGTCGCCGCACGCCATCGCGCCAGCGCGCGGCGGTGCAGAAAGCGTCCGATCAGGCCGTGCGGCGGGAAGATCATCGGTGTCCTGTCATTTCCTCGGCTCACAGTCTGTCAGGCGGGAGCGGGATTTTGAAGGGTCAGCTTGGCGGCGCGGTCTCATTCGCGCTTAGCCCTGCAAGGACCAGTTTCAGCAGACCCGCCCCCGGTCCGTCCTGCAAGGGGGCCACGGCCAGCCCGCGCACTCCGACGGTGACCAGTCGCCCGCCGATGTTGCGGAAGGCGCGCCATTCCTCGTTCTGCAGACCGTCCAGCGGCGGTGTGCCCTGATCGGTGAAATGCACCATGACCTGATCGTCGAAGGCCTGTGTGGACAGGATACGGATGTCACCCGCCGTGCCCGTCTGGCTGAGCAGCGCGCGCCCCTCCGAGGTGATCAGAAAGTCGCGCAGCGCGATTTCGTCGGTGGCGATGGTGCCGCTGCCCGCCGCGCCTGCAAGCACCGTGATCAACCCCACCACATCCGGCACGGGGGCCTCGACACCCAATGTCGCGCAAGGCGCCAGCACGGCGAAATCCTCGGACAGGCGCCTGGTCATCGTATCGACGCAGTAGCCCGCAGGTGCCTGCAATTGCACCGCCCCGCCCGCCAGCGTGGTTGTCCGTTCCGGTGCGATCAGCAGACAGGCCGACATCACCGAAAGCGCCAGAAATGCAAGCTTTGGGCGGATCATCCGCGTCAGAGGTCCATATAGATGTGTTCTTCGCCCTTGGCCCCGGGGTGGGTCACCGCCCCAAGACGCGCGCCGCCGACCAGTTGCGCGTATTTGTAAAGAGCACCCGACGCATAGATCGTCTTGCGCGGACCTTTCCAATTCTCGCGGCGGGTCTTGAGTTCCGCATCGGTCAGATCGACGGACAACTCGCCGGTCTTGGCGTTGATGGTGATCATGTCGCCGTTTTGCAGCAGACCGATGGGGCCGCCATGGGCGCTTTCCGGCCCGACGTGACCGACGCAGAAGCCGCGTGTCGCGCCCGAGAACCGCCCGTCGGTGATCAGTGCCACCTTCTTGCCCATGCCCTGACCCGAGAGGGCGGCGGTGGTGGCCAGCATCTCGCGCATGCCGGGGCCGCCTGCGGGGCCCTCGTTGCGGATGACGATGACTTCGCCTTCCTTGTATTGGCGGGCCTTGACTGCCTCGAAGGCGTCTTCTTCACATTCGAACACGCGGGCCGGACCGGTGAAGTCCTGCTCGGCGTCCGACATGCCGGCGACCTTGACGATGGCACCTTCGGGCGCAAGGTTGCCCTTGAGGCCGACAACGCCGCCGGTCTTGGTGATCGGGGTTTCGATGGGGTGGATGACGCGGCCGTCAGCCTCGCCCGCGATCATGTCGAGTTCCTCGCCCATGGTGCGGCCGGATGCGGTCATGCAATCCTCGTGGATCAGACCGGCCTTGCGCAGTTCCTTCATCACGATCGGCACGCCGCCTGCCTCGTAAAGGTCCTTGGCGACATATTGGCCACCGGGCTTGAGATCGACGAAATAGGGGGTGTCGCGGAAGATGTCGCAGACGTCCATCAGGTCGAAGTCGATGCCAGCCTCATGGGCGATGGCGGGCAGGTGCAGACCGGCGTTGGTGGACCCGCCGGTGCAGGCGACGATGCGGGCCGCGTTTTCAAGGCTCTTGCGGGTGACGATGTCGCGGGCGCGGATGTTCTTTTCGATCAGGTTCATCACCGCCTCGCCCGAGGCGACACCGTATTGGTCGCGGCTCTCGTAAGGCGCAGGCGCGCCCGAGGAATTCAGCAGCGCCAGCCCGATCGCCTCGGACACGCAGGCCATGGTGTTGGCGGTGAACTGCCCGCCGCAGGCCCCGGCCGAAGGGCAGGCCACCCGTTCGAGGATTTCCAGCTCGGCATCGCTCATGTTGCCCGCCTGATGCTTGCCCACGGCCTCGAAGACGTCCTGCACGGTGACGTCCTTGCCATCCAGACGACCCGGCAGGATCGACCCGCCGTAGATGAAGACCGAAGGCACGTTCAGACGCACCATTGCCATCATCATCCCCGGCAGGGATTTGTCGCAGCCCGCAAGTCCGACCAGCGCGTCATAGCAGTGCCCGCGCATGGTCAGTTCCACGGTATCGGCGATGGCTTCGCGGCTGGCCAGAGACGAGCGCATCCCTTCGTGGCCCATCGCGATCCCGTCGGTCACGGTGATCGTGGTGAATTCACGCGGCGTGCCATTGGCCTTCTTGACGCCCAGCTTGACCGACTGCGCCTGACGGTTCAGCGCGATGTTGCAGGGGGCGGCCTCGTTCCAGCAGGTGGCGACGCCGACCCATGGCTGGTGGATCGCCGTGTCATCCAGACCCATGGCATAGAAATACGACCGGTGCGGCGCCCGTGCCGGGCCTTCGGTGACGTGGCGGCTGGGAAGGCGGGATTTGTCGATCTTGCCTTGGGACATTTTGAAACTCTCCTCCGGGAAAACTGTTGGAACGGGTCTAATTAGAGGGCACGCGCGGCGCAAGCCCAACAACGGGTGTTGCGGCGCGCAAACCGCAAAGCCTAGGGTCGGACATGGACAATCGCTACGCCGCACATGACGCCTATATCCGTCCCGCCTTCGGGGCGCCGGAATTCTGGCGCGTCATCGTGATGATCATCGCCTTCGAGCTGGTCTTTGCCCTGTCGGCAGATATCTTTGCAGCCCTGCTGCCGAGCGAAGCCTTGCGGCAGGACTTCCAGGACGGGGTGACCACCTTCGGCACCCTGGCGCAGTTCCTGAGCTTCGGGATCGCGCTGGGCGGGTTTCTGATCCTGCTCAGCCTGTTGCACGGGCGCGGGATCGCCAGCCTGATCGGCCCGCATGAGACAGCAAAGCGCGACCTGATCACCGTGACGCTGGGCGTCGGTTTCTGGCTGGTCGCAATCGAAATCCTGCCTCCGTGGTTCGATCCCGTACAGGTCGAGATGCAACACAGCCTTGTGGTCTGGCTTGGACTTGTGCCTGTCACGCTGGCGGTGCTTCTGGTGCAGGTCGGCACCGAAGAGCTGTTCTTTCGCGGCTATCTGCAACAGCAGTTCGCCGCCATCTCGCGCAGCCCCTGGGCCTGGATGGTGGTGCCCTCGGTCATGTTCGGGGGGTTGCATTACTGGAACGGCAATGGCCCTGCCGAGGGCTTCGTCTGGGCGGTCTGGGCCACGGGGCTGGGGATCGCCTGCGCCGACCTGACCGCGCGCACCGGCACGATCGGTGCGGCCGTGGGGCTGCATCTGGCCAACAACGCCTTTGCCCTGCTGGTCGTGCATATCGCCGGTTGGCCCACATCGGGCGTGGCGCTGTTCCTTTACCCCTATGAAGACCCCGCGCTTTACAGCGGCGGGTTCGAGACGCTGGCCCAGCCTTGGATGATCGGTCAGGCGCTGGTGCTGGGCATGACCACATGGATCATGTGGCTTGCCGCGCGCGTCACCCTGCGCTGTTGATTGCAATTCGCAACGCGGCGGCATATCTGCAAGAGCGACAAGTCATAAAGGCGCGCTTATGAACTGGATCACAAACTACGTCCGTCCCACCATCAACTCGCTTTTCTCGCGGCGCGAGGTGCCGGACAATCTGTGGACCAAATGCCCCGAATGCGGCACGATGCTGTTTCATCGTGAGCTGTCGGACAACCTGAATGTCTGCACCAACTGCGGTCACCACATGCCCATCGCTGCGCGGGCGCGGCTGGCCTCGATCTTCGACGGTGGCATCTTCACCGAAGTGAAGGTGCCCGAACCGGTCGCCGACCCGCTGCATTTCCGTGACCAGAAACGCTATACCGACCGCATCAAGGAAGCCCGCAAGAAGACCGGCGAGAAAGACGCCATGCTGGTCGCCGAGGGCGAGATGGGCCGCACGCCGGTTGTCGTCGCGGTGCAGGACTTTTCCTTCATGGGCGGCTCGATGTCGATGTATGTGGGCAATGCGATTGTCGCGGCTGCCGAACGTGCGGTGGAAACCAAGCGCCCGCTGATCCTGTTTTCCGCCGCCGGTGGCGCGCGCATGCAGGAAGGCATCCTTGGCCTGATGCAGATGCCGCGCACCACGATTGCGGTGCAGATGCTGAAAGAGGCGGGGCTGCCCTATATCGTCGTGCTGACGCACCCGACGACCGGTGGTGTGACCGCATCCTATGCGATGCTGGGCGATGTGCAGATCGCCGAGCCCAACGCGCTGATCGGTTTTGCCGGTGCCCGCGTGATCGAACAGACGATCGGCGAAAAGCTGCCCGAAGGGTTCCAGCGCGCGGAATACCTGCTGGACCACGGGATGCTGGACCGTGTGACCAAGCGCACCGCGCTGAAAGAGGAACTGGTCACCATCATCCGGATGCTGACCAAGGCCCCCGCGCCGGTGAAAGGCGATCTGCCCGCGCCCGCGGACGAGAAGCTGCCCGACCCTGCCGATGTCATCGCCGAGGCGGACGCCAAGACGTGAGCCAATCCTCGGACGTGATCCTTGAAAGGATGATGGCCTTGCACCCCAAGGTCATCGACCTGACGCTGGACCGTGTCTGGCGCCTGCTGGATGCCGTGGGTCATCCCCAAGACCGGCTGCCGCCCGTGGTGCATGTGGCGGGGACCAACGGCAAGGGGTCCACGCAGGCGATGATCCGCGCGGGACTAGAGGCGGGGGGCTCGCGGGTGCATGCCTATACCTCGCCGCATCTGGCGCGGTTTCATGAACGCATCCGGCTGGCGGGCAGGTTGATCGACGAGGCGGCGCTGACCGAGGTGCTGGATCGCTGCTATCGCGCCAACGGCAGCGACCCGATCACCTATTTCGAGATCACGACCGTTGCCGCCCTGATGGCCTTCGCCGAGACACCTGCCGACTACACCCTGCTCGAGGTCGGCCTTGGCGGGCGGCTGGATGCCACGAATGTCATTGCGAAGCCTGCAATCACGATCATCACGCCGGTCGATCTGGACCACCAGCAATTCCTTGGCGACACCATCGCCAAGATCGCGGCCGAGAAGGCGGGGATCATCAAACGCGGCGTGCCCTGCATCGTCGGCCCCCAGCACGAAGACGGGCTGGAGGTGATCGAAGGCCTCGCCGCCCGAGCCGGTGCGCCGCTGCTGGCCTACGGACAGCACTGGCATGTGGGCACGGAACGCGGACGGCTGGTCTATCAGGACGAAGGCGGATTGCTTGATCTGCCGCTGCCCAACCTGCCGGGGCCACATCAGGTGATGAACGCCGGTGCCGCGATTGCCGCCTTGCGCGCCATGGGCAAGGACGAAGCCGCCTGCGAGGCCGCCGTGACCCGCGCCTATTGGCCCGCGCGGATGGAACGGCTGACCAAAGGCGCGCTGGTCGATCTGGCCGCCCCGGCCCAGCTTTGGCTGGATGGCGGGCACAATCCCGCCGCCGGGATCGCGCTGGCCGAGACCCTGCGCCAGCAACCGCCCCGCCCCACGCATCTGATCTGCGGGATGCTGAACACCAAGGACATCGCGGGCTATCTGCGTCCCTTGGCGGGGGTTGCCCAGTCCCTTACCGCTGTCTCGATCCCCGGCGAGGCGAACACCATCCCCGCTGCCGATACCGCCGCCCATGCAAATGCGGTCGGATTGCCCGCAAGGGTTGCCGACAGCGTGGGGCACGCCATTTCGCAGATTACCGAAGACGCCCCCGGCGCCCGCATCCTGATTTGCGGCTCGCTCTATCTGGCGGGGCATGTCCTGAGGGAGAACGGCGCATGATCCGTGCGGCAACATTTGCTCTGACGCTTGCGGCCACGACAGCGGACGCGGCCGAGTTCTATTTCTGCTGGGAAGGTGCCAACGGCTATACGATGACCGGCCAGATGAGCCTTGCGCCCGGCGCGCGCGACAAGGTCATTGTGATGGAAGGCGACGTGACCGAGTTCCGCATCGCCGGCTACAAGGACGGCATCCTGATCGGCAAATGGGACATGGCCACGCGTGAAGCCGATGACCCGTGGTTCTTGACCTTCGATCCGCAGCGCTTTGCCTTCTTCACCCCGGGTGAACTGGGTGTCGGTGTCAGTCAGGCGTGGAATGCGGGCGGAACGGCGGATGATTGCGGCGATCCCGGCTTTGGCTTCAACCTTGGCAATTATGCGCAGGACTTTTGTCTCAACGGGGTGTGGGTAGAGGAAAGCGGGATGCCGCCGGAAACCCCGTTTCTGGTCAGCGCGGTGCCCATCGACCCGCAATGCCGCCTTTACGCGCCGCTAAGTTGACCTGTGTGCGAATCAGTAGTTGACGGCGAATCATCGATTCGCATAGATTCGCTGGTAACGAAAAGCGCCGCAAAAACAGGCGCGGGCGGGCAGTATTGGCAGGGCGAGCGGGCGGGCCTTACGGCCTGTCTTCTTGTGTCTCAGCCCCTCTTCATCCGCAACAATTTGCCACCCCCCACAGCAGGCCGTTTGCATCTTGGCGGGCAGTCTGGCTAGGGTGCGGAAAACGAACCGGATGATAAAGGCAAAGCCCTTGCGCAAAAAGCTATCCTCGCTGGCCGTGTCGGCCGCACTTGTCTGCGGTGGCGGTCCGGTTCTGGCGGATGTGGACATGGGCGCCTACCTTGCCGGACGGCAGGCCGAGGCCGCCAATGATTTCGCCGCTGCCGCGCGGTTCTTTTCCAAGGGGCTGATGGCCGATCCGCGCAATGTCGCGCTGCTGGACAGCGCCCAGCGTGCCTATGTCGGGCAAGGGGATTTCGCCCGCGCATTGCCTGTGGCGCAGGACCTGATCGCGACAGGCGCGGGCGATAGTGTCAGCCAACTGATCCAGCTGACGCATCTTTTTGCGACCGAGAACTTCGACGGTGCCCTTGCCATGCTCGACACCGGCCAGCAGGTCGGTCCGCTTGTCGATCATATCGCGCGCGGCTGGGCGCAGATGGGGCGCGGTGATCTGGCCGGTGCCATGGCGGCCTTCGACACCGCCATCGCTGCGGATGGCATGATGCTTTACGGGTTGACCCACAAGGTCTACGCCCTTGCATCGGTGGGTGATTTCGAAACCGCCGAGCAGCTTTTCGCCAATGCCGAGGGCGGGATGCTCTACAGCCGTCAAAGCGCGATTGCCCATGTCCTGATACTCAGCCAGTTGGGACGCAACGATATCGGCCTGCGACTGATCGGCGATGTTTTCGGCACGCAGCTTGATCCCGCCTTGCGCCTGTTGCGCGACGCGCTGATTGCGGGCGAGGCGGTGGCCTATGACGCTGTGCGCACTCCGGCCCAGGGGATGGGGGATCTGTTGCACGTCATCGCCGGTCTGATCGAGGATGACGCCCTGCCGGACTTTACCCTTCTCTACACCCGCGCGGCCAACCATCTTTGGCCGGAAAACACCACCGCCCTTCTGATGACCGCGCGCCTGCTGGAAGAGATGCAGCAATACGATCTTGCCAGCGCCGCCTACAGTCAGGTGGCCCCCGATGATCCGTCGTTCTATGCCGCCGAGCTTGGCCGCGCCGAGGTGCTGCGGGCCGCTGGCCGCAACGAAGCCGCCGTCGAGGCGCTGGAAGGGCTGACCCGCCTTTTCCCCGACCTGCCCGAAGTTCACGCAGCCAAGGGCGATACCTTGCGCGAGGCTGAACGCTTTGAAGAGGCCGAGCGGGCCTATACACAGGCACTCGATCGTTATGACGAGGCCGACCGGACCAAGTGGTTCGTCTACTACACCCGCGCGATCACCCGTCACCAGCTGGACGACTGGCCCGCCGCCGAGGCCGATTTCCGTGCCGCCCTTGCCCTGCGCCCCGATCAGCCGCAGGTGCTGAATTATCTGGGGTATTCGCTGGTCGAGCGTGGCGAGAAACTGGACGAGGCGCTGACGATGATCGAAACCGCCGCCGCCGCAAGGCCCGATAGCGGTGCGATCGTCGACAGTCTGGGTTGGGTCTATTTCCAGCTTGGACGCTACGCGGATGCGGTGATCGAGCTGGAACGCGCCGCCTCGCTCGAACCGGTGGACCCCACGATCAACGACCATCTGGGCGATGCCTATTGGGCGGTCGGTCGCGAAATCGAGGCGCGGTTCCAATGGCAGCGCGCGCTGTCCTTTGGCCCTGCCGAGGGCGATGCAAAGCGTATCCGCGCAAAGCTTGACCGTGGGCTTGATGCGGTGCTGGCCGAGGAAGGCACGCAACTGATTTCGGTTGCCCCGGGTGATGCTTCCGGTGACGATAGCTAGGGCGCCCGCCAAGGTCAACCTGACCCTGCATGTGACGGGCCAGCGGGATGACGGCTACCACCTGCTGGACAGTTTGGTAGTCTTTGCGGATGTGGCTGATGTGATCAGCGCGTCCCTTGCCGATGATCTTGCCCTGTCGGTCAGCGGACCCTTTGCACAAGGTGTCCCGACCGACGAGCGCAACCTGATCCTGCGCGCGGCCCGCCTGCTGGCCGAGGCGCGCGCCGTGTCGGCGGGTGCCGTGCTGCATCTTGAAAAGACCCTGCCCCATGCCGCAGGGATCGGCAGCGGGTCATCTGACGCGGCGGCAAGCTTGCGCCTGCTGGCGGACCTCTGGCAGGTGCCCCCGCTGACGCCGGATGACCCTGCGGTCGCGCGGCTGGGGGCCGATGTGCCGGTCTGCCTTGCGGGCCCCGCGCCGCAGCGGATGACGGGGATCGGGGACCGGGTGGCCCCTGTGGCTGCGCTTCCCCCCTGCGCGCTGGTGCTGGTGCGCCCGCCCGTTGCCGTGCCGACCGGACCGGTCTTTCAGGGGCTGGCGACGAAACACGGCACGCCGATGGCCGACCTGCCCGATGGTCCTGACTTCGCGCATTTCGCCGCTTGGCTGACGCGTCAGCGCAATGACCTGCAAACCCCTTCCGTCAACATCGCACCGGTCATCGGCGAGGTGATCGACAGGTTGCAGTCCTATGACGGCGTGGCGGTCGCCGCGATGTCGGGTTCAGGGGCGACCTGTTTCGGATTGGTCGCGGACCTGGGAACGGCCGAGGCGGTCGCCGCGCGTCTTGCCCTTGCCCGTCCCGACTGGTGGGTCGCGGCGGGGCGGGTGCTTTAACGCGTCCTGATCTGCGCCGTCCATCCGTTTCCACAAGAGGCTGAGAAGGGTCTCGCCCGCCAGCGGGCTTGCGCAGTCCGAGATCAGCACCGGCGCGCCGAAGGGCACCGGATGCGGCAGGGGCAGCGCTTCGGCCGCCTGACGCCGCACGCGCGGGATCATGGAAAGATCGGTGGCATCGGTCATGGTGGAAAGGCTAGCGCCCTGCCGCCTGTTTGGCAAATCACGCCCTATGGCGCAGGAAGGTGACCCATGTGTCGCCATAGCGGCGCTGGTCCAGTGCCTCATAGCCCTGGGGCGCGATCTGTGGCTGGTTTTCCTCCCAGACGATCAATGCGCCGGGGGCAAGCCAGCCATGCCCCTGCGCCGCCGCCAGCGCCGCGCCACCCAGCCCCCTGCCATAGGGGGGGTCGAGAAAGACCAGCCCGCAGCCCCCGCCTTCGGGCAGCCGCGTGGCATCGGTGGCCAGCAGTTGCGTATCCGCCTCGCGCCGCAGTTTGGCGATATTGGCGCGGATCAGCCTTTGCGCCGCGCGCCCGCTGTCGACGAAGGTGACATGGGAGGCACCGCGCGACAGGGCCTCCAGCCCCAATGCGCCGGTGCCTGCAAAGAGGTCCAGCACGCGGACACCTGTGACCGGATCACCGAAGCGTCCGCCCAGCAGCACATTGAAGAGGCTTTCGCGCACGCGGTCGCTGGTCGGGCGCAGATGCGCGCCCGCATCACCTTTGCCGACCTCGGCCAGCGTGGTGCCGCGATGGGTGCCGCCGATGATCCTCACAGCTTCAACAGCGCCTTCATGTCGGTCGCGGGGTCGGTGATCAGCGCCGGATCGGGGGACTTGCCGCCTTCGATCAGCCGCTTGCCGATCATGTAGTTGCGCGCGTCGTTCATCGCATCCACCGCGATCAGGCGGTCGCCCTTGTAATACCAATGCGATTGCGCGCCATCCTCGCCCTTGCGGACGTGGACCTGCCCATAGCCGAGGTTCAGCCCCGCGATTTGCAGCTTGCAGTCGTATTGATCGGACCAGAACCACGGTTTGGGCACATAAGGCTGGTCACCACCCATGATGTTGATCGCCACCGCCTCGGCCTGATCTATCGCGTTGCCGACGCTTTCCAGACGGATCCTCTGCCCTTCGACGTTGCAGGTGGCGCAATCGCCCGCCGCCCAGATATGCGGGTCGGATGTGCGCCCGTAGTCGTCGGTGACGATGCCGTTGTCGGTGGTGATGCCGGATATCTCGGCCAGTCCGGT
Organism: Yoonia sp.; assembly: GCF_036770585.1. Taxonomy (GTDB): domain Bacteria; phylum Pseudomonadota; class Alphaproteobacteria; order Rhodobacterales; family Rhodobacteraceae; genus Yoonia. The sequence goes on along the minus strand of NZ_DAIPIW010000025.1, from coordinate 14,907 downwards.
TGCGGGGATGATGCCGATGCCGACGACGGCAAGGTCGATGGCGAGCCGCGTGCCATCCGTCAGTTCCGCGCCGGTCACATGGCCCTCGCCGGTCAGCCGGACAAGGCCGACGCCTTCGCGGATATCGACGCCATGGGCGCGGTGCAGGGCGCGGAAATAGTCCGAGGTTTCGGGCGCCGCGACCCGTTGCAGGATACGGTCGGCCATTTCCACCAGCGTCACCTGCAAGCCCAGCTTTGCGGCGACCGCCGCCGCCTCCAGCCCGATATAGCCGCCGCCGATGACCAGCAGACGCTTGCCGGGCTGAAACGCTGGCGCCATCGCATCGGCATCCGCCAGATCGCGGACAGTGAAAACGCCGGAAAGATCGCCACCGATGCCGGCGGGCAGCTTGCGCGGGACGGACCCCGTCGTCAGGACAAGGTCGTCATAGGCAAGACCCTCGCCATTCATCAGGACGATGGCTTTTTCGGCCGGTCTGATCTCGCCCACCTTCGTATTCAGCCGCAGGGTGATGTTGTTGTCGGCATAGAACGCCGCGGGCCGCAGGTAGAGCCGTTCCTGCGCCATCTCGCCCATCAGATAGGCCTTTGACAGCGGCGGGCGCTGGTAGGGGGGGACGGGTTCTGCGCCGATCAGGGTGATCTGCCCGTCGAAGCCCTCGCTGCGCAGCTTGGCCACACAAGAGGCCCCGGCCTGTCCGGCCCCGATAACGACGACATGGGACATGAAAAACCTCTCTTGCTTCTGGCGATGGTCCGGCGGCACCCTACATTTGGCCGGACAGTGGGCACAATTGCGAAGAGGAGCAACATTCATGACAATCGCGGTAGGGGATAAATTGCCAGAGGCGACACTTCTGGTGATGGGGGACGACGGCCCGCAGGGCGTGGCCCTGGGCGACAAGCTGACGGGCCGCAAGGTCGCGATCTTCGGCCTGCCGGGCGCCTATACCGGCACCTGCACCACGGCCCATGTGCCCAGCTTCATCGCTGCGATGGACGGGCTGAAAGCCAAGGGCGTGGACGAGGTGGTCTGCATTTCCGTCAACGATCCCTTCGTGATGAAGGCCTGGGGCGATGACACCGGCGCGCTCGCAGCGGGGATCACGATGCTGGGCGACGCGGAAAGCGCCTTCACCAAGGCGATCGGCATGAATTTCAGCGCAGGTCCGGTCGGGTTCGTCGACCGGTCGAAACGCTACGCCATGCTTGTCGAGGATGGTGTGGTCAAAATTTTGAATGAGGAACCCGGCCCCGGCCAATGCGAGGTCTCGGCGGGACAGACCCTGCTGGCCCAGATGGACTGAAGCGAAAAGGGCGGCCGTCGGGGCCGCCCTTTCTTGTCCCTTAGCCTTCGACCTGCATGACCTTGCGCGTGGGGAAGGGGATTTCGACGCCCTTGGCATCCAAGGCCTCTTTCACGCGGCGTTTCATATCGGCCTGAAACTGGAAGAAATCGGCGCTGCTGCACCAGACCCGCACCAGAAAATCCACCGAGAAATCGCCCAGGTTGTTCACCTGAATGAAGGGTGCGGGGTCGGTCTTGGCGCGTGGGTCGGCCATGATCGTGTCGCGGATCGTTTCTTCGGCCAGCTTGAGGTCGGCCCCGTAGCTGACGCCGAAGACCCACTCGGCGCGGCGGGTGTCGTAGATCGAGTAGTTGACGATCATGTTCCCCCAGACCTGTGAATTGGGAATGATGATCTGCACGTTGGACAGCTCGGCCAGTTCGGTGAAGTTCAGCGTGATATCCTTGACCGTCCCCATCTGGCCGTTGACGTTGACGAAGTCACCGATCTTGATCGGACGGAAGAAGACGATCATCACGCCGGCGGCCACATTCGATAGCGTGCCTTGCAGGGCCAGACCGATGGCCAGACCCGCCGCACCGATGACGGCGACAAAGGATGTGGTCTGGACCCCGAAGGTGTTCAGCACGAAGAGAAACGAAAACCCGATGATGATGTAGCGGGCGACATTCCCCAGAAAGTTGAACAGCGTGACATCGAGATGGGCATTCTTGCCGCCGATGCTGGTGATCCGTTTGCGCGCCCAGCCGCCGATCACGAAACCCGCAAAGAGGATCAGACAGGCACCCAGCACGCTGCCCACGGCCGAGGCAAGAAATTCGATGGTCAGGAGATCACCCAGGGTTTGGCCACCCCAGATTTCGGTTGTCGTCAGTTGTTCCAATGTCGTCTCCGGTCGGTTGCGTCTTCGGATTTCGGGGCCTTAGGCCATGGCTGGACCTGATGGTCAAGCTTATGGCAGTCTTGTGCCAAGGTCCGACCGCGCGGCAGTCGCATGAAGGCCCTGACGTTTGCGTGAAAATGACCCTGCGCTGGCGGGTGGCGGCCTCAATTCCGTCAGATTCGGATGCGACGCGTGGGATGTGACGAAGATGGTGTGACATGCAGGACGAAGACCTAGAGCCCCCGCAAAGGCCGCGAAAACTTCTTCCCAAGGTCGTGTTCGGGTTTGGGGTCGTCTTGCTCGCTTTTGCGGGTTGGATGTTCTTCAACGCTTCGGCGGCGCAACCACCCGCCGCGCCACAGGTGGCGGACGGCCAGCCTGCGGGCACGACTGCGGATGATACCTCGGACACACAAGGCGGCGCCGGACTGCTGACGCTGCTTGGTGCCTTGCTGATGGACACTGGTGGAACCGACGCGCCCGCCGGTCCCTCGCGTGGCGAACGTGATCAGGCGGCATTTCCGCGCGCGCCTGATGGCTGGAATTTGATGATCTCGGAAGGCAGCGGCCAGACCAAGGTCGTGGCCAAAGCCGTCTCTGACGCCATCTACACCCCCGGCGAGCCGCTGCGCGTGTCGACACTTTATGATCTGGTCGAGACGCTGCAACCCGTTGCCTCGCTTGCCGATTTGGACGAAGAAGCCGCCGCGCAGACAGCCGCAAGCCGGTCGGACGACCATGCGGCAGCGACCGATGCGCAATTCGATCAGGGGCGGGTCTATATCTCGGGCGAGACTGTCGTGATGGTGATGATCCGCCGCCTGCCGCCCGGAAGTGCGGCCAAGGAAAGCTGGCTGGATATCGCGTCGTCCGGTGCGCCGGTGCCGCAGGACATGGCGGGCCGGACGTTCATGGAAAGCGCGGGCACCGCGGACAGCGACGCGATCCACGCGCTGCGCCTTGATATCGCCGAGGACCTGTTCATCGAGATCGGCGGCAGGGCCGACCGCGCGACCCTGCGCCAGTTTGCCGAAGGCATCGACTACGACGCGCTGTAGCTTTTGCAGGCGCGGCGGGGTCTATCCCGCCAGCGCGTCCATCTTGGCGGCCAGTTTGCCGTCCAACTCGCTGAGACCGCCGGTGTCATGCGTGGTCAGCGTCACTTGAACCGTCTTGTAGACGTTCGACCATTCGGGATGGTGGTTCAGCTTTTCGGCCCACAGGGCGGCGCGTGTCATGAAGCCGAAAGCCTCGACGAAATTCTTGAAGACGAAGGTCTTGTGGATCGCGTCGCGCCCTTCGACCAGTTCCCAGCCTGCGTCCAGCAGGGCGGCGCGGTCTGTGTCACCCAGTTTCTCGGTCATTCCTGTTCCTCCACTTGCGCTTTGCGGAATGGGCCGTAGGTGGTCAGCACCTCGATTTCGTGGTCCACGGCCCTGCGTTCCTCTGTCAGGTAGCGCGCGACGGCGTCTTTGAAACCCGCGTCCCCGAACCAATGCAGCGAATGGGTCGCGACGGGCAGGTAGCCGCGCGCCAGTTTGTGTTCGCCCTGCGCGCCCGCCTCGACCTTCCGCATCCCATGGGCGATGGCATGGTCGATCGCCTGATAATAGCAGAGTTCGAAGTGCAGGCAGGGGTGATGTTCCGTGCAGCCCCAGTAACGGCCATAGAGCGTCTCGCGCCCGATGAAGTTCAGCGCCCCCGCCACAGGCCGTCCGTCGCGCAGCGCCAGCACCATCAGCATGTCGTCGCGCATCGTCTGATGCGCCAGCCGGAAGAATTTCCGCGTCAGATAGGGCTGCCCCCATTTGCGCGCGCCCGTGTCCTGATAGAAGACCCAGAAGGCGTCCCAGTGGTCTTCGGTGATCTGGTCGCCGGTCAGCGCGACGATTTCACCGCCGAACCCCTGCGCCTGCGCGCGTTCCTTGCGCATCGTCTTGCGTTTGCGGCTGGAAAGCGAGGCGAGGAAATCGTCGAAACTGCCGTAGCCGTCGTTGACCCAGTGGTATTGCTGGCTGATCCGATGCAGAAGGCCCATCTTGGCACCGGCCAGCGCCTCGGCTTCGGTGCAGAACGTGGCGTGGACCGACGACAGCCCGTTGTCGGCGGCGATCTGCACGGCACCCTGGATCAAGGCGGACATGCCTGCGACCTCATGCCCGGGGCGGGTCAGGAAACGGCGACCCGTGGCAGGGGTAAAGGGGGCCGCGATCTGGAGTTTCGGGTAATAGCGCCCGCCTGCGTTCTCATAGGCATGGGCGAAGTTGTGGTCGAAGATATATTCGCCCTGGCTATGGCTCTTGGCATAGAGCGGCGCGACGGCGATGATCTGCCCGTCCTGGTGCGCGGTCAGATAGCGCGGCTGCCAGCCGGTGCCGGTGCCGACCGAGCCGCTGTCTTCCAGCGCCCTGAGGAACCGGTGCGTGGTGAAAGGATCAAGCGGTCGCCCGCCGTCCGCGGCCTTCGGACAGGCGCAGGCGTCCCAATCGGCGGCGTCGATGCCGTTGATGGTCGGATGGGCCGTGATCTCGATGGGGGCGTCGGTCATGGGATGCAACTTGTGCGCCGCCAAAGCGGCGTCAAGCCAGATACCCCTCGAATGTCACATTATCCACGATCCGCCGCGCCTCGGCCTCGGCCTTGGCGGAACGGATCGTCCATGTCAGGATCGCGGCACCCTGCGCTTTCAGGTCCGCCACGCGCGGGCGGTCGAGGTCGGTGGATTCGTGGCTGATGAATGCGGCACCGACGCGGTCGTAGTCGGGGATGTCGCGCAATGCGTCGCGCCGTGCGGCGGGCACCTCGGGCCACCAGACGGGTTCGTAGCTGGAGGTGGTGATGCCGCGCGGGATGGCGGGCGCGACCTCGGCCATGACCGCGACGCTGTGGGGGTTGAAGGACATGACCGCGACGTCCCCCTTGTATCCCGCCAGCACCTTTGCCGCCGCCCGTTCCAACGGGCCCACCTTCGGGCCCATCGCGCCGTCCTGATCCTTGATCTCGATCAGCAGGGGCACGCGGCCTGCGACCAGCGCCAGCACCGTGTCGAGCGCCGGAATAGTGTCGCCATCGTCGGTCAGTGCGATCTCCTCCAGCGCTGCCCGGGTCCGTGCGTTGACGAGACCGGCCTCGGCGGTCAGCCGGTCGAGAAGATCATCGTGAAAGACCATCGCGTGACCATCCGCCGAGAGTTGCAGGTCGATCTCGATCCCGTAGCCCGCATCGATGGCGGCCTGAATGGATTTCAGGCTGTTCTCGACCCGCCCGGCCTTGCGGTCATGCAGGGCGCGGTGGGCCAGAGGGATCGTCAGCAGGCTGGCGGGCAGGGTCATTTGATCTGGAAGACACCTTCGATCTCGACCGCGACGCCGAAGGGCAGCGAGGCCGCGCTGACCGCCGAGCGCGCATGGCGGCCCGCGTCGCCAAGCGCTGCGACCATGAAATCGGATGCGCCGTTGATCACCCGTGGCTGGTCGCCGAAGTCGGCGGTGGAATTGACGAAGCCCACCAGCTTCACCACCCGCACCAGACGGTCGATATCCCCACCACAGGCGGCTTTCACTTGCGCAAGCAGGCTGATGGCACAGATCCTGGCGGCGGCGGCACCGGCGTCGACATCCATATCCGCGCCAAGCTTGCCCGTGATCATGCCGTCCGGTCCGATGGGGATCTGCCCCGAGACATGCACGATATCGCCCGCGATCACGAAGGGGACGTAGTTCGCCGCTGGGGCAGGGGCGTCGGGCAGGGTGACGCCGAGTTCGGCAAGGCGGGTTTCGATTTGGCTCATCTGGGTTCTCCGATCTGTCGGCGCGACGCTATCGGGCATCGCGGACCGGCGCAATCATCCGCTGTCAGCGCTTTGCGGGAAATTGACCGTCAGCGGGGCAAAGAGACGGGCAAGCGGGCGCAAGGGCGGTGCGGGCAAGAGCACCACGACCTGCTGGCCGGTCTGCAGCGGCCTTGCCTGCCCGGTGGTTGACGTCAGCGCCGCCTCGGCATGGTAGAAGACCGTGCCTGTCGTGCTGTCCTCGTGCGGGGCGACGGCGATGGATGTGACCAAGATGTCGGGTGCCGCGTGGCCGCTTCGGGTCTCGGTGGGCAGGCGCAGGCGCAGGGTCTGACCGGTGGTCACCTTATCCAAATGATCCGGCGGGATCCGGAAGCGCACGATCGGGGTGGACGCATCCAGCAGAATGGTCATCGCCACCTCTGCCGGTCGCAGCACCTCGCCGGTGGTCGGGATGCGTGCCGCGTGCACCTGCCCTGCGACCGGCGCCCGCAAGAGCCGCCCCGCGATCAGGCGGGCGACTTCATCCTGCCGCAACACAAGGTCGCTGATCTCGGCGGCGAGGGTCTGCAAACGGCCCGCAGCCCCTTCCCGGCGGGAGGCGGCCTGTGCGGCAAGGGCGATCTCGGCCTCGGCGGCACTGTCGCGGGCCGCCGCACCCTCGCCTGCGAGGGCGGCGAGTTGCGCATCGAGACGGGCAACCTCTGCCTCCAGAACCGTGACGCGCGAGGTCTGGATCAAGCCGCGGTCCCGCAACTGCGATTGCGCGGCAAGTTCGGTGGCGACACTGGCGCGCTGGCGGGTGATTGCGGCGCTTTGCGCGGCGACCGATGCCTGCCTGCGGGTGAACCGGTCCCGTTGGGCCAGCAGTTGCGCGCGCGCCTCTGCAGCCAAGGCACGCCGTTCGGCAAAAAGACCGAGATACCGCGCTGCCACCGCAGCGGGCATGGCATCGGGCAGGGTGATGCTTTCCGCGCCAATCAGGTCCGCCTCGGCCAATGCGGCTTCTGCGCGGTGTTCGGTCAGGGCGGCGGCAAGGCGCGCGGCCTCGGCCTGCAGACTGCCGTCGTCCAGTTGCAGCAGTGGGTCACCCGCCGCGACCCTGGACCCGGCCGTGACATGGACGGTGACGACTGCACCCCCTGTCAGGTGCTGCACGCCGACCGGCGGATCGGTCGTCGCCACGATCCCGGGCAGGGCAGTGACATCCGCCACCTCGGCCTGAAGCCCCCAGAGCGTGATGCCCAAAGCAAGCGCCGCAATCGTGCTGCCGCCCGCGATGATCAATCCGCGTGCAGGCCAGCCTGCAGTGACAGGCGGCGGCGTCATGCCGGACCTGCCATCGCCGACGGTCGCGGCGCGCCAGTCTGCGCGGGTGCAACGGGGCCTACCGCTTGCCGCATCCCGTCCCGCAGATGGATGATCTGGTCGCAAGAGCCAAGCGCCTCGGCCCGCTGGCTGAAGGCGATAACCATCGTGCCGCGCGACTTGAGATGCGCGACCGCATGCGCAAGCGTAGCCAGCCCCGCCTGATCCAGCAGCGCATCGGCTGCATCCAGCACAACCAGGGTGCGGGGTCCGAAGAAGGCACGCGCCAGCGCGATCCTGTGCATCTGCCCTGCCGAAAGCAGCGCCTGCGCCGTGGCAACAGGTGTCGCATAGCCCTCGGGCAGGGTCAGGATCAGCCTGTGGGCATCAGCCAGCGTGGCGGCTGCGATCACCTCGGGCGTGGTGGTGCCCTCGCCCTGCGGCCCGGCGATCGTCTGGGCAACGGTGCCCGGCGGATAGAGTGGTTGCTGCGGCAGATAGCCGATGGCGGCTTCCAGCACTTTTGGCGGGTAGTGTCTGCGGGGGATCTCGTCGAAAAGCACGGTCCCCGCCGAAGGGTCAAGCGCGCCCGTCAGCACCCGCGCAAGCGTTGTCTTACCGGCCCCGCTTGGCCCCGCGACCCCAAGGGCCTGTCCCGCGCCCAGCCGCAAGCCCAGCATCCGCAGGCTGGCCTGAGTGCTGCCGGGCGGAAAGACGGTCAGTTGCGCGATCTCGACCGATTGCGTCGGGGCAGGCAGCGGCAGGGGCGCCGCCCTCGCGTTGCGATCCGCAGCAGTCAGAAGCCGATCCAGATGCTGCCACGCCGCCCGTGCTGCCAGAAGCGGGCGTAATTGCCCCAGAACAAGTTCGACCGGGGCGATCACGCGACCCAGCAGGATGGCCGCCGCAATCATCGCCCCGGGCGACAGTTGGCCAAGCAGCACCAGATAGGCACCCAAGCCCAGCATCCCCGCATGCAGCGTGTGGCGCAGATAGACGGTCAGGGCAGTAAAGACGGCCGCGCGATCCGCCAGACCACCCCCCATGCGGGCCGCCTGCGCAAGCGCGTTCACCCATGCGGACCGGTGCGCAGCAAGTTGACCCAGAGCCTGCAGGGACTGGCCGGCCCCGGTCAGGTCCGCGCCTTGCTGCGTGACCTCTGCCGTAGCCTGGCGGGCCTGCGCGAACCGCGACCGCAGAAGCAGATGACCGGTGATGGAAATCGCGGCCATCAGCGTCACACCGGCCCCCGCCAGCAATCCCAGCGCGGGATGAAACATGGTCAGCACCAGAATGAACAGGACCGTCCACGGCAGATCGAAGACCGCCAGCAACGCCGGGGATGCCAGCGTCGCCCGCAGGGCTTCGAGGTGTGCCGGCCCCGCATCGGCGCTGCGTGGCGGGCTGGCCGTCATCGTGGCATCGAAAACCCGAGGCGCCATCCCTTGCGAAAACCGTCCCGCCACCCGTCCCATGATGCGGCCGCGCAGATAGTCGAGCACCGCCATCCCCGCGAAGAGAAACGCCGCCAGCACCGACAGCGTGACCAGCGTCGCGACCGATCCCGTCGCCAGCACATGGTCATAGAGGTGCAGCATATAGAGAGGGCCGGTCAGCATCAGCAGGTTGACCACGCCGCCAAAGACCACCGCCGCCGCGACCAGATGCCCCTGTCGGACCAGGGTTCCTGCCAATGATCCGCCGTCGTCTGCCGACCCCTTGCCCGTCATGTTGCCACGCCACCCGCTTTGCCAACCGTTGCGCGCAGGAAACAGCAAAATCGTTAAGGTATTCTGAGAGGGCCTTCAGAGGGCAGGAGTTGTTGCCTCACCTGCCGAAATGGCGCAACACTTGTGCATGAGACAGCTGCCCCTCCTGCGCTTCGGCGCTGCCGTCACCGTTTTTCCAGTCGCGCTTTTGGCAAGTCCCTTCGACGGTGTCTACCGGCAGTCAGCAAATGCCGAATGTGCGCTGGTCGGTGTCGATGGTGGATCGATCAAGATCGAGAACGAGATCTTCTACGGGGTCGAGGTCGAATGCCGGATGATCAACCCCGTCGAAATCGAAGGCATGAATGCAGTGCTTTATGACATGGCCTGCATCGGCGAAGGCTCGGCCTGGGAAGAGCGTGCGATCATGATGGAGGACGCGCAAACGTCGGGTATCCTGATGATCTGGGACGGATACGCCTTCCGCTATGCGCGGTGCAATGACCCTGCTGCTGCCGCGACAGAGGCTGCGGCGGAGTGACGGCTAGTTTCCGGCAGCCCCGCTGAGAATGCTCTCCAGCACGTTCAGAACCTGCTGGTCCTGCACGACACCACCGTCGCTTTGCAGAAAATCGGTCTCGAAGGGGCGAGGCGGAATGATCATCGGCAGAGGCGTCGGTGTCTGGCCTGCCAGCACCCGCACCATCGTCTCGCGCCAGATCGTGGCGGGCAGACCGCCGCCGGTCACGCCGCTGAGACGCCGGTTGTCGTCGTAGCCCATCCAGACGCCGGTGACATAGTCGCCGGTGAAGCCGATGAACCACGCGTCGCGTGATCCTTGGGTCGTGCCGGTCTTGCCTGCGATCTCCCAGCCGTCGATGCGCGCGCGCGTGCCGGTGCCTTGTTCGACGACCTTGGTCATCATCCATGTCAGGGTGCGGGCGGCCTCTTGGCTGATCACGCGCGCGCCGATCCCGACCGAACTTGCGTCCATCAGCGAGGTATTGTCGCCCATGAACCGCAGGTCCACCAATCCGTAGGGCCGGACCTGCGAGCCGCCGTTGAGAATGCCCGCATAGGCCCCCGTCATCTCCAGCAGGGTGCTTTCGGTCACGCCAAGCGCCAGTGCCGGACCGGCTGCGAATTCACGGTTGATGCCAAAGCCCGTCGCAACCGCGCCGACCTTGCCGCGCCCGACCTCTTCAGAGAGCAGGATCGCGGGGATGTTGCGGCTGGTCGCCAGCGCATCGACCATCGAGATCGGCCCGACGAATGTGTCGTCATAGTTTTCGGGGCACCATTCGGGGCTGCCGCGCCGCTGCCAGCAGGTGCGGCGGTCGTCGATCATCGCATAGGGCGACATGCCCAGATCGAGCGCCGCGGCATAGATGAAGGGTTTGAAGGCCGAACCGCTTTGGCGCAGCGCCTGTGTCGCGCGGTTGAAGGCCCCCGTGGCGCTGATGTTGCGGCCGCCCACCATGGCACGGACCGCGCCGTCGGCGGACATCACCACAATGGCCGCCTGCGCCTCGGATCCTTCGCGCACGTCGCGTTCGAAGACCGCGATCAGCGCCTCTTCCGCGGCTGACTGGATCCGCGGGTCCAGCGTGGTGCGGATCATCACGTCTTCGGTGGTGTTGCGGGTAAAGAACTCGGGCCCGCTTTCCATCACCCAGTCGGCAAAGAACCCGCCTGACGAGGCCCGCGCCGCGTCCGACAGGGTCGCGGGGTTCGCCAGTGCATGTGCGGCTTCGGCCTCGGTCAGGTATCCCTGTTCCCGCATCAGCCCGATGACGACCGCCGCGCGGTTCTGCGCGCGTTCGAGGTTGCGTGTGGGTGCATTGGCCGATGGCGCGGTCAAGAGGCCCGCCAGCATCGCCGCCTGCGCGGGGTTCACCTGATTTGCCGAAATCCCGAAGTAGCGCTGTGCCGCCGCCTCGAAGCCGCGGCTGCCTGCGCCGAGATACGAACGGTTGAGATAGAGGCTGAGGATGTCGTCCTTGGAATATTTGATCTCCAGACCGATCGCAAAGACCGCCTCGCGCATCTTGCGCCAGAGCGTCGTGCGGCGGCAGTCCGCCTCGTAGGCCGCTTCGGTTGCCCATATGGCCGGATCATATGGTACACCAAGGCAAAGCAGTTTCGCCGTCTGTTGCGTGATGGTCGATCCGCCATGCCCTGAAAGCGGGCCGCGCCCTTCGCTGAGGTTGATCCGGACGGCCGAGGCGATGCCGCGCGGCGAGATCCCGAAATGCCAGTAAAAGCGCTTGTCCTCGGTCGCTACCACGGCGTTGTGCAGGTGGGGCGAAACGGTATCGGTCGTGATCATCCCGCCGAACTGGTCGCCGCGCCATGCAAAGACCTCGCCCCTGAAATCGGTCATGGTGACCGACCCACGGGCGCGGCCATCCATCAGCTCTTCGACGGGTGGCAGTTGTGCCGCGAAATAAAGCGCAAAGCCGCCCACGATCGCGGTGGCGACCAGTCCGATGCGCCATGTGAACGCCCAGATCAGCCGGAAGAGCCAGCGAAACGGCAGTAGCAGATAGCCGATGACGCCGCGTGGCTTGGTCTTGCGCGCCGTGGTCTTGCGCCGTGCCGCAGGCTTGGCGGGTTTTCTGGCGGTAGCCGTCTTGGTCGCAGGCTTTTTCTTGGCGCCGCTTCCCGCAGGATAGCGCCGCTCTGCCACCAGCGTGGGCCGCCTCTTGTCGTTTCCACTCATGCTCTGCTCGACTGCTGTTTTGTCGCTTTTGCGGCAGCATAGCGCGACTCGCAAGCAATGTAGAGCGCGGAGAACCGCCGATGGACACTTTATCGTTTGCTTAAAAATCGGGCACGATCGCCGGTTTGTGCAAAAATTGTGCAAATACCTTGCGATTCCCTTACCTTTGCACCTGCAGCATTCTTGTCCAGCGCCTGCACGCGCGCTCTTTGTTCCGGTGCGAGCGGGCGCTGCCACGGCGCTTCGCATGAAAATTGCAAGGGGAAGACAGTGAAACTCATCATTGCAACAATCAAACCGTTCAAGCTCGAGGAGGTCCGCGAGGCGCTGACCACCGTCGGCGTGCGCGGCATGATGGTGTCCGAAATCAAAGGCTTCGGCTCGCAGTCGGGGCATACCGAAATCTATCGCGGTGCGGAATATGCCGTAAACTTCGTTCCCAAGGTCAAACTGGAGATCGTCGTGCAGGACAGCATGGCCGATCAGGTTGTGTCCACCATCGCCTCCACCGCCAAGACCGACAAGATCGGCGACGGCAAGATCTTCGTTCTCGACGTGGAAAGCGCGCTGCGCGTGCGGACCGGCGAAACCAATGACGACGCGATCTGATCGCGTGAACTGAGGGATAAACAAATGAAAATCACCAAATATATCGCAGTCGGCGCGGGACTGCTGCTGCTGCCGACACTGGGCTTCGCGCAAGAGGCGACCGAAGCCGCCGAGGCCGCTGCCCCGACATTCGACGAAATCGGTCCCTACATCATGACCACCCTGCTGTTCCTTGTGGGCGGCTTTCTGGTGTTCTGGATGGCCGCGGGCTTTGCCATGCTCGAGGCCGGTCTGGTGCGGTCCAAGAACGTGGCGATGCAGCTGACCAAGAACATCGCGCTCTTCTCGATCGCGGCGATCATGTATTGGCTGGTCGGCTTCAACCTGATGTATCCGGGCGATTTCAACGGCTACATGGCGTTCAACTTCGTGCCGACCTCGCTGGAACCTGTGGGTCTTGATGCGGCTGATGCGGCACTTGACTATGCCTCTGTCGGTTCGGACTTCTTCTTTCAGCTGATGTTCGTCGCGGCGACCGCGTCGATCGTCTCGGGCGCTTTGGCCGAGCGGATCAAGCTGTGGCCCTTCCTGATCTTCGTCGTTGTCCTGACCGGTTTCATGTATCCGATCACCGGTTCCTGGCAGTGGGGCGGCGGCTGGCTGTCCGAAATGGGCTTCTCGGACTTTGCCGGTTCGACGATCGTGCACTCGGTCGGTGGCTGGGCGGCTTTGGCGGGTGCGCTGATCCTTGGGCCGCGTATCGGCAAGTATAAGGACGGCAAGACCGTGCCGATGCCGGGGTCCAACCTTGCGCTGGCGACACTCGGGACGTTCATCCTATGGCTGGGCTGGTTCGGCTTCAACGGCGGTTCGCAGCTTGCAGCCGGCACCGTGGGTGACATCACCGACGTCAGCCGCATCTTCGCCAACACCAACATGGCCGCTGCCTCGGGTGCTGTTGCCGCACTGATCCTGACACAGATCCTCTACAAGAAGCCCGACCTGACGATGGTCCTGAACGGCGCGCTTGCCGGTCTGGTCTCGATCACTGCCGAGCCACTGGCGCCATCGCTGTTCGGCGCGCTGATCACCGGTGCCATCGGTGGTGTGATCGTGGTCTTCACCGTGCCGCTGCTGGACAAGTTCAAGATCGACGATGTCGTCGGTGCGATCCCTGTCCACCTCTTTGCAGGTATCTGGGGCACGCTGGCCGTTGCCTTCTACACCGGCAACTGGGGTGCGCAGATCACCGGTATCATCGCCTACGGTGTCTTCACCTTCGTGGTCTCGCTGGTTGTCTGGACCATCCTGAAAGGCATCATGGGCATCCGTGTCACCGAAGAAGCCGAGATCAACGGTCTCGACGTCTCGGAACTGGGCATGGAAGCCTATCCTGACTTCTCCAAGGGCTGACCTCGCTCCCTGATGTGGTCCTTGAAGATCCAGACCCGGGCGTTCGCGCCCGGGTTTTTCGTTCCGGCCGCGGATTCGCAGCGCAATGGCGGGTTTGCGTCGAAGAATATCCCGCTGTTTTAGTGCGACACGCAAGGAAACACCGCAGGTGCACAATCACGCGTCACATTCTGCGAAGACCTTGCGCCGCGTTAAGGGATAACTGCCGCAAAGCCAGAAAATCCAGCAGATGGAGCCCCCCATGATCCAGACCCCCTATCTTCTCTTCCTCGGTGATGCCCCCGACCAGCTTGCCGCCAAGGTCGCGCAAGGCATCAAGGACTGGCGCCCCGAGAACGCCGTGGGCCAGTTCCGGATGGAAGGGTGCGGCGCGGACCTGCGGATCGCCGACATGACGCTGGAAGAGGGCCGCGCCGCCGGTGCCAAGACACTTGTGATCGGTGTCGCCAACCGTGGCGGGGTGATCAGCCAGGCCTGGAAGGATGTGCTGATCGCGGCGCTGAAGATGGGGTATGACATCGCCTCGGGCCTGCACAACCTTCTGCGCGACGAAAAAGACCTGATGGCGGCGGCGCGCGTGAACGGGCGCACGCTGTTCGACGTGCGGATTCCGTCGGTCGCCTATCCCATCGCCAATGGTGTCAAGCGCAGGGGCAAGCGCTGCCTTGCCGTGGGCACGGATTGTTCGGTCGGCAAGATGTATACCGGCCTTGCCATGGATGCCGAGATGCAGAAGCGCGGCCTCAAATCCACCTTCCGCCCCACGGGCCAGACCGGCATCCTGATCACCGGCGGCGGCGTGCCGCTGGATGCGGTGATCGCCGATTTCATGGCCGGTGCCGTCGAATACCTGACCCCCGGCAACGACGAGGATCACTGGGATCACATCGAGGGGCAGGGAAGTCTGTTTCACGTCTCCTATTCCGGTGTGACCATGGCGCTGATCCACGGCGGCCAGCCGGATGCGCTGGTCCTGGCGCATGAACCCACCCGCAAACATATGCGCGGCCTGCCGGACTATGGCCTGCCCAGTCTCGAGGCTCTGCGGGATACCGCCCTGCCGCTGGCCCGCATCGCCAACCCCGCCTGTCAGGTCATCGGCGTCTCGGTCAACACCCAGCACCTGACCGAGGACGAGGCGCTGTCCTACATGGCCGAGGTCGAAAAGCGGATGGGCCTGCCGACCGTCGATACCTTCCGCCAGGGGGCGGGACGTCTGGT
>NZ_DAIPIW010000024.1:0-35255 GCF_036770585.1 Yoonia sp. | reverse complement strand
CCACGCCGGACAGCTTCGAGCCGCCGAAGGGTGCCTCGACCGGCGCGTCGTTGTAAGTGTTGATATAGCAGGTGCCCGCCTCAAACCCTGCCACCATGCGGTGCGCGCGCGACAGATCGCGCGTGAACACGCCAGCCGACAGGCCGAACTCTGTGTCATTGGCGCGGGCGAGAACCTCTTCCTCGGTGTCGAAATCGAAAACCGACATGACGGGGCCGAAGATTTCCTCGCGCGCGATGGTCATATCGTCGGTGACATCGGCAAAGACGGTGGGTTCAAGGAAGAAGCCGGGGCGGTCGGGGCGCTTGCCACCGCAGACAAGGCGCGCGCCTTCGGCGATGCCTTTGGCGATGTAGCCTTCGACAATGCCAAGCTGCCGCTCGGACACCATCGGGCCGTAGTTGACATGCGGGTCCTGCGGGTCGCCCATCCTGACGCCTTGAAGGCGTTCGGAAAGGCGGGCAAGGAAGGCCTCTTTGATACCCTTCTGGACAAAGACGCGCGTGCCGTTCGAGCAGACCTGACCGGAGGAATAGAAATTACCGAGGATTGCGCCCGAAACGGCGTTTTCCAGATCGGCATCGTCGAAGATGACCAGAGGCGATTTGCCCCCCAGTTCCATCGTCACATGGCGGATGCCCGTCGCGGCGGCGGCATAGACCTTGCGGCCCGTCGGCACCGATCCGGTGAGCGAGACCTTGTCGACGCGTGGATCACCGATCAGCGCCGCACCGACCGCGCCGTAGCCTTGGATCACGTTATACACACCGGCGGGCGCCCCCGCTTCGGTCAGGATTTCGGCGACTTTCATGGCGCAAAGCGGTGTGGTTTCCGAAGGTTTGAAGACCATCGTATTGCCGCAAGCCAGCGCCGGCGCACCTTTCCAGCAAGCGATCTGCGTGGGGTAGTTCCACGCGCCGATCCCGACGCAAAGGCCGATGGGTTCGCGACGGGTATAGACGAAATTTTCGCCCAACTGGATATGCTCGCCCGTGATCGCAGCGGCGAGGCCGCCGAAATATTCGAAACTGTCCGCGCCCGAGGTTGCATCGGCGACGGATGTTTCCTGATAAGGCTTGCCGGTGTCGTAGGTTTCCAGCACCGACAGGTCGTGGTTGCGCGCGCGCATGATATCGGCGGCGCGGCGCAGGATGCGCCCGCGCTCGGTGCCGGTCATCGCGGCCCAGACCTTTTTGGCGGCATGGGCCGATGCCAGCGCCCGTTCGATGATGGCGGGCGTGGCGGAATGGACCGTCGCGATCACCTCGCCCGTGGCGGGGTAGATGACGGGGATGACCTCGCCCGTTGTGTCTTCGACGTATTGGCCGTTGATGAAATGGCTGGCGGTGGGTTGGGTCTGCATCGTCGGGAGCCTCCGGCGGGAGTTTCGTGGGAGAAAGAAGTCGGGTTATTCGCCACGCGGGAAGCGTTGGCTTTCTTCGAGGATATTGAGGTCCATGTGGTTGCGCATGTAACGTTCCGAGGCCTTTTGCAGCGGCTGGTAGTCCCATGGGTAGTAGGCGCCGTTGCGCAACGCTTCGTAGACGACCCAGCGGCAGGCTTGGGACTGGCGCACGGCGGCGTCGAAAGCGCCGAGGTCCCAGCGGGCCTCGGATTCGGCGCGCAACCGGGCGCGCGTGCCCTGATGCGCGGGATCATCGGCAAGGTTGGTCAGCTCATGCGGGTCAGCGTCGAGATCGAAAAGCTGGTCGGGATCGAGCGCGCAGCGGGTGTATTTCCATTTGCCATCGCGCAGGCAGACCAAGGGCGCAAAGCTGCCTTCGGCGGCGTATTCCATCGCGACCGGTGTGTCACGGCGGCCGCCCTGCCCCAGATGCACCAGGCTTTCGCCGGTGGTCCAGGGGGCGACCTCGGACATATCGATGCCCGCCAGATCGCAGAGCGTCGGTGTGACGTCGATCGTGCTGACGGGGGTCTCGACCGGACCCGGTGTCATGTCCGGACTGGCGATCATCAGCGGCACGCGGGATGAGCCTTCGAGAAAGGACATCTTGAACCACATCCCCCGCTCGCCCAGCATGTCGCCGTGGTCCGAGACGAAGAGGATCGTGGCCTCCTGGCGCGTGTCCTCCAGCGTTTGCAGCACCTCGCCCACCTTGTCGTCGAGGTATGAGATATTGGCGAAATAGGCGCGGCGGGCGCGCTGGATGTGATCATCGGTGATCGTGAAGTTGTCGCGGTCATTGGCGTCGAGGATGCGGCGGGAATGGGCGTCCTGATCATCGTAGGGGATCGGACCCACTTCGGGCTTCAGATGCGCACAATCCTCGTAGAGGTCCCAGTATTTCTTGCGCGCGACGTATGGGTCATGCGGATGGGTGAAGCTGACGGTCAGGCACCATGGCCGCGCGTCATGCCCGCGTGCAAGATCAAAGAGCTTGGCGCGCGCGTGGTAGGCGACCTCGTCGTCATATTCCATCTGGTTGGTGATCTCGGCCACGCCTGCGCCCGTCACGGACCCCATGTTGTGATACCACCAGTCGATCCGCTCGCCCGGTTTGCGGTAGTCGGGGGTCCAGCCGAAATCGGCGGGGTAGATATCGGTGGTCAGCCGTTCCTCGAACCCGTGCATCTGGTCGGGGCCGACGAAATGCATCTTGCCCGAAAGACAGGTCTGGTAGCCCGCGCGCCGCAGGTGGTGGGCGTAGGTCGGGATGGTGGAGGAAAACTCGGCCGCGTTGTCGTAGACGCCGGTGCGCGAGGGCAGAAGGCCCGACATGAACGAGGCCCGCCCGGGCGCGCAAAGCGGCGATGCGGTATAGGTATGGACAAAGCGGGTCGAGCGCGCCGCCAGTTTCCTCAGGTGCGGCGTGTGCAGCCAATCGGCCGGACCGTCGGGAAAGAACGTTCCGTTCAACTGGTCCACCATGATGATCAGGATATTGGGTTTGCTCATTGTGGCCGCCCTTCGAGTTCCATTGCCAGAAGCGACAGAACCTGCCGCCCCGCCGATCCATCCTCGGCATCCACCTTGGTCAGCGCCTGACGCAGATAGAGACCGTCGATCATGCCCGCGATCCGCTCTGCCGCTGCGGGTGCCCGCGCGCCGACAAGGGGGCGCAGGTCGTGCAGCAGATTGCTGTGCAAGCGGCGTTGGTAGACCGTCAGAAGCCGGTGCGCCTGTGACGAGGTCTGGGCGAGGACATAGAAATTCAACCAGGCCGCGATCACGGCAGGCTGGAAATTCGACCAGCCGAAGCTGGCGTGGATGATCGCCTCTAGTCGGGCCTTGTGTCCCTTGACCCCGTGCAGCTCGCGGCGGACCTCGCCTGCGTAGACCGTCAGCGTATGCCGCATCGCCGCGAGAAAGATCTGATCCTTCCCGCCAAAGTAGTGATGCGCCAGCGCCGAGGACATGCCGGCGCGCTTGGCGATATTGCTGACCGTCACATCCAAGTTGCCAACGGCCCCGATTTCATCAATCGTAGCCTTCACGAGGGCTGCGCGACGGATGGGTTCCATGCCGACTTTGGGCATCATGAAATCCTTTCGGTTGACGCAGGCCAGTTAAATTGTTCTTTATTGACTCGTCAATCAAGAAAAACCAGGGAGACCCGAATGAAACTGAAGTCATCTTTGTCTGTGCTGGCGATTGTCGCCGCCGCACCTGCCTTTGCGGATTGCGACACCATCACTTTCTCGGATGTGGGCTGGACCGATATCACCGCGACCACAGCGGCCACGACCGTCGTGCTCGAGGCATTGGGCTATGAGACCGACATCAAGCTTCTGTCCGTGCCCGTGACCTATATCTCGCTGGCCGAAGGCGACGTCGATGTTTTCCTGGGCAACTGGATGCCCACGATGGAGGCCGATATCGCCCCCTACCGCGAGGCGGGCACCGTTGACACCGTGCGCGCCAACCTTGAAGGCGCGAAATACACGCTGGCCACAAATACGGCGGGTGCCGCGCTGGGTATCGGGACCTTCGCCGATCTTGCGGCCAATGCCGGGGCACTTGGCGGAAGGATCTACGGCATCGAACCCGGCAATGACGGCAACCGTCTGATCATCGACATGATCGCGGCGGATGCCTTCGGACTGGGTGCTGCCGGTTTTCAGGTTGTCGAAAGTTCCGAACAGGGGATGCTGGCGCAGGTGGACCGCGCGACGGGCCGGGACGAGCCGATCGTCTTTCTCGGCTGGGAACCGCATCCGATGAACGCCAACTTCGACATGACCTATCTTGAGGGTGGCGACGACTGGTTCGGGCCGGACCTTGGCGGCGCGACCGTGTTCACCAATACCAGCGCCGGTTTTGTCGATGCCTGCCCGAACGTGGGCGCGCTGCTGACCAACCTCGAATTCTCGCTGGCGATGGAGAACGAGATCATGGGCGCGATCCTGAATGACGGTCAGGACCCCGCCGATGCCGCCACCGCTTGGCTGAGCGCCAATCCCGATGCCTTCACCGCATGGCTGGATGGCGTGACCACCCGGGATGGTGGTGATGCGGTTGAAGCCGTGAAGGCCTCGCTGGGCCTGTAACCAAAAGGTGACGGGGCTGAAAGGTCCCGTCCCTTTCGCAAGAGAGGGGCCGCATGGACTGGCTGACCGAGAACAAGATCCCCATCGGGGCCTGGGCGAAATCGATTTTCGACTGGATGAACGCCAATTTGGGCTTTTTCTTCGACTGGCTGTCGGACGTGATGGAAGGGCTGATTGATGGGATCCTCTGGATCCTCGAAACGCCCCATCCGCTGATCGTGATCGCGGCCTTCGCCGCCCTGACATGGGTGCTGCAGCGCACCTGGAAAACCCCGCTTTTCGTGGTGCTTGGTTTTCTGTTCATTCTCAATCAGGGCTATTGGGACGAGACGCTGGAATCGCTGACGCTGGTGCTGTCGGCCTGTGTGGTCTGCATGGGGTTGGGCGTGCCGATCGGGATCGCGGCTGCGCACCGCCCGCGCCTTTACCGCGCGATGGTGCCGGTGCTGGACCTGATGCAGACGCTGCCGACCTTCGTTTACCTGATCCCTGCCATCGTCTTTTTCGGCATCGGCATGGTGCCGGGCCTGATCGCGACGGTGATATTCGTCCTGCCCGCGCCGATCCGGCTGACGCATCTGGGTGTCTCTTCCACCCCCAAGGCGCTGCTGGAAGCGGCCGAGGCTTTCGGCGCCACCAAGCGGCAAGTCCTGTTCAAGGTCGAACTGCCCAGCGCCCTGCCGCAGATCATGACGGGGCTGAACCAGACCATCATGCTGTCACTGTCGATGGTGGTGATCGCCGCACTTGTCGGGGCCAGCGGGCTGGGCGTGCCGGTGATCCGCGCGCTGAATTCGGTCAATACCTCGCTGGGGTTTGAAAGCGGAATTGTCATCGTGGTTGTCGCCATCATGCTCGACCGGATGCTGCGGGTGAGGCAGAAATGAACGCGGTTGAATTCGACAACGTCTCGATTGTTTTCGGCAACAAGCCGCAGACCGCCCTGCCGCTGATGGATGAAGGGCTGGAGCGGCCCGAGATCCGCGAGAGGACGGGGCAGATCCTTGGGGTGCACAACTGCTCGCTGAATGTGAAGGCGGGCGAGATTCTGGTGCTGATGGGGCTGTCGGGGTCGGGGAAATCGACGCTGCTGCGGGCGGTCAACGGGCTGAACCCCGTGATCCGCGGGGCGGTGCGGATCAATGACGGCGAACACGCGACCGATGTGGTGACCTGTTCGGCAAGCGACCTGCGACGGGTGCGGCGCGAAAGCGTTTCCATGGTGTTTCAGCAATTCGGCCTGCTGCCATGGCGGACCGTGCGCGACAATGTCGGCCTCGGGCTGGAACTGGCGGGAATGGAGACACAGGCCCGCCTTGCCCGTGTCGATCAGGAACTGGACATGGTGGGCCTTGCCGACCGCGCCGATGCGCTGGTGGGTGAATTGTCGGGCGGGATGCAGCAGCGTGTCGGGCTGGCCCGCGCCTTCGCCACCGATGCGCCGATCCTGCTGATGGACGAGCCGTTTTCGGCCCTCGACCCGCTGATCCGGACACGGTTGCAGGATGAACTGCTCGATCTGCAAAAGCAGCGCGGGCGGACGATCATCTTCGTCAGCCACGATCTGGACGAGGCTTTCAAGATCGGCAACCGCATTGCGATCATGGAAGGCGGGCGCATCGTGCAGTGTGGCACCCCGCGTGAGATTTTCACCAATCCGGCGAATGACTACGTGGCGGATTTCGTGGCCCACATGAACCCGCTGGGTGTGCTGACCGCGCGCGATGTGATGGTCGCGGGCGCGGGCGACGGCCCCGCGGTCGATGCCGAAACCCCCGTGCAAGAGATCATGCAGCGGCTGAACGGTCAGGCCCTGCAAGTCACCGAGAACGGGCAGACCATCGGACAGGTCACGCAGGCCTCGGTCCTTGCGCGGCTTGCGCCTGCGACAGAAAGCTAGACCTTCGCCTCGTTCACGGCGGGCGTCACCCTGCGGCGCGCCAGCGCCTCGCGCCATGTGATGAACGTGACCGAGGCCATGATCACAGCACCACCGAAGACGACCCAAGCGTCCACGGCCTCGCCAAAGACGACCGCGCCAAGCGTCACCGCCCAGACCAGTTGCAGGAAGGTCACGGGCTGGGTCACGGTCAGTGGTGCTGCGGCAAAGGCCAGCGTCATGGTGTAATGCCCCGCCGTCGCAAAGCAGGCGACAAGGAAGAGCCAGCCCAGTTGCCCCATCGTCGGCGTCACCCAGACGGCATAGGCGAAGGGCGCAAGGCCGATGGTGACGGTGATCGACAGCATCCCCACCACGACGGCGGCAGAAAGCTCGCCCGACAATTGCTTGGCGATCAGATAGCCCACGGCAAAGAACACGGCGGTGCCCAGCATCGCGATATGCCCCGTCTCGATCTCGCGCAGGCCGGGGCGCAGGATGATGATGGCGCCGATCAGGGCGACGATCACCGCCGCAAGGCGACGCGGCGGCAGGCGTTCGCCAAGAAACAGCGCCGCACCCAGCGAGACATAGACCGGCGTGAGATAGTTCATCGCCGTTACCTCGGCGATGGAGATGCGCGCCATGGCGAAGAACCACAAGATCACGGCAAAGCTGTGCACAAGGCCACGAATGCCAAAGAGCCGCAATTGCCGGCGCGTCAGCCGCGCGGACAGGATCGGCCGGATCATCGGGATCAGGAACACCAGCCCCAGCACATAGCGCAGAAAGGCCGCCTGTGCTGCCGGAACGGCGTCGCCGACGTGCTTGACCACCGCCGTGACACCGACAAACATCAGCCCGGTCACGATCATCCAGAAGACACCCCAGACGGGCTTTGATTGTTTTTGCGGCTCCATGCCCCTTGCTGGCACCGCGCCTGGCTGGGTGCAACATGAATTCACTGGAAGCCGCCCGCATCAGGCCGTAACACAGGGGGCATGAAGATACTTTTTCTCGGCGACGTGATGGGCCGCGCGGGGCGGACGGCGGTCACCACCCACCTGCCCCGGCTGCGGCAGGACTGGAAACTCGATTTCGTCGTCGTCAACGGCGAGAACGCGACCGGCGGCATGGGGCTGTCCGAGCCACATGCACAGCTTTTGCTGGATGCGGGGGCGGATGTGGTCACATTGGGCGACCATGCCTTCGACCAGAAGGACATGCTGGGGTTCATTGCCCGCGAACAACGCCTTATCCGCCCGCTCAACTACGCCAAGGTCGCCCCCGGGGTCGGCGCGCGCGTCTTTGACGCGCCGCAGGGGCGCAAGGTGCTGGTGGCGCAGGTGCTGGGGCAGGTTTTCATGAAACGCGCCTTCGACGATCCTTTCTCGGCCCTCGACGCCGTCCTGCGCCAGTATCCGATGGGCGGACAGGTCGCGGCCAGCCTGATCGACATGCATTGCGAGGCGACATCGGAAAAGATGGCGATGGGCCATTTCTGTGACGGGCGGGCCAGCATCGTCGTCGGCACCCATACCCATGTGCCCACGGGCGACGCGATGATCCTGCCCGGTGGAACCGCCTATCTGACCGATGCGGGCATGTGCGGGGATTACAACTCGGTCATCGGGATGGACAAGGCCGAACCGCTGCGCCGGTTCATCACCGGCATGCCGAAAGAGCGCTTCACCCCCGCCGCCGATGAGGCGACCCTCTCCGGTCTCTATGTCGAGACCGACAACCTGACCGGCAAGGCCACGCGGATCGCCATGGTCCGGCAGGGCGGGCGATTGCAGCAGGCAGGCCCTGATTGAGCACCCTTTGCCGCCGATCATTCCGTCTTCGCGGCTGCCGGCTTGCCCGTCTTGCCCTGACAATGGACAATGTCGCTTATGGATAACCTCATCACACTGACGCAGGCACAAGCGGCCTTTCTGACGATGGCCGTCGTCGTCGGCATGTTCGCGATGTTCCTGCGCGAAAGCTATCCGACCGAGGTCGTCGCGATGGGCGGCCTGTCGATCCTGCTTGTCACGGGCGTGCTGCCCTATCAGGACGCCGTCACGGTGCTGTCGAACCCCGCCCCCTGGACCATCGCCGCCATGTTCATCATCGTCGGCGCCCTTGTCCGCACCGGCGCGCTGAACGCCATGACCCAGATCGCCGAGCGGCAGGCCAAGGTCTCGCCCGCCCGCGCCATCGCCGGTGGGTTGCTGTTCGTGGCCCTTGCCAGCGCCATCATGAACAACACGCCGCTGGTCGTGGTGATGATCCCGGTCTTTGTGCAACTGGCGCGCACATTGGGCACCTCGGCGTCGAAACTGCTGATCCCGCTCAGCTATGCGGCCATTGTCGGCGGCACGATGACGCTGCTGGGAACCTCGACCAACCTGCTGGTGGATGGTGTCGCGCGGGCCTCGGGGATGGCGCCTTTCGGCATACTCGAGATTTTGCCGGTCGGGATCGTCGTGGTCACATGGACCTTTGCTTATCTCTATTTCATGGGCCCGCGCCTGTTGCCCGACCGTCAGAGCATGGCGACGATGCTGTCGGACCGGTCAAAGAAGAAGTTCTTTTCCGAGGCGATCATCCCCCCCGACAGCAACCTGATCGGGCGCGAGGTCACGGATGTGCAGCTTTTCAAACGCGACGGTGTGCGCCTGATCGACGTGGTGCGCGGCGACCGGTCGCTGCGGCGGAACCTCAAAGAGGTGACGCTGGAAGTGGGCGACCGCGTGGTGCTGCGCACCGAGATGACCGAGCTTCTGTCGCTGCAGAAGAACAAGGAACTGCGCCGCGTGGATCAGCTTTCGGCGGTCGAGACCAAGACCGTCGAAGTGCTGATCACCCCCAACTGCAAGATGGTCGGGCGGCGCATGGGCACGATGCGGCTGCGGCGGCGCTATGCGGTCTATCCGCTGGCGGTGCACCGGCGGGATGCCAATATCAGCCAGCAGATCGACGATATCGTCATTCGCGTGGGCGATACGATCCTGCTGGAGGGCGCGCCCGAGGATATCCAGCGTCTTGCCGAGGACATGAACCTCGGCGATGTCTCGGAAGCCTCGCAGCGGGCCTATCGGCGCGAGCGTGCACCGGTGGCCATCGGCGCCCTTTTGGCGATTGTCGTTCTTGCCGCACTGGGCGTCGCCCCGATCCTGCTGCTAGCGATGCTTGGCGTCACGCTGGTGCTGGTCACGCGCTGCATCGACGCGGACGAGGCGTTTTCCTTTGTCGATGGCCGCCTTCTGGCGCTGATCTTCGCGATGCTCGGGGTCGGGTCGGCGCTGGAATCGTCGGGCGCGGTTGCGATGATCGCCAATGCGCTGTCACCGGTGATGATGGTGCTGCCGCCGTTTCTGGTCGTGCTGGTTGTCTACTCGCTGGCAAGTTTCCTGACCGAAGTGGTGTCGAACAATGCGGTGGCGGTGGTGATGACGCCGATTGCCATCGGTCTGGCCAGCGCCCTGGGCGTTGATCCGCGCCCTCTGGTCGTGGCGGTCATGATCGCGGCCAGCGCCAGTTTCGCAACCCCCATCGGGTATCAGACCAACACGCTGGTCTATGGGCCCGGCGGCTACAAGTTCACCGATTTCCTGAAGTTCGGGATTCCTCTGAACGTGACGCTTGCACCGATCGTGTCCTTCTTCATCCCCTTCATCTGGCCGCTTTAGGCGGGGTTGCGGGGGAGGCGCGGGATGCCCTATAGAGACGCAAATTTCCGTATGCATGATGAGGGTTTTCATGGCCGGCCACTCGAAATGGGCGAATATCCAGCACCGCAAGGGGCGGCAGGACAAACTGCGCTCGAAGCTGTTTTCGAAACTGTCCAAGGAAATCACCGTGGCCGCCAAGATGGGCGACCCCGATCCCGACAAGAACCCGCGCCTGCGGCTGGCCGTGAAAGAGGCCAAGGCAAGCTCGATGCCGAAAGACGTGATCGAGCGCGCGATCAAGAAGTCGCAAGGCGGCGATGCCGATACCTATGAGGAAATCCGCTACGAAGGCTACGGCCCCGGCGGTGTCGCCGTCATCGTCGAGGCGATGACAGACAACCGCAACCGCACCGCATCCACCGTGCGCTCGACGTTTTCCAAATACGGCGGGAACCTGGGCGAGACGGGGTCCGTCGGCTTCATGTTCGACCGCAAGGGCGAGGTGGTCTATCCCGCTTCGGCGGGTGACGCCGACACCGTGATGATGGCGGCGATCGAGGCGGGCGCGGAAGACGTCCAGTCGGACGAGGAAAGCCATGTGATCTTCTGTGCGGACACCGATCTGAACGAGGTGGCGACCGCATTGGAAGAGACTTTGGGCGAATCCCTCTCGACCAAGCTGATCTGGAAACCCAACATCGCGACAGAGGTGGATGGCGAGGGTCTGACCAAGCTGATGAAGCTGCTCGATACGCTGGAAGAAGACGACGACGTGCAGCGCGTGACCGCCAATTTTGAGGCCTCGGACGAGGTGATGGCGGCCTTCGCGGAAGCGGAGTAAAGATCAGGGCGTGATGATGCCCTGTTCCGTCACGATCAGATCAAGCGGCTGGTCGGTCGGCTCGAGCGGCAGATCAGGGTCTTCCTGCGCGGCATAGGCGAAACCGATGGCCATGGTGGGTTGCGCGGCGCGCAACTGTTCCAGCGTCCGGTCATAGAAGCCCCCGCCATAACCAAGCCGCCCGCCCGCACGGGTGAAGGCCACCAGCGGCACGATCAGGATCTGCGGGACCATCCAGTCGCCGCTTTCGGGGATCCTGGCCCCGAATGCGCCCTCGATCAGGGCACAGTCCGGTTCCCAAAGCCGAAACCTCAGCGGGGTTGCCCGCGCCATGATGATCGGCACGCCCACCGGACCGTGGGCCGCGGCCTCTGCCATGGCGGGCAGCGGGTCGATTTCGGTCCGCATCGGCATATAGCCCGCCAAAGGCACACCGCGATATCCGGCGAGCACCTCGCTCAGATAGCCAGCCGTCGCCGCATCCGGGCGATGCGCGGCCTTGCGGCGGATGAAGGCGGCCTCTCGTGCGGCGGATTTGTCCATCACAGCAGGATCAGACTGGCAAGGCCCAGAAAGGCGAAAAAGCCCACGACATCCGTGACAGTGGTCACGAAGGTGCCCGAGGCCAGCGCAGGGTCGAAGCCCAGTTTTTCCAGCAGAACCGGAATGCCCGCGCCAGAGAGGCCCGCAATGACAAGGTTGATCACCATCGCCACCGCAATGACCAGCCCCAACAAGGGCGCGCCGAACCAGACCATACCCACGGCCCCCATGATCACGGCAAAGATCACGCCGTTGATCAGTCCGACCAGCACCTCGCGCCGGATCACCCGCCAGACGTTCGCGGTGGTCAGGTCACGGGTGGCAAGGGCCCGCACCGCAACGGTCAGCGACTGGGTGCCCGCATTGCCCCCCATGGACGCCACGATCGGCATCAGAACGGCAAGCGCCACCAGTCCCGCGATCGTCTCTTCGAAGATCGCGATGACAAGCGAGGCGAGAATCGCCGTAAAGAGATTGACCGTCAGCCAGGGCACGCGCTGTCGGCTGGTTTCAAGCACGCTGTCCGAGAGGCTGCCTTCACCGACACCGGCAAGGCGCAACAGGTCCTCTTCGTGTTCCTCGTCCAGAAACATCATCGCGTCGTCGATGGTGATGACCCCGACCACGCGGTCGTCGCTGTCGACAACGGGTGCCGTGATCATGTGATAGTGGTTGATGGCCTGCGCCACCTCTTCCACGTCCTGTTCGACATGGAAGGTGCGGAAGCTGTCCTCGGTCAGGTCTTTCAGCGGCGTCGCGCGCGGATGGCTGAGGACCCGGCCCAAAGAGACATAGCCCACGGCCTTCAGACGCGGATCGACAAGGATGATGTGGTAGAACTGGTCCGGCAGAACCACGTCAGAGCGCAAATAGTCGATCGTCTCGCCCACGGTCCAGTGTTCCGGCGCGCGGACCAGTTCGGACTGCATGTGGCGCCCGGCGGATTCCTCGGGGTAGGTCAGCGCCTGTTCGATGACCACGCGGTCGCTGGCATCCAGCGCCTGCAGCACCGCGGACTGCTGTTCCTCGTCCAGGTATTCGACCAGATCGACCACATCGTCGCTGTCGAGATCGCGCACGGCCTCGGCCAGTTCGGCGGGGTTAAGCTGCTCGATCACCTCTTCGCGCAAGGATTCGGTCAGTTCCGACAGGATTTCGCCGTCCAGATTGCCCGGCCATGCGGTCAGCAGGTCGCGGCGTTCGCGCGCGTCGATCTGTTCCAGCAGGTGCGCGATATCGGCCGCGTGGCGATCGTCGAGAAGCGCCGACAGGGTCGCGCCGTCACCGGCCTCGACCGCCGCGCGGACATCGGCCAAAAGCCGCTCGTTCACGCCCCAGGCTTCGTCTTCGGTTTCAAGTGGTTCTTCGGTCATGATCGCCCCTGTTCGCCCTTGCAGCATACGCATCTGCCCCGTGCAGACAACGCCATTCGGCGATTTACCCCGGCCAGCGCCACCCATATGCTGCGGGCATGACAAAGCGATTACTTCTGGGGCAGACGCTGGGTTTTTCCGGCAATCCCTTCACCGATGACTGGGCGGATGCGGTTGCCTTCGACTCTGGCGGCGGGGTGCTGATCGCGGGTGACCGCATCGCAGAGGTCGGACATGCTGCGGCCTTGCGGGCGGCCCATCCGGACGCCGAGGTCACGGACTACGGCGATGCCCTGATCTCGGCGGGGTTCGTCGATGCGCATATGCATTATCCCCAGACGGCGATGATCGCGAGCTGGGGAAAACAGCTGATCGACTGGCTGAACACCTATACCTTCCCCGAAGAAGCGCGTTTCGCTGACAAGGCCTATGCCGACCGGATCGCAGGCCGGACGCTGGATCTGGCGCTGGCGCATGGCACCACGACGCTGGCCAGCTTTTGCACGATCCACCACGAAAGCGTGGATGCCTTCTTCGAGGCGGCGGCGCAGCGCAATATGGCGGTGATCGCAGGCAAGACCTGCATGGACCGCAACGCGCCCGACAATTTGCGCGACACGGCGCAATCGGCCTATGACGACAGCAAGGCCCTGCTTGAGAAATGGCACGGGGTCGGACGGGCCTCTTACGCGATCACGCCACGGTTTTCGCCCACATCGACGCCCGACCAACTGGCGGCCCTGGGCGCGCTTTGGGCCGAATATCCCGATTGCCTGATGCAGACCCATCTGTCCGAGCAACTGCCCGAGATCGCATGGATGCGCGACCTGTTCCCGCAGGCGCGGGATTATCTTGATACCTACGAGGCCTTCGGCCTCTTGGGACCGAACGGCCTTTACGGCCACGCGATCCATCTGGACCCGCGCGAGATCGACCGGCTGGCCGAGGTGGGAGCCGCCGTGGTGCATTGCCCGACCTCCAACCTGTTCATCGGGTCGGGGCTGTTCGATGCGGCGGGATTGGCCCAGCGCGGGATTGCAACCGGACTGGCCACGGATACCGGCGGGGGATCGTCCTTTTCCATGCTGCGCACCATGGCGACGGCCTATGAGGTAGCACAGCTACGCGGCGTCGCGCTGCATCCCTCGCAACTGATCTGGCTGGCCACCGAAGGGTCAGCCGCGGCGCTGAAGATGCGACGGCAGATCGGACATCTGGGGGTCGGGGCGATGGCGGATATCACGGTGCTGGACCTTGCCTCGACACCGGCGATCGCGCAACGGGCGGAGCGCGCGATGGATATCTGGGATGCGCTGTTTCCCACCATCATGATGGGCGATGACCGCGCGATCAGGGATGTCTGGATCGCGGGCCGTCGCGCCGGCTAGCAGCCGTTCGAGAACATCATCACCCAGACGTCGCCGGACCGGCCCAGCCCGTATTCCGTCATGCCACGGCCCAACATGTTGCGCCGGTGCCCGGGCGAGTTCTTCCATGACGTCAGAACCGCGATTTCGTCTTTCTGGCCCCGCGCGATATTCTCGGACACGGACCGCACGTTGCATCCGGCCGAGCGCGCGCGGGCGATCAGCCCGGTCCCGTTCGGCCCGCCGTTCGAACGGTGCGAAAAGTAGTTGCGCCGGTTCATATCCTCGGCATGGGCCTGTGCGGCGCGGGTCAGCACGGTGCTTTGCCGCACGGCGGCGATCCCGTTCTCGGCACGAAAGCCATTGAGCCGCGTGGTGAAGCTGTTGGTCGACCGGACCGCCATCGTCGATGAGGGGCCCATGGTCGCAGCGGCGCTGACGTTCATGGGACCGGCGATGATCAGGCATCCGGACAGGCTGAAACAAAGGGCTATGGCAAGCAGGATCTTCATGTCTGGGCTTTCTTGCTCTTCGGCCTGCCAATATCCCGGCCAATGTGGCCACAGTTTGACCTATCGGTGGCCGTTGGCGTGTTTCCGCGCAAGGCTGTTCGGGACAGACGTAGGGCAGCCCGGATCAAAGGAAACGATCCGGCCCTCGGCCATGATCCACCGACCTGCGAGGAACGGACGATGACCCCCCCCCGTGACGGATCGGGATGTCAGCCCTCGATCGACCCGCGCAGGATCGCAATCGCCTCGGCATGGATCGCGGGATTGGCGGCGGCGATGACGCGGCCGCCATCCTTCGCCGGCCCGCCGTCCCAGTTCGTCACGATCCCGCCTGCCGCCTCGATCACCGCGATGGGTGCCTGGATGTCATAGCTTTGCAGGCCCGCCTCGATCACCAGATCGACCTGACCGGCGGCGAGCAGCGCATAGCCGTAGCAGTCCATGCCATAGCGGGTCAGGCGGCAGCTGGAGGCGACGGCGTGAAAGGCGCGCCCTTCGTCCGGCGTGCCGACTTCGGGAAAGGTGGTCAGGATCGTCGCCTCGGACAGCGGACGGGGTGCCGCGACGGACAGGGGCGTTTCACCCATCGGGCCAGTGACGACAGCCTCGCCGAAGCCGCCGCTGAAACGCTCGCCGATGTAGGGTTGGTCGATGATCCCGTAAAGCGGACCACCTGCGTCCGAGACCGCGATCAGCACACCCCAAGTCGGGGTGCCGCTGATATAGCCGCGCGTGCCGTCGATCGGGTCCAGCACCCATGTCAGGCCGCTGCTGCCCCCGGTCGGCCCGTATTCCTCGCCCAGAACGGCATCCTGCGGGCGCAGTTTCGCCAGAACCTCGCGCATGGCGGTCTCGGCCGCCCGATCGGCCTTGGTGACGGGGTCAAACCGGCCTGTCCCCTTGTCCTCGGCCACCAGTCCCGATGCGCGGAAATATGCCAATGTGGCGGGTCTTGCGACATCGGCAAGCGCATGGGCGACCTGCCTGAGCGCGTTGCGGGTAGCTTCGTCGACTGTCATGCGGCACCTCGCCTGTGCAGTTGGCCTGCATCAGGCGGTAGCCTTTGCCGCATCACAAGGTCAAGTGGTCAGCGGGGCTTTCAGGCCGCCTCGCTCAGGACACGGGCGAGATCGAACAGGCGACGCCGCTGGTTTTCGGGGATCGCATAGTAAGAGCGCAGCAGTTCCAGCGCCTCTTTATCGGTCAGGATATCACCCGGCAGGTCATTGGCTTTCGCCGCTGGCTTGCTGGCCTCGTCTAGACCTTCGAAGAAGAAAGAAACAGGCACATTCAATACGTTAGCGATATCCCACAAACGCGAGGCGCTGACGCGGTTCATACCTGTCTCGTACTTTTGAATTTGCTGAAACTTGATCCCCACAGCCTCGGCAAGCTGTTGCTGGGTGGTGCCGTTCATCCAGCGACGGTGCCGGATCCGCTTGCCTACATGGACGTCTACCGGGTGTTTCATTTCACTTCCTCACTCTTCACGACCGGGGAAAATCCACGGTCTGATTGGCCAAACAGTCAAGACACAACCGCGTCGCCAGATTCATACGATGCGGCTACTGTGAACATGGAACAGTGTAACACGCAACGGTTGCAGGCGCGCCACTGAACTTAAGTATAGGTAGGGGACGACGTTTGGCCTGACCGGAGGTGTTCATGGCGATTTACTTCGCGCCACTGTGCCCGCATAACCCTTAACATCACCTTAATGATACCGGGAGCCAGCCCATGCGCGCTTTTCAAGTCGCCGCGTTCGACGCACCGCCACAGGTTGAAACGATCGACGCACCCTCACCTGACGCTGGGGAAGTTCTGCTGGAGATCGCGGCTTGCGGGATCAATTTCGCCGATCTGCTGATGGCCACGGGGCGCTATCAGGACACGCCCCCGCCGCCCTTCACACTGGGGATGGAGGTTTGCGGAACGGTGATCGCGCACGGCGAAGGGGTGACGACGCCCGCCATCGGAACCCGTGTCGCGGTCTTTGGCGGCCAGGGCGGTCTGGCCGAACGCGGTGTCTTTCCGGCCGACCTTTGCCGCGCGGTGCCCGCAACGATGGATGACGCCACGGCGGCGGGCTTCATGGTCGCCTATGGCACCTCGCATCTGGCGCTGACCCGCCGCGCGAGGTTGCAACCCGGCGAGACGCTTCTGGTCTTGGGCGCTGCCGGCGGTGTCGGCCTGACGGCGGTCGAGATCGGCAAGGCGATGGGCGCAAGGGTCATCGCGGTGGCGCGCGGGGCCGACAAACTGGCCGTGGCCAAGGCGGCTGGTGCCGATCACCTGATCGACAGCGATGCCGAGGACATCAAATCGGCGGTGAAGGCACTTGGCGGTGCCGACGTGGTCTATGATCCGGTGGGCGGCGCGGCCTTTACCGCAGCGCTCGGGGCCTGCAACCGCGAGGCGCGCGTCATCGTGATCGGTTTTGCCAGCGGCGATGTTCCGCAAATCCCCGCCAATATCCTTCTGGTCAAGAACATCACGGTGATCGGTTTCTACTGGGGCGGCTATCTGAAATTCGACGCCGCCGCCCTGACCGACAGCCTTGCCGAACTGATGGACTGGCACGCGGCGGGACGGCTGACACCCCATATCAGCCATATCCTGCCGCTCGATCAGGCGTCCGAGGCGCTGGAACTGGTGCGCAGCCGCAAATCCACCGGCAAGGTCGTCGTCACACCGTAACCAGCTTGGGCATGGCAGGCGGCATCGCATAGGCGTGGCTGACGATCTCGGCCATGATCTTGCTGGGGTGGTTATCGGGTTCCAGCACATAGAGGTTGATGTTCTGCGTCTTCAACGGTGGCAGCAGCCCCCCGTGCTCGATCACCTCGGTATGGGGCGGCAGGCTGCCCTTCAGCGCCACATGCACGGCCAGATCGGCACTGACCGCCGCCTCGACCGCATTGTCCATCTCGGAATCCACCGCCATATACCAGTCGTTGCCATTGGCATTCAGCGCCCGCAGCACACCGCTGCGGAAAATGCAGTTGCTGCAAAACGCAATCGGCAGCGGCGTCTTGCGCCAGGCCGTGCCGTTCAGCGCGCCGATCCACAAGAGCGGCAGTTCCACCAGAACCTTGCCGCCCGGCCCACAGTTTTCCTCGGTCGTCAGGATCAGGTCGACCTCGCCGCGCGAGAACATATCCAGCAGCTTGCGCGTCGGGGCCGAAATCAGGCGCACGTTCATGCGCGGAAATTCGGCGGCAAAGCGTTTCAGCACCGCAGGGATCGCCGGATAGATGATGTCGTGGGGAACACCCAGGCGCAGCTCGCCCTCGTAATCGGTCGCTGTCAGCCTGCTGAAGATCTCGTCATTGATCTTGAGCAGCTTGCGCGCATACCCAAGCAACTGCTCGCCCGCCGGTGTCACGGCAATCGCGCGGGCCGAGCGGTCAAGCAGCGTCTGGTCCAGCGCCTCTTCCAACCGCTTGAGCTGCATCGACACCGCCGATTGCGTCAGGTTTAGCATGCCCGCCGCGCGCGTCACACCGCCACTGTCGGCCACGGCCACGAAAGACCGCAGCGCTGTCAGATCGAGATTTCGCGGCATATCACAAACCTTGATGATAGAATTCAAAACTATTCGTTTCTCTTATGGCATAATCCATCCTATCTATCAATCATTGAAATGAGAGGGCATCAAAGCATCACGATAGGAGATATGACATGAGCCGTTCCATCCACCACACCGCGGGCCATATGGCCGCCACCCACCCTGCCTTCGGGTTGTTCAACGCCTTGCGCGACATGGCCGCCGTCAGCCGCCAGCGCAAGACGCTTGCCGACCTGCCCGCGCATCTGCTCAGTGATATCGGCATCTCCGAATCCGCCGCCCTTGCCGAAGCGGCCCGCGCCCCATGGGATGTGCCCGCACACTGGCGCCGTTAAGCCCTTTGCCACAAAGCCTGCGACATTCCCGCCCAAAACGGTCGGAATGGGTCGGTTCTGCGCAAGTTGATCTTGAAAATAGCGGTGTCGCTGCCAATATCCTGCCCAAGGATGCCGGCGAGCGGCGCCGCTGATTATTTTGGAGGTCACTATGGCTCAATACGAGACAGTAAGAACGGTCGGCGGGGTCCGCACGGCCGCTATCGATGAAGGGCTGCGCGCCCACATGAACAAGGTCTACGGCACGATGTCCGTAGGCATGCTGATCACCTTTGCCGTGGCATGGGCCGTGGGCACATCGCCCGCCCTGCTGGGGATGTTCCGTGATCCGATCACCCTGTCGCCCAACATCCTGGGCTGGATCGTCATGTTCGCACCCTTGGCGATGGTCTTCGGCTTCGGCGCGATGATCAACCGCTTCTCGGCGGCTGCGGCGCAGACCTTCTTTTATGTCTTTGCGGCCGTGATGGGCCTGTCGCTGTCGTGGATCTTCGTGGCCTTCACCGGCCTGTCGATCGCCAACGTGTTCCTGATCACCTCGATCGCCTTCGCGGGCCTCAGCCTCTATGGCTACACCACCAAGAAGGACCTGTCCGGTTGGGGCACCTTCCTTGTGATGGGCGTGATCGGCCTGCTGGTCGCGATGATCGTCAACCTGTTCCTGCAGTCGCCCGCGATCATGTTCGCGATCTCGATCCTCGGTGTGCTGATCTTCGCCGGTCTGACCGCCTATGACACCCAGCGCATCAAGAGCGAATACGTCGCCCATGCGCAGCACGGCGATCAGGAATGGCTGGGCAAGGCGGCCATCATGGGCGCACTGAACCTCTACCTGAACTTCATCAACATGTTCATGTTCCTGCTGCAGTTGTTCGGCAACCGCGACTAAGGCTTGAACACACCACGCGATTGGGGGCTGATGGCGACATCGGCCCCTTTTCTTTTGCGAGGACAACATGAGCGGCATCGCACTTCCTGTCACATCCCTGACCGCGATTTTCGCAGGCGCCCTCTTGCTACTGCTGACAGCGCAGGTGATCCGGTTGCGGCGGCGGGGCGGGGTCGTGCTGGGCGACAACAACGACCGCGTGTTGGCCAAGGCGATCCGCGGGCATGGCAACGCGGCCGAACAATTGCCGATCGCGCTGATCGTGATGGGACTGGCCGAATTGCAGGGCGCGCCCTTGATTTTGCTCTGGTCGGCCGCGCTTGTCCTGATGACGGGCCGCGTGATGCATGGCGCCTATTTCGCCATCGACGGCACGCATTGGACCCTGCGCTTCTACGGGATGATCCTGACCTTCACGGCGCAGGCCCTGTTGCTGCTGGCATTGCTCGTCGCATGGCTCTTGTGACTTCTTTCTCCCCCGACACTCCGGGGTGAGCGGCCAGGGGCCGCGAGGGGCAGCGCCCCTGAAACGCAAAAGGCCGCGCCAAAGCGCGGCCTTCTCACTGTCCCGGCGGGCAGATCCTTACTTGATCTTGCCTTCCTTGTAGTCGACGTGCTTGCGCGCAACGGGGTCGTATTTCTTGATGACCATTTTTTCCGTCATCGTGCGTGCGTTCTTTTTCGTCACATAGAAATGCCCGGTCCCCGCAGAGGAGTTCAGGCGGATCTTGATGGTGGTTGGCTTCGCCATGTCTCATCTCTCCTGATTGCGGGCCGGTATCGGCACTGCGCATGAATCTCGATTGAAGCTGCCTTTTACCTCTGGCGGGGGCCGAGTCAACCGCAAACCCGCCTCAGGCGGGGGAATATGCGCGGATGACCTGTAAGCCGGATTCTGTCCCCTGCCGAAACAGGTGGATGACCATTCATCTGGAGTGCCTGTTACCAGACACCCTCTAGCTGCCAACCCGGACCGCTCGGCCTCAAGCCTGCCTGCGGCTGATATCCTGCAAGCAGGATCACCACCGCGCGCGGTCCCTATTTGGCATTGCTCCCGGTGGGGCTTGCCATGCCGCCGGTGTTGCCACCCGCGCGGTGGGCTCTTACCCCACCGTTTCACCTTTTCCCGGGCGGACCCGGGTAGTCTGTTCTCTGTGGCGCTTTCCCTGGGGTTACCCCCGCCGGGCGTTACCCGGCACCGTGCTTTGTGGAGTCCGGACTTTCCTCGATCCCTTGCGGGCCCGCAGTCATCCAGCCATCCGCGCAAGGCGGCAGTTAGGCGCTTGGCGCGCGCCCGTCAACGGGGAAGCGTGTGGCGAGGTCGCGGATGATGGCGGCATCAACCGGATCGCGCGGCCCTTCATGGCGGGGGCGGAACCGCAAGCGCAGGGTCCGCAGCAGAAGATCGGGATCGTCCGTTGCCGTCACGCCGAAGCGGTGCATCAGGGCGACAAAGCCCGCGTCGTCCAGATCGCTGTCGGGCACCGGTTGCGGCCAGATCGCCAGCCCCTCACGCGCAAGTCTCTGCCAGTCAAAGCGCGGCCCGGGGTCGATCTTGCGGCCCGGAGCCATGTCGGAATGGCCGATCACCCGTTCCGGCGGAATAGCCCAGCGCCGCATGATACCGCGCAACAGGTCGGTCAGCGCATCCATCAGGGGTGCCGCAAAAGGTGCCAGACCGGTATTGGCCAGCTCGATCCCGATTGCGCGGCTGTTGACATCCGTCACATCGCCCCATGCGCCTGCGCCCGCATGCCATGCCCGCTGGTCTTCGGGAACAAGGGCCATCACCTGCCCGTCTTCGGCAATCAGATAATGGGCGGACACCTGTGTTTCAGGGTTGCAGAGCGTATCGACAGCCGCCGCAGCCGTCTGCATGGCGGTATAGTGGATCACCACGATGTCGGGCACCGCGCCGTCACGCCTTGGCCCGCAGTTGGGCGAGGCCTTGGTTGTCAGTCTCAGTTGCGGAAGGCCGCGATGAAGGGCGCGGGATCCCAGCCACAGGCGAAACCGTCGCCATCAGGGTCCAGCCCGCGCCGGTCGATCTCTGGCCCGCCACGGGCAAGGAAATCACGCTGCGCGTCATCATCGGTGCGATATTCGGCACAATTGCGCTGGAACCGCCCCTGCGTGGTCAAAAGCGAACGGCTATACCATTCCTGACCCTTCACGTTCGGCGCATTCAGCGCGTATTCGACGATATTGGGCCCGACATTCGCCGGACGATCCGGCAGGGCGGTCGGTTCCACCTGCTGGCGGATCGCGGCCTGTGCGGCGCGGCGCTCGGCATCGCTTTCGATGGTTTCGCGGCTGGCGACGGCATCGAAGTTCTGTTCGTCCGACAGGCTTGCGCCGCCACCGGCAAGCTGCGGCGCGGGGTTGTTCGGGCTTGCATCGAGCCCCTGCACGCGGTTCGGATCGCCGCCAAGGTTCTGGCCGCTGCCGATGCCCGCCGCTGCAAGATCGCTGGTCTGCACGCCACCCTGTGGCGCAGCCGTCCGGCCTTGCGCAATCGCGATGGGCGAGGTGCCGGGGATGCTGTTCACCTGCGCCTGCGGCACGATGGACTGAGGCGAGGACAATTGCGCATCGCGGATCGCGCGATCGGTCGCATCGTCAAAGCCGATGCCCCGCGGCGGTGTCACGACCGTCGGCGCGCAGGCTGCAAGACCCACAAGCACCGTCACAAGAAGAATTCCGGTTTTCATCGCACCTACTGCCAAGCCTGTCTCATCTTTTGGACGACATTACCACCACTTCGACGGCTTGGCCACAAATCCGGCGGCCTGCTCGAGCGCATAGGCTGTGTTGAGCAAATCACCCTCTTCCCAAGGCCGTCCGATCAACTGCAATCCCAGCGGCAGCCCCTGCTTGTCGATCCCGGTCGGCACAGCGATCCCGGGCAGACCGGCAAGGTTGACGGTCACTGTGAAAACATCGTTGAGATACATCTGGATCGGGTCCGCATCCGTCATCTCGCCCAGACCGAAGGCGGCCGAAGGCGTCGCCGGTGTCAGGATCGCATCGACACCATCGGCGAAGACCTGATCGAAGTCGCGCTTGATCAGCGCGCGCACCTTGCGGGCGCGGTTGTAATAGGCGTCGTAGAATCCGGCGGACAGGACATAGGTCCCCACCATCACGCGGCGCTGCACCTCGGCCCCGAAGCCTTCGGCGCGGGTCTTTTCATACATCTCGGTGATGCCGTCGCCCTGGGCCAGCTTGGCGCGGTGGCCGAAACGCACACCATCGTAGCGCGCAAGGTTGGACGAGGCCTCGGCGGGGGCGATCACGTAATAGGCAGGCAGCGCGTATTTCGTGTGCGGCAGGCTGATATCGACGATTTTCGCGCCTGCGTCCTTCAGCATCGCGGTGCCGTCAGCCCAGAGCTTTTCGATCTCGTCAGGCATCCCGTCCATGCGGTATTCTTTCGGGATCCCGATGGTCTTGCCCTTGATGTCGCCGGTCAGCGCGGCCTCGAAATCGGGCACCGGCAGATCGGCGCTGGTGCTGTCTTTCGGGTCATGGCCGCACATCGCCTGCAACATGATCGCGCAGTCGCGCACATCCTTGGTCATCGGCCCCGCCTGATCGAGCGACGAGGCAAAGGCAACAATGCCCCAGCGCGACACCCGCCCGTAGGTCGGCTTCAGCCCCGTGATGCCGGTAAAGGCCGCAGGCTGGCGGATCGAGCCGCCGGTATCGGTGCCGGTCGCCGCAAGGCAGAGGTCGGCGGCCACGGCAGAGGCCGACCCGCCCGACGATCCCCCCGGTGTCAGCGCGCGGTCATCCACCTTCCACGGGTTCACGGCATTGCCGTAAGCGGAGGTTTCATTGGACGAGCCCATGGCGAATTCGTCCATGTTCAACTTGCCCAGCATCACGGCACCGGCATCGAAAAGCTGCGTTGTCACGGTGGATTCGTATTCCGGGCGAAAGCCTTCGAGAATGCGCGAGGCCGCCTGGCTTGGCACGCCTTTGGTGCAGAACAAGTCCTTGATCCCCAGCGGGATACCGCACATGGCGGGCGCGTCGCCTGCCTTGATGCGCGCATCGGCGGCCTTGGCCTGCGCGGTCGCGATCTCGGGTGTGTGATGCACGAAAGCGCCCAGCGCCTCCGCGCCTTCGATGGCGGTCAGACAGGCCGCCGTGATCTCGGCGCTGGTGGTGTCGCCCTTGCGCATGGCGTCGCGGGCCTGCGCGATGGTCAGTTTGGTCAGATCAGACATTATTCCACCACCTTCGGCACGGCAAAGAACCCCTCACGGGCGTCGGGCGCGTTCTTCAGGACCGCCTCTTGCTGGTTTCCGTCAGTCACGACATCCGCGCGCCGCTTCAGGCGCTGGGGGGTGACGGATGTCATCGGTTCCACACCCTCGACGTCGACTTCGCTCAGCTGCGCGATAAAGCCGAGGATCGCGTTGAATTCGGATGCGAGCGCGGGCAGCGCGTCTTCTTCCACCTTGATACGGGCCAGCTTGGCCACGCGGCGGGCGGTTTCTGTGTCGATCGACATGGGGAAACTCTCCGGTAAGACTTCCGACAGCGTTTAGCGCCGCATGGCACCGCTCGCAAGCATATGGCGGATGTAAACATGGATCATCCAGCCCAGCATCACCCCATTGAGAATGTGCCACAGGAAATGTGTGCCCAAAGGCAGGGTATCGCACAGGATTTCATCGACCGACCGCAGCGTGATCGACAGCGACAGGATCGCGGCACCGGTCAGGAAGCCGCGGGCGATTCCCGGCTTGTGGCGCAAAGGGACCGCGTAGATGCACAAGAGCAGCGGCACCGTCCAGTAAAAGCCCGAGATATTGAAGAACGGCAGTTGCGATGTCACCCAGACGACAGCGACGGCATATGGCACGAAAAGGCAGGTGGCCGAGAAGGCGAACCAGCCGTTCAATCCCACCACATCGCGGTTGACCGCGAAGAGATAGACCAGAATGAAGGCGGCAATGGGCAGCACATCGGCCAGCGCCGCCCAGGCCGTTGCATGGGTGTGGAACAAATAGCTGCCGAGGCCAATCAGGAACAGGATCACGGTCAACGCGCGTGCCAGCGGGATGCCCGCGCTTGGCCGCCAGAACAGAAGGGCCGCGATGATGAATGCAAGGTTGGTGACCGCGTTGATCGGCTCGGACCAGTAGGTCAGGTCGGTTCTTTCGCAATAGCCGTCGAATTGCTCTGTCCAATTCATTTGCACCCTCGCGCGCTTGGCCTATCCTTCCAGGGCAACTTAGGAGGGACACCATGAAAATCACCTGGCTTGGGCACGCAAGTTTCCGGATCGAGATCGCAGGCGCGGTGCTGCTGGTCGATCCATGGCTGGAAGGCAACCCCGGCTTTCCCGATGAGCACCGTGCGGCGGCCATCGCCGGTGCGACCCACATCCTGCTGACCCACGGCCATTTCGACCATACCTCCGAAGTGGACGCGATCGCCAAGGACACCGGCGCCGTGGTCGTCGGCATCCCCGAGCTTTGCGGCATTTTCAGCGCCCATGAGACACTCGATTTCAACAAGGGCGGCACGGTCGATCTGGCGGGGGCGCATGTCTCGATGGTGCCGGCCTCGCATTCGTCCTCTGTCGGGTCAACCTATGCAGGGACCGAGGCGGGATACATGATCAAGGGCGAGGGGCATATGATCTATGTCTCGGGCGACACCGATATCATGGCCGATATGGACTGGATGGGGGATTTCTATAACCCCGACATCGGTATCCTGTGCTGTGGCGGACATTACACGATGGGGATGGTGGGCGCGGCCTATGCGGCCAAGCGCTATTTCAACTTCAAGACGGTGATCCCCAGCCATTACCAGACCTTCCCGCTGCTGGCGCAAACCGCGCAGCCGCTGGTCGATGCGCTGCCCGAGGTGGATGTGAAAACGCCCGCAGTGATGGTGACCATCGAAATCTAGCGCCCAAAGTCTCGACGAGACTTTGGCGGCAATTCCTCGACGAGGAATTGCTATCGCTTGGCGGCGAAAAAGTCCCTGAGCAGCGCCTCGGACGCGGCCGCATCCAGCCCGTCATAGATCTCGGGGGCATGGTGGCATTGGGGATGGGAAAACACCTTCGGTCCCTGCGCCACACCGCCCGACTTGGGATCGGCGGCCCCGTAGTAAAGCCGCGCAATCCGCGCGTTGCTGATCGCGGCGGCGCACATCGGGCAAGGTTCCAGCGTCACGTAAAGATCATATCCCGCCAGCCTTTCCTGCCCCAGTGCGGCACAGGCGGCGCGGATCGCCAGTATCTCGGCATGGGCGGTGGGGTCGTTCAACGCGCGCGTGCGGTTGCCGGCCTGCGCCACCACACCCTGCGGCCCCACGATCACGGCACCCACGGGCACCTCGCCCCGCGCGGCGGCGGCGCGGGCCTCGTCCATGGCGATATGCATGTGGCTGCGGAACTCCATGTTCCTGTCATGCCCGCACCGCCCCGTCACCGCAAGATCATTGCAAGCGCCCCCTCCCGCGCTTATGGCATCGGTATGACCACCGACACCCCATCCACCGGCGAGCGTATCGCCAAAGTCCTTTCCCGCGCGGGCGTCGCCAGCCGCCGCGAGGCCGAGCGCATGATCGAAGCAGGCCGCGTCAGCGTGAACGGCAAGGTGATCACCTCGCCTGCGCTGAATGTCACCGGCAAGGACCGGATCGTGGTGGATGGCAAAGAGGTGGGCGAGCCCGATCCGCCGCGTCTGTGGCTTTATCACAAGCCTGCGGGTCTGGTGACGACCGAACGGGATGAAAAGGACCGCGAGACCGTTTTCGACAGCCTGCCCGAAGGCATGCCGCGTGTGATGTCGGTGGGGCGGCTCGATCTGAACTCGGAAGGGCTCTTGCTGCTGACCAATGACGGCGAGGTCAAACGCAAGCTGGAACTGCCCAGCACCGGTTGGCTGCGGCGTTACCGTGTGCGGATCAACGGCGCAGTCAGCGAGGACAAGCTGGAGATTTTGCGCAAGGGAATCGCGGTCGAAGGGATCACCTACCAGCCCATGACCGTGACCTTCGACCGCCAGCAGGGCGCGAATGCCTGGCTGACGGTTGCCTTGCGCGAAGGCAAGAACCGCGAAATCCGCCGCGCGATGCAGGCGATCGGCGTCACCGTCAATCGCCTGATCCGTGTCAGCTACGGCCCATTCCAGCTTGGCGCGCTGAAGGCGGGCGAGGTCGAGGAATTGCGCCCCCGCGTCGTCCGCGACCAGTTGGGCCTGTCCGACAAACCCACGCCGCAACGCAAACGCCCCCCCGCAAGGCGGAAAAAGCGCGGCGATTAACCCCTTGTTCCTGTTGGGTCATCGTGCATTCTGCTTGCGGCACAGGCCCATCGCCGACCTTTTGGGTGGCAACCGGCGGGTCGTGCCGGACCCTGCGACCTCGTAAATTCGTTACAAGCGTCTTATCTCATGTGTGAAGAAATCGGCAAAGTGACATGACATGGCCCGTTTGATCCTGATTGCAGCCTTCATCGCCGCCGTAGCGATTGCATTTTTGGCCCTGATTGGGACAATGCGGGCCGTGAGGGAAATTCCGGCCGGAAAGGACGATGGCATGTTGCCTGCAAATCTCAGCCGCATCACCTATGTCTTGCTGCTGATCCTGCTTTTCGGCGTCACCTCGGGCCTGTTGGGGTCGGTGTGATGGCGCAACGGTTCGGCGGAAAATACAGCCCCCAAGGGCCGGGCGACGCGGATGCCGCCGCGGAAGCGCGGGCGGTCAAATCCGCCGGACGCCGGGCGCAACTGCTTTACCTGCCGGGGCTCGTGCTGGTCGTCTCGTCGCTGGCGGGCGGGCCCGTGACCTTGATCACGGCGCTGATCGGGGGCGCGGTCCTGACGCTGGCCGCATGGATGCTGCAACAGGGGCTGGAGGCAGAGGCCGCCTATGATGCCCGCAAGGTCGCCCGCCGCCCTGCGGTCCCGCGCAAGATGCTGGCATCCGCCCTGACGGGGATCGGCGTCGCGATTGCCGCCTATACGGGCGATAGCGGGATCGGCGGATCGGTTCTTTACGGGATTGCGGCACTGGTGCTGCATGTCGCGACCTTCGGCATCGACCCGATGGCCAACAAGGGGATGGAAGGCGTCGACGCCTTCCAGCAAGACCGCGTCGCCCGTGTCGTGGACGAGGCCGAGGCGTATCTGACCACGATGAAATCCCAGATCGACGCCCTGAACGACCGCCGCCTGTCCGAGAGGGTGGCGGATTTCCAGACCATCGCCCGCCGGATGATCCGCACCGTCGAGGAAGACCCCCGCGATCTGACCGGCGCGCGCAAGTTTCTGGGCGTCTACCTGATGGGCGCACGCGATGCGACGGTGAAATTCGTCGATCTCTACCGCCGCACCAAGGACGCCGACGCCCGCGCCAGCTATGAGGCGCTGTTGGATGATCTGCAAAAGAACTTTGCTGCCCGCACCGAGCGGATGATGCTCGACGACCGCAGCGACATGGATATCGAAATCAACGTATTGCGTGACCGCCTTCAGCGCGAAGGCGTGCACATCAACAACAAGGGACTCTAGCTGATGTCAGAAAACGTGCGCCAGAAAGCCGAAGCCGCCCTCGCCGAAGTCGAGAAAGTGACAGCCGTCGTTCTTCCCGAACCGAAAGGCGAGCTGATCACGATCGAACAGGCCGATGCGCCGACAACGGCCGAAATCGAAAGGCGGATGGCGGAAATCAACATTTCCGACACCAATTCGATCGTCTCGTTCGGCTCGTCCGCACAGGCCGAATTGCAGCAGATCAGCCAGTCGATGCTGGCCGGTGTGCGCAACAAGGATGTCGGCCCCGCCGGTGACTCGTTGCGCAACATCGTGACCACGATCCGTGGTTTCTCGATCTCGGAACTGGACGTGCGCCGCAAGCAAAGCTGGTGGGAGCGTCTGTTGGGCCGTGCCGCACCGATGGCGAAATTCGTCGCCCGCTTCGAAGAGGTGCAGGGCCAGATCGACCATATCACCGACGATCTTCTGCGCCACGAACATGTGCTGCTGAAGGATATCGAAAGCCTCGATATGCTCTATGACAAGACCCTCGCCTTCTATGACGAACTGGGGCTCTACATCGCCGCCGGCGGGGCCAAGATCGCCGATCTCGACGCCAATACCATCCCCGCCAAAGAGGCCGAGGTGCAGGCCGCCCCCGAAGACGCCGCCGTGATGAAAGCGCAGGAATTGCGCGACCTGCGCGCCGCCCGCGACGATCTGGAACGCCGCGTGCATGACCTCAAGCTGACCCGTCAGGTGACGATGCAGTCCCTGCCCTCGATCCGTCTGGTGCAGGAAAACGACAAGTCGCTTGTCACCAAGATCAACTCGACCCTCGTGAACACTGTGCCCTTGTGGGAAACCCAGCTGGCGCAGGCGGTCACGATCCAGCGCAGCGCCGAGGCCGCCGAGGCCGTGCGGGATGCCAATGATCTGACCAATGAACTACTGACCGCCAATGCCGCCAACCTGCGGCAGGCCAACAAGACCATCCGCGAGGAAATGGAACGCGGCGTCTTCGACATCAACGCCGTGAAAGAGGCCAACGCCAACCTGATCGCCACGATCAACGAAAGCCTCGAAATCGCCGATGAAGGCAAGCGCAAGCGCGCCGAGGCCGAGGTCGAGTTGCAGAAGATGGAAGCAGAGCTGAAAACCACGCTCGCCGCCGCCAAGGCCAAGAAGACCGGGCTGGGCGATACCGTCGGCACCTCCGCCGGCGCCTGATGTGATCGGGCGTGCTGGTCGCAGATCGCTGCTTGCCAGCCTTGCCCTTGTGGCCGGGCTGGCGGGGTGCGACCAGTTTGCGACGGGCATGCAGCCCGTCGCCACAACGGACCCCGCAAAGCCTGCGCAAGAGCCGACCGAAATGGCCGAGCCCAGCGCCGAAAGCCGCGCCCTGACCGCCTATTACGAAGGCCTGCAGGCGTCGCTTCTGGCGCAGGGGCTGTTGCGCGGCGATGGTGGCGGGCCGGATACGCCTTTCACCGATACGATACTGGCGCGGAACTTCGTGCGGATCGCGCTTTTCAACGAATATGTCGACGACAGCGATTTCCAG
The DNA here is from genome assembly GCF_036770585.1 of Yoonia sp. Lineage (GTDB taxonomy): Bacteria > Pseudomonadota > Alphaproteobacteria > Rhodobacterales > Rhodobacteraceae > Yoonia. Next base: position 5,709 of record NZ_DAIPIW010000024.1, on the reverse strand, counting down.
CGCCCGCGCAGCACGATCTCGACCCTGCGCCGCTGGGACGGGCCGATCCGCATGTCGATCGAATTCGGCGATCTTGTCCCGCCGGACCAGCGGCTGCGCGATCTGAACGCGGTCACGACCTTCGCGGCGCGCCTGTCCCGGCTGACCGGCGTGCCGATCACATTCACCGACCGCGACCCGAATTTCCGCGTGCTGTTCCTGCACGAGGAAGAACGCCGCGCCTATGCCGCGACCCTGCGCGACCTGATCCCCAGCATGTCCCAAGCCACGCTTTCGACCTTCGAAAACCTGCCGCGCGACCAGTTGTGCGTCGTCATCGGCACGTTTGAGGCGGGCCGGTCGAACTACAACAAGGCCGTGGCCATGATCCGCGCCGAGCATCCCAGCCTGATGCGCACCGCCTGCATCCATGAAGAACTGGCCCAAGGCATGGGACTGGCCAATGACAGCCCCGCCGCCCGCCCCTCGATCTTCAACGATGACGAGGAATTCGCGCTGCTGACGCGGCATGACGAACTGCTGTTGCAGATGCTTTACGACCCGCGCCTGCAAACCGGCATGGATGCCGCGACCGCCGCGCCGATTGCACGCCAGATCGCGCGGGATTATCTGGCGGCTGGGGCAAGTTGACATGCCATGAAGACCAGCCATCCACCGCACCCACATATCAGGAGACCATGAACCATGGGCATTTTCGATTTTCTCAAAGGTGAATTCATCGACGTCATCCATTGGACGGACGACACCCGCGACACGATGGTCTGGCGGTTCGAGCGTCACGGGCACGCGATCAAATACGGCGCCAAGCTGACGGTCCGTGAAGGTCAGGCGGCGGTCTTCGTGCATGAGGGGCAGCTGGCGGATGTGTTCACGCCGGGGCTCTATATGCTGGAAACCAACAACATGCCCGTGATGACCACGTTGCAGCACTGGGACCACATGTTCCAGAGCCCGTTCAAATCGGAAATCTACTTCGTCAACACCACGCGGTTCGGCAACCTCAAATGGGGCACGAAAAACCCGATCATGGTGCGCGACCCCGAATTCGGCCCGACCCGCCTGCGGGCCTTCGGCACCTATACCGTCAAGGTCGGCGATCCTGCCGCCTTCCTGCGCGAGATCGTGGGCACCGATGGCGAATTCACCATGAACGAGATCAGCTACCAGATCCGCAACATCATCGTGCAGGAATTCAGCCGCGTGATCGCCGCATCCGGTATTCCTGTTCTGGACATGGCGGCGAACACCGCCGATCTGGGCAAGCTGATCGCCACTGCGATCGATCCGACCCTCAAGCAATACGGTCTGACCCTGCCCGAGCTTTACATCGAAAACATCAGCCTGCCGCCTGCGGTGGAAGCCGCGCTGGACAAACGCACCTCGATGGGGCTGGCGGGTGATCTGGGCAAGTTCACCCAGTATTCCGCCGCCGAGGCGATGACCCGCGCCGCCGACAACCCCGCCGGTGGCGGCATGGCCGCCGGTCTGGGTGCGGGCATGGGCATGGCGATGGGCAACATGATGATGAACCAGGGGCCATGGGGACCGCAGCCCACACCCGCCGTCGCGGCACCGCCGCCACCGCCGCCACCCCCTGTCGAGCATGTCTGGCATATCGCCAAGGATGGCCAGGTCACCGGTCCGTTTTCGAAGGCCTCGCTTGGCCGGATGGTCACCGATGGCACGCTGTCGCGTGACAGCATGGTCTGGACCCAAGGGCAGGACGGCTGGTTTAAGGCGGGCGAGGTCATGGAACTGGCGCAGCTCTTTACCGTGATGCCACCGCCGCCGCCTGCTTGAAGTCATTGGCCGCTGCACCAGATCCTCGCCCATGACACGTCGCCGCCTGACAATCATCCTGCACTGGTCGATCCTGATGCTGACCCTCATGATGGTGAAGGGCGGCACCTCGGCCCCTGCCCTGCGCTGGGCCTTCGTGATCGGCGGCGCGGTCTGGATCGGCATGGCGCTGACACGCGGGATGATGGGCAAGCCCGGACCCAAGCTGACGGGCAGCCTGCGCACCGCTTACCCGTGGATGCATCGCGGCATGTATGCCGTGCTGGCCGTGACGGTGGTGCTGAACGGTCTCGCGCTGGTCGGCGTGCTGCCGCATGACACCGGCTGGACGGCGCTTCTGGTCCTTTTGGCGGCGGGGGCCTTGCATGGGCTGTTCCATTTCTGGCGGCACAATGTTCTATATGACGGGGCGCTGCGCGTGATGATGCCGCGCTTCATGCACAAGATCCTGTAGACGATGTCCAACACAGCCATCACCCCAGCCGAGCACCGTTTTCCCTGTGACAACTGCGGCTCTGACCTGCGGTTCGATCCCGGTGACGACCGGATGAAATGCGACCACTGCGGCCATAGCGAGGCCATCGCCAGCGCCGGCCCCTGGCAGGGCAGCATCCGCGAGCTGGACTTTCAGCAAGCGGTCAACCAGCAACTGACCGCCGAGGATATCGAAGAGACCCGCGTCAACAATTGCCCCAATTGCGGCGCGCAGACCGAGTTCGACCCCGACATCCACGCCGCCGAATGTCCCTTTTGCGCCTCGCCCGTTGTTACCAGCACCGGCGCGCACCGCCATATCAAGCCGCGCGGCCTGTTGCCCTTTGCGCTGGATGAAGGGAAAGCGCGCGAGGCGATGACGCAATGGCTCGGCTCGCTGTGGTTCGCGCCCAACGGGTTGAAGGACTATGCCCGCAAGGGACGCAAGATGAACGGCATCTATGTGCCCTACTGGACCTTCGATGCGGACACAAAGACCCGCTACACCGGACAACGCGGCAAGCATTACTACGAAACCCGCTCCGTGATGCGCGACGGCAAGCGGCAGACCGTGCGCGTCCGCAAGACACGCTGGACGGCGGTCTCGGGCCGTGTCGCGCGGTTCTTCGACGATGTGCTGGTGCTGGCCTCGAAATCGCTGCCAAAGCAATACACCGACGCGCTGGAACCCTGGGACCTGTCGGCGCTGGAACCCTACAAGCCCGCCTATCTCGCCGGTTTCAGGGCCGAGGGCTATCAGGTCGAACTGGTCGACGGCTTCACCGAGGCGCGCGCCTATATGGACCGGATGATCCGACGTGACGTGAAATACGACATCGGTGGCGATGACCAACGCGTCGGGACCGTGGACACCGACATCAGCGCGGTGACCTTCAAGCACATCCTGCTGCCGGTCTGGCTGGCCGCCTACAAGTATCGTGGCGAGACTTACCGCTTCGTCGTCAACGGGCGCACAGGCCGCGTGCAGGGCGAACGCCCCTATTCGGCATGGAAAATCGCCTTTGCCGTGGCTGTGGGGCTGGTCATTGCGCTTGGCGCAGGGTTTGTTATCGCCAACAGCCAGTAATGCCAGAAAGGCCCCCCGCGATGATCCTTTGTGCCGGTGAAGCCCTGATCGACATGCTGCCGCGCGAAACGGCGGCGGGCGAAAGCGCCTTTGCGCCCCATGCGGGTGGTGCTGTCTTCAATACCGCGATTGCCTTGGGCCGTCTGGGCACGCCGGTGCAGTTCTTTTCGGGGCTGTCGTCGGATCTTTTCGGCGATGTGCTGCGCCGCGGGCTTGCCGCCGCGAAGGTCGACAGCAGCCCCGCCGCCGTCTCGGACCGCCCCACGACACTGGCTTTCGTCACCCTGACGGATGGCCATGCCTCTTACGCCTTTTATGACGAGAACACGGCGGGCCGGATGATCACTCCGGACGATCTGCCAGAGGTCAAGGCGGAGGCTGTCTTCGTCGGGGGTATCTCGCTTGCGGTCGAACCCTGCGCTGCGGCCTACGAGGCGCTGGCGCTGAAGGCCGCAGAAACCGCGGTCGTCATGATGGACCCCAACGTGCGCCCCAGCTTCATCAAGGAGGCGGACCGCTACCGCGCGCGCATCGCGCGGATGCTCGCCGTTTGCGATATCGTCAAGATGTCGGACGAGGATCTGGCGTGGTTCCATCCCGACGACAGCACAGAGGACGCCGCGCGCAAGCTTGTGGCGGGTGGTGTCGCACTGCTGTGCATCACCGAAGGATCGAAAGGTGTCACAGGCTACTCCGCCAGCCACGAGGTCTTTGTCGCAGCCCAAAAGGCAAAGGTCGTGGATACCGTTGGGGCGGGCGACACGTTCAACGCGGGCCTGCTCGCCAGTCTGCATGAGGCGGGGGCATTGACCAAGGACCGGATCGCCGCGCTGGACAAGGACACGATCCGCGCCGCCCTGTCCATGGGGGCCAGAACCGCCGCGATCACCGTCAGCCGCGCCGGGGCCAACCCGCCTTGGGCGCACGAGCTGTGAGGGCGCTGATCCAGCGGGTCTTGGGCGCCTCGGTCGCTGTTGATGGCAAGGTGATCGGCGAGATCGGCCAAGGCATGCTGATCCTGATCTGCGCGATGGAGGGCGATGATGCCACGAAAGGCACGGCCCTTGCCGCCAAGATCAGCAAGCTGCGCATCTTCAAGGATGACGATGGCAAGATGAACCGGTCGCTGGTGGATGTGGGCGGGTCCGCCCTGATCGTCAGCCAGTTCACGCTGGCCGCCGATACCTCGCGCGGGAACCGGCCGGGGTTCTCGGCCGCGGCGAAGCCGGATCCGGGCAAGGCGCTTTACGAGAGTTTCGTGGCGGATATGGGCGCTTTGGGGATCGCCACCGCGACCGGAGAATTCGGGGCGGATATGTCCGTCAGCCTTGTCAACGACGGGCCGGTGACGATCTGGATGGACGTCTAGCGCCTAGCATTCCTTGCCGACGACCAGCACCCAGTAAGGACCGCGCGGGCCCATGGTGATGCCCACGCCGAATTCCTCGATCCGGGGATGCAGCATGTTGCGGCGGTGACCGGGCGAGTTCATCCAGCCGGTGATGATCTGTTCGGGACGCGGATAGCCCCATGCGATGTTCTCGGCCACGATGCAGGCGTTGTAGCCCACGGTCGTCACACGCGCCTGCGAGCTGCTGCCGTCACTGCCGCGATGGTCGAAGAACCCGTTGGCCAGCATGTCACAGGCATGGCGCATGGCGGCGCGACCAAGCTGGCGGTTGAACCGCAACGGCGCCTCGCCATTCGCGCGGCGGCTTTGGTTCAGACCACTGGCGATGGCGGTCGCCATTTCGTTCACGTTTTCCGGCGTCGCACATTGCGCGACGGCGGATGTGCCGAAGAATGATGCGAAAAGAAGCACGACAGCACCGAATGCGTTCTTCATGACCAACCCCATATTTCTTGCGAGCAAGGAAAGGAGTGTCATGGCTTCTGGGCAAGCCTATGGCAGTTCTTGGGCCAAGGGGCGGCATTTAGCCGCCCATTTGTTTCAATTCCTTGCCGATTGCGCTGAGCACAAAGATCCCGGCGGCAACGCAGATGATGGCGGGGCCGACCGCCACATCGAGAATGACCGCCAGCCGCAGGCCCGCAAGCGCGGACAAGGCACCGATCCCCATCGCCAGAAGCGCCATGCGCTCGGGCGTGCTGGCATAGTTGCGCGCCGAGGCGGCGGGGATGATCAGCAGGGCCGTGATCAGCAGGGCGCCGACGACCTTGATCGCAACCGCCACGACAGTCGCCAGAAGCAGCGTCAGCACCAATTGCTCGCGCCGTGGATTGATGCCCGCCGCATGGGCAAGGTCGGGGTTCAGCGTTGCGGTCAGCATCGCCGACCAATGCCACCAGAGCGTCGCAATCACCAGCGCCCCGCCGCCCCAGATCAC
>NZ_DAIPIW010000023.1:1448-35421 GCF_036770585.1 Yoonia sp. | reverse complement strand
CGATGGCCTACAAATATTCCATCGGCCAGCCCTTCGTCTATCCGCGCAACGATCTGGATTATGCGGCGAATTTTCTTCACATGTGCTTTGCGGTCCCAGCCGAGACATATCATGTCAACCCGATCCTGAGCCGTGCGATGGACCGGATTTTCACGCTTCATGCGGACCACGAACAGAACGCCTCGACCTCGACGGTGCGGCTGGCGTCATCTTCAGGGGCGAACCCCTTCGCCTGTATCGCCGCAGGTATCGCCTGCCTTTGGGGCCCTGCCCATGGTGGCGCAAACCAGGCCTGTCTGGAGATGCTGAAGGAAATCGGCACGCCGGACCGCATCCCCGAATTCATCGCCCGCGCCAAGGACAAGAACGACCCGTTCCGCCTGATGGGCTTCGGCCACCGCGTCTACAAGAACTTCGACCCGCGCGCGACGGTGATGAAGCAATCCGCAGACGAGGTGCTGGACCTTCTGGGTGTGGAAAACAATCCGATCCTTCAGGTCGCGAAAGAGTTGGAAAAGCAGGCGCTGGCCGATCCCTACTTCGCCGAGAAAAAGCTGTTCCCGAACGTGGATTTCTATTCGGGCATCATCCTGGAGGCGATGGGCTTTCCCACCGCGATGTTCACCCCGATCTTCGCGCTGGCCCGCACCGTGGGCTGGATTTCCCAGTGGAAAGAACAGCTTGCCGATCCGCAACTCAAGATCGGTCGGCCCCGCCAGCTTTATCTGGGGGAGTTGCAGCGCGACTATATCGACATCGAAAAACGCTAGAACCGAACAAGGGCCGCATGATGCGGCCCTTTCCTTTTCGTGACACCACGGAACCGGCGCGGCGCGGCTTAGCGTCCTTCGTAGACCGCTTTGCGTTTCTCAAGGAAGGCCGTGACGCCTTCCTGAAAGTCGTGGGTCTTGCCGCAGACGCCTTGCAGCCGCGCCTCGAGCGCCAGTTGTTCGTCCAAGGTATTCTCGAACGACCCGCGAATGGCCGCCTTGAGCTCGCGGTAGGCCACGGTCGGCCCTTGTGCGAGATGGGCCGCACGCGCCGCGACATGGTCGTGGAATGTGGCATCGGGGGCGGTTTCATAAATCATGCCCCAGCGTTCGGCCTCGGTGGCCATGATCTTGTCGGCGAAAAGCGCCGCACCCATCGCCTTGGCGGCCCCGACCTGACGCGGCAGCCAATAGGTGCCGCCCGCGTCCGGGATCAAGCCGATCCGCGTGAAAGCCTGCACGAAATAGGCGCTTTCGGTTGCAATCACCACATCGGCCGCAAGGGCAAGGTTGGCCCCTGCCCCTGCCGCCGGTCCATTGACGGCCGAGATCGTGGGCACCTTGCAGTCGAAGATCGCCTTGAGCATCGGGACATATTCGTCGCGCAATGTCGCCTCCATATCGAGGGTGGCGGCGCTGCCGCCATCGCCAAGGTCCTGCCCCGAACAGAAGGCCTTGCCGGCACCGGTCAGCACGACGACACGCGCGTCAGCTTCCGCGACCTTCACCGCATCGGTGATCTCGGCCCGCATCCGCGCGTTCAGCGCATTCATCATCTCAGGACGGTTCAGCGTGATCACCGCGACCTTGTCGCGGATGGCAAGGGTGATGGCCTGATAATCCATGGCAAGGTTCCTTCTGGTGCTTGCCGGAACCCTAACGCAAGACAGATGCAGGAAAAGACCGACCGCGCGTCACGACCGCAGGATTTTCTCCAACTCGGCCTTTTCCGCCTCGGTCAGGGGATCGGGCGTCGTGCGGGTGTTGCGGATCGCGGTCCAACCGATGCCAAGGGCAATCAGCAACAGCGCGGGGGCTGCCAGCCAGAGGATGATATTCGCGCCGCTGGTATCGGGCCGCAGTAGGACGAATTCGCCATAGCGGGCGACCATGAAGTCCACGGCCTCTTGGTCGGTATCGCCCGCGACCAGCCGTTCCCGCAGCACGATCCGCAGTTCCTTGGCAAGGGCCGCGTTGCTTTCGTCGATGCTTTCGTTGCGGCAGACCGGGCAGCGCAGACCTTGGGACAAGGCGCGCGCGCGGTCTTCGAGCACGGGATCGTCAAGGATCTCGTCCGGCTGGACCGCCCAAAGCGGCGCGGCCAGCAAGATCAGGATCACCAGCAGCCGCTTCATTCCGCAGGCACCGGGGCCGCTGGGGATTTTCTGGCCGCCGCCGCACCGACGCGCAGACGCCTGTCGGACAGCGAGAAACAGCCACCCAGCGCCATCAGGATCGCGCCACCCCAGATCCAGTTGGCGAAAGGCTTGATATAGACGCGCGCGGCCCAGCCGCCGTTTTCCTGCGGATCACCGATCACCACATAAAGATCGCGGGTAAAGCCGTTGATGATCGCCGCCTCGGTGGTCGGCATGTTGGCGACCGGATAGAACCGCTTTTCAGGGTTCAGCACGCCGACACGTTGGCCGTTCCGCCAGGCGGTGATATCGGCCATCGTGGTCAGGTAGTTCGGCCCCTGTTCGTTGCGCACGTCATCCAGACGGAATTCGTAGGACCCGACGGTCCATGTCTCGCCGATCTCGGCGACGCGGATATCCTCGATTTCCCATGCCAGCATGGCGGCGATGCCGAAGACGGTGACACCCATGCCGATATGCGCCGTGGCCTTGCCCCAGTCGGCGCGCGGCAGGCGGCTGATGCGGCCCAGCCGCTGGCCGAGACTGCCGCGACCGCTGCGCAGCCAAAGATCGGCCAGAGCGCCACCGACGACCCAGACACCCAGTGCGACCCCCACCGGTCCCAGCGCCGAAGTGCCGGTCTGCATGGCATAGGCCAGCGCACCCAGGGCCAGCGCCAGCACCAGCCAACCGGTGGTCGCCTTGATCGCCCGCTCGAAGGTGCCGCGCTTCCACGCGATGATGGACCCGATCGGCAGGATGATCGCAAGCCCGACCATGAAGGGGGTAAAGGCCGCATCGAAGAACGGCGGCCCGACCGACAGCGTCCGGTCGAACAGCATCTCGGCGACCAGCGGCCAGATCGTGCCGATGAACACCACGAAGCAACTGACCGACAACAGGATATTGTTGAGGATCAGCGCGCTTTCGCGGCTGACTGTGGAAAAGACCCCCTTGGCCTCCAGCGCATGGGCGCGGAACGCAAAGAGCGTCAGCGACCCACCAAGAAAGATCGCAAGGATGATCAGGATCAGGATGCCCCGCTCGGGGTCATTGGCGAAGGCATGGACCGAGGTCAGCACGCCCGACCGCACGATGAACGCCCCCAGAAGCGAGAAGCCGAAAGCAAGGATCGCCAGCAGGATGGTCCAGCTTTTCAACGCCTCGCGCTTTTCCACGACGATGGCGGAATGCAGCAGGGCGGCAGCGATCAGCCACGGCATGAAGCTGGCGTTCTCGACCGGATCCCAGAACCAGAACCCGCCCCAGCCCAATTCGTAATAGGCCCACCACGACCCCAGCGCGATGCCGACCGTCAGGAACATCCAGGCCGCCAGCGTCCATGGCCGCACCCAGCGCCCCCAGGCGGCATCGACACGCCCCTCGATCAGGGCGGCGACGGCGAAAGAGAACGACATCGAAAGGCCGACATACCCAAGGTAGAGAAACGGCGGATGGAACGCGAGGCCCGGGTCCTGCAACAGCGGATTGAGGTCGCGGCCATTCAGCGGCGGCACTTCAAGGCGCAGGAACGGGTTCGAGGTGAAGATCACGAAGGCAAAGAACGCCACGCCGATCGCCGCCTGCACCGCCAGGACCCGCGCCCGAAGCCGTGTCGGCAGATTGCCCCCGAACCACGCGGCGAATGCCCCGAACAGCGTCAGGATCACCATCCAAAGCAGCATCGAGCCTTCGTGGTTCCCCCAGACGCCGGTGATCTTGTAGATCATCGGCTTGTCGGTGTGCGAATTGGCATAGACCAGTTGCAGCGAGAAGTCCGAAGTCACGAAGGCCCAAGTCAGCACCGCAAAGGAAAAGGCGGTCAGCAGGAACTGCACCGTCGCCGCAGGCTCGGCCACGGCCATCCATCCGGCATGGCCGCGATGGGCCCCGACCAAGGGAACGATGGTCTGGACGATGGCGACGCCAAAGGCCAGAATCAAAGCGAAATGTCCAAGCTCTACCAACATGCGGCAGAAGATAGGACATTCCGGGGCCGGACAACATAGCCCGCCGATCAAATCGGCGGTACAAATTGGCGCAGCCTAGGTCACCAGCCCGCCTTGCAGAACGAAGGCCAGACCGCCCATCAACAGCCCGCCGATGATCAGCCGGACCAGCCATTTGAGCATGTCCTCGATCGCTGTCAGCCGGTCCGAGACATTGATCCGGTGCACCTCTTCCACGGCATTGCGCAATTCAAGTGCGGCGATGCGCCGTTCGGTGCTGTCGATGGGATCAGCCTGCATCACGGGCCCGCCATTCGTCCAAGGCGGGATTGTCGCTTGCGGGCTTTGGCGGGGTCCGCCCGACGGCGACCTGTGCCAGCGCATTCTGGAACTCATGCGCCTTGGCCTGATGGCGCGCGCCGAAGTAAAAGCTGACAACCGCACCCATCAGCCACCAGAGCGGCTCTGGTATCGCGGCCAGCCCGACCATGGATTGGGCGAAAGCCTCGGGTGCGCGCATCGCCTCGACGAAAAGCCAGATGGTGCCAAGCGCCAGTGCAGGGCGCGGCAGACGGTTCAGCCCGTCAACGAAGCGGTCGAAAAGTCCCCTGCGCTGGTGCTGGAACTCGGCAGCGAACTGGGCAAGGCTTTGCGCCCTCGCATCCGCATCCCGCACCGCGCCATTCTCGGCGTTCTCGCGGAAAACCTCGACGGTTTCGGTGACGATGTTGCGCCCGTCCCCGAAGAGAAACTGCATCAGACCATTGATCACACCCATCGGGCAGTCCTTTCGCGGTGTTGCGCCTCGCTGATGTGAAAGCGAGGTGCGATGAATTCTTCGGCCCGCAGGATCCAGCCGCCCTTGCCGCCATCACGGCGGCGGGCGTATTTGCGGCTGGCGGGCCGACGGTCGGCAAGGTCGTAGTAGTAGTTGCGCCGCGCGATCCCGTAGGCGTCGACCAGATGATCCGGCGCAGCCGCAATCGCCTGTCGGACCGCGCCTATCGTCTGCGGACCGATCACGCCATCGACGGTGACATCCAACCGCATGTCGACCAGCAGCCTTTGCAGGATCTTCACGGCATTGGCCCCCGCATTGACATACATGTCAAAGACGGTCGCGTGCAGCGCGTCGGGCAATCGGTCGATGCGCGGCGTCCGGAAATAATGTTCGACAAAGATCGAGACGGCATGGGCGCGGGTCAGCACCTTGACGTCCTCGGCATCCACGTCACCGTCGCGGTCAAGATCGAGGCCCAGCCTGCGCATGGTGTGGATCGTCACACCGTATTTCGTGGCACCGCCGGGATCGTCCGGGTCATCGACAAAGCCGCCTTCTCTGGCGACGATGCCTTGCGCGATCTGGGTTACTGTCTGCATGTCTGCCCCCCGTCTGGTGCTTGGGGCAAACTGTGCAAATCAAGTCTTAATTCGTGGCGACCCCATCGTCCGGTGCCACGTAGACACCCTGTTCCTTCAGGGCATTGATGACTTCGGCCGGCATGTAGGTTTCATCATGTCTGGCAAGGATTTCAACGGCTTCAAAGCGACCGTTGACAAAATTTCCCTGCGCGACCATGCCTTCGCCCTCGCCGAAAAGGTCCGGCAGGATGCCCGTGTAGACCACGGGGATAGAGGCCCCGCCATCGGTCACGAAAAAGCTGACCTGCTTGCCCTGACCGCGCACCAGTGTCCCCTCTTCGACCAGCCCGCCGATGCGAAAACGTTCGTTCGGGGGCGGCGGTGCCTCGGCCACCTCGGACGGGGAACGGAAGAACTGGAAGCTGTCATCGGGCAGAAACCACAGCAGCACCAGCACCAGCGCAAGGCTGATCCCCGCCAGCGAAAGCACCTGAATGCGCCGCCGCTTCTTGAGGCTCTTAAACCCGCCGGTCACGGGAAGACAGGGGCCAGCATCAGCCCCTCCTCTTCTTTCAGGCCCAGCATCAGGTTGGCGTTCTGGATCGCCTGCCCCGAGGACCCCTTGGTCAGGTTGTCGAGGGCGGCAATCACGATCGCCCGCCCCGGCACGCGGTCGGCCACCACGCCGATGTGGCAGAAATTCGAGGCACGGATGTGCTTGATCGACGGATGTTGTCCCATCGGCAGAACCTCTATGAATGTCTCGTCCGCGTAAGCGGCTTGCAGCGTGTCATATATGGCCTGCGGGTCGCCCTGCACATATGTGGTGGCCAAAATGCCGCGGTTGGCGGGGATCAGATGTGGGGTGAACTGGATATGCACGGGGCGGCCTGCGACCGCGCTGAACTCCTGATCGAATTCGCCAAGGTGCCGGTGGATGCCACCGACCGAATATCCATGAGCCCCTTCTGACAGTTCGGCGTGCAACAGATTCTCTTTCAGGCTGCGTCCTGCGCCCGATACTGCCGCCTTGAGATCGAGAATGATCTGATCGAGATCAATCACCCCCGCCGCAATCAGGGGCCGCAAGGCATATTGCCCTGTCGCCGCATTGCATCCGGTGCCGGCGACCAGCCGTGCACTGCGGATCTCGTCACGGTAGAACTCGGTCAGGCCATAGACCGCCTCTTTCTGCAACGCGGGCGCGGCATGGGGCTTGCCATACCATGCTTCATAGGCAGCCGGATCGCGCAGCCGGAAATCCGCCGACAGGTCGACGATTTTCAAGGTCTTGGGCAGTTGCGAGATCACCGCCTGCGAGGTGGCATGCGGCAGGGCGCAAAACACCAGATCGACAGCATCGAGGCGCATCTCTTCGATGGTGGTCAAGACTGGCAAATCCAGATGGCGCAGATGCGGAAACACATCCGCCATGGCCATGCCAGCCTTGGCGTTCCCCGACAGCCCGACGATGTTCAGCCCGGGGTGGGTGGCGATCAGGCGCACCAGTTCGGCGCCGGTGTAACCAGAAGCGCCAAGAATGGCGACATTGAAGGTCATGGTCGTATCCCTTTGAAAGGAATGAATATAATTTCGGTTCAGGCGGCTTGAAAGGTGATCTGTCGTCGCAAGAACTGGGTCGCGCGCGCCGACACCTGCGCCGGTTTGCCCGAGGTCAGAAACAACGACTCGGTTCCCGGGCCCACCATTTCAGGGCGGCGGGTCAGATAATCAGCCAGACTTTCGGCCACCAGCGCGGCCTGCGAGAAAACCTTGACGTCAGGGCCAAGGGCCTCTTGAAAGGCATCGGCCATCAGCGGGTAATGGGTGCAGCCCAGCACGGCGGCATCGGGCAGCGGCATCTTGCGCTTGAGCGCGTCGACATGGCTTTTCACCAAGGCCTCTGCCAGGATCAGGTCGCCCTCTTCGATCGCATCGACAACACCACCGCAGGCCTGCGCCTCGACATCGACACCGATCGCGCGAAAGGCCAGTTCGCGCTGGAAGGCGCGGCTGGATACCGTTGCAGGCGTGGCGAACAGCGCCACATGTTTCACACCCACCTCGCGCGGCGGCGAGTTGTCGCCCCATTGCCGTTCGGTCAGCGCCTCGATCAGCGGCACGAAAACGCCCAGCACCCGCTTGTTTTTGGGCACCCAAGCTTCCTGCATCCGGCGCAAGGCAGCGGCCGAGGCGGTGTTGCAGGCCAGTATGACAAGATCGCAGCCCGCATCGAACAGACGCTGCGTTCCCTTTGTCGTCAGATCGAAGATGTCGTCAGGTGTCCGCACGCCATAGGGCGAATTGGCGTTGTCGCCCAAATAGACCAGCGGAAGATCAGGCAGCCGCCTTGCGACGGCATCAAGAACCGTCAGCCCCCCGAGCCCGCTATCGAATATCCCCACTGCCATGGCGTGCCTTGTATTTAACCTCGAACTCATGCCCCAACTGACTGGCGTCGATGGGCCTTGGGCTCAAGTCATACGTGGCTTTGCGCAGGAAATCCATGCAGGCTTTGGGGTCTTTTTCAAAGCGGGCCAGCACGTCCCGCGGGATCGGTTCGCCGACCACGATCCGCACCGGTTTGTTGATCTTGGCCTTGAATTCGCGAATGAACATGCCGGTGCGCAGGATGTAGTGCATATGGCTTGCCAGTTGGAACAGGCGGCTGTTGCGACCGTCGAAGAAAACCGGCACCACCGTCGCGCCGGACTTGGCGATCATCTTGGCCGTGAAGGTGCGCCAGCTTGGGTCCATCGGTTCCGAAAATGGCGTGGCCGAGGTTGACACCGTCCCGCCCGGGAAAATCCCGATTGCCCCACCCTGCCGCAGATAGTCGATCGCCAGTTTGCGGGTTTCGAGGTTCAACTGCGCCGCTTCTTTCGTTTCATCAAAGGAAATCGGCAGGATGATCCGTTCAAGATCGGCGGCGCGGCGGAAGACACGGTGTGCGAGAACGCGGAAATCACCCCCCCGCCGCTCGGACAGGATGCGGCCCATGATCAATCCGTCGAGGATTCCGAAAGGATGGTTCGACACGACGATGACGGGGCCGGTCTGGGGGATATTTTCAAGCGATCCGCCCACAAGGTCGATGTCCACGCCATAGCGTTCGGTCATCACCTTCCAGAAGTCGCGGCCCTGTGCGACCTCTTCACCATAGCCTTGGGCCCTGCGGATCAGGCCCAGGCGGCCGGTCACATTTTCCATCACACGGATCACGACACGGCCGCTGCGGCCCTTTGCCGAGGATGCATAGCTGATGTCGCGGGCGATTTGTCGTTGGCTAGAGCGCATGGGGTTCGGAAGGTCTCTCATTTGCGATGCAAATACCACAACTCTGCAACAAAGCTATGACAAACCCCTACTCTGCGGCGATCTGGCTGATCGTGCCGCGCATGGCTGCCAGCAACTCTTCGCGCTTCTTGGCAGCTTTGCGTTCGTTGGCCTCTTTCACCGGCCCGAAGCCGCGAATTTCCAACGGCAAGGTGGCCAGCGCTATGGCGGTTTCGACATTGTCCGGGGCCAAATTGGCCAGAACATCCGCCATGTCGGCCTCATACTGCTTGATCAAGGCCCGTTCCAGACGCCGTTCCGCCGTGCGTCCGAAAGGATCAAGGGGCGTGCCGCGCAGAAATTTCAGCTTGGCCAGACGCGGAAACAGCGCCGCCATCCGCGCGCCATACTCTTTCTTCACCGGTCGCCCGTCCGCGCCGGTCTTGGTCAGCATCGGCGGCGCCAAGTGATAGGTCAGCTTCAGGTCGCCAGCGAATTCCTTTTCGGCCTTTGCCCGCGTTTCGGACAAGAGGCGCGCGACCTCGTATTCATCCTTGTAGGCCAAAAGCTTGTGATAGCCCTTGGCGACCGCCTCTTTCATCGCGGGGTCGTCGAACCGGTCGAGCATCCTGCGATAGCGTTTCGCCAGCCGCTTACCCTGATAGGCGGTCAGATGATCGGCGCGAAAGGCGATTTTCTCGTCCAGCGTCTTGGGCAGCCGGACAACGTTCGACGCCAGAATGCCCTTGGCCTCTTCAGGATAGAGAAAGGCCCAACGCCCATAAGCGAAAGCTTTCTTGTTGCGCTCCACAGCCGCGCCGTTCAGTGCGATCGCGCTCTGGATGGCATCATGGGTCACAGGAATGGCGCCCATCTGCCAGGCCGCACCAAAGATCATCATGTTGGAATAGATGCTGTCACCCAATAGCGCCTTGGCCAGTTCCGAGGCATCGAACATCATCAACCCCGCGCCGATCCGCGCATCGAGTGACAGCTGCAACTGGTCCGTCGGCAGGCGGAATTCGGTATTGCGCGTGAAGTCGCCGGTGATGATCTCGTGACTGTTCACCACGGCCCGTGTCTTGCCCGGCCGCATCAGCCCCAGCGTCTTGGCACCGGCCGAGACGACAAGATCGCCGCCGACCAGCACATCGCATTCCCCGGTCGCGACGCGGATCGCGTTGATATCCTCGGGCCTTTCGGCGAGACGGCAATGGATATGCACCGCACCGCCCTTCTGCGCAAGGCCGGCCATCTCCATCATGCCGGCACCCTTGCCGTCGATATGCGCAGCCATCGCCAGCACAGCGCCGATGGTCACGACCCCGGTGCCACCGACACCGGTGATCACCACGTTGTGGGTGCCACGGATGCCGGACAGAACCGGTAGGGGCAGATCGGGCAAGGCCACCTCTGCCGTTGCTTCCTTGCGGATCTGCGCGCCCTCGACGGTCACGAAAGACGGGCAAAACCCGTTGACGCAGGAAAAATCCTTGTTGCAGGAGGATTGATCGATGGCGCGCTTGCGGCCCAACTCGGTCTCGACGGGCACGATCGAGACGCAGTTCGACTGCACACCGCAATCGCCGCAGCCTTCGCAGATGTCGGTATTGATGAACACCCGCTTGTCAGGATCGGGATAAAGCCCGCGCTTGCGGCGGCGGCGCTTTTCGGCGGCGCATGTCTGCACATAAACAATGACAGACACGCCCTTGTATTGAATGAATTTCTCTTGCACCTGCGGCAGATCGGCCCGCGCGTGCACGTCCAATCCCTTTGGGAAGACGCTCAGGTCCAGATCCTCTTTTTCGTCATAGACCAGCGCGATGTTGCGGACCCCCATGGCCTGCACCTCGCGGCAGATTTGGTCCGCCGTCAGCCCGCCGTCATTGCCCTGCCCGCCGGTCATGGCGACCGCATCGTTGAAGAGGATCTTGTAGGTGATGTTCGTGCCCGCCATCAGCGCAAAGCGGATCGCCTGCACGCCCGAGTGGTTGTAGGTGCCGTCGCCGAGGTTCTGGAAGACATGGTCGCGGGTGGAAAACGGGGCCTCGCCCACCCAATTCGCACCTTCACCGCCCATCTGGGTAAAGCCTACCGTCTCGCGGTCCATCCACTGCACCATGTAGTGACAGCCGATGCCCGCATAGGCACGGCTGCCCTCGGGCACCTTGGTCGAGGTGTTATGGGGACAACCCGAACAGAAATAGGGCAGACGCGCCGCGATTTCGGGCGCGTTGTCGGCGCGGCGCGCGGCGGCCAGCGCCTCGATCCCGGCCATGATGCGGTCT
The DNA here is from genome assembly GCF_036770585.1 of Yoonia sp. Lineage (GTDB taxonomy): Bacteria > Pseudomonadota > Alphaproteobacteria > Rhodobacterales > Rhodobacteraceae > Yoonia. Next base: position 24,415 of record NZ_DAIPIW010000023.1, on the reverse strand, counting down.
GATCCGCAGCCTTCCTCGACAAGTATTTCGCCCAGTTTGTCAGCGACGATGACGGGGTTGATGTCGGCCTTGGTCTGAAAGATCTCTTCGCGGCGCCCTTCCGAGTGTTCGTCCCCCTTGTGCCAGCCATAGACCCGCCGTCCGGCACGGTCGTCGAAGATCGCCTCTTTGACCTGCACCTCGATCAGCTTGCGCTTTTCCTCGACCACGACGATCAGTTCCAGCCCTTCGGCCCATTTGTGGAAGCTGGCCATATCCAGCGGCCAGACCTGCCCGACCTTGTAGGTGGTGATCCCCAGTTGTTCGGCCTCGGCCTCGTCGATGTTCAAGAGCGACAGCGCGTGCTGCAGATCCAGCCAGTTCTTGCCCGCCGCGACGAAACCGATCCTGGCCCCGGGTTTCCCCCATTTGCGCTGGTCCATCTTGTTGGCGCGGGCGAAGGCCTCGGCGGCAAAGCGCTTGTGGTCGATCATCCGCGCCTCTTGCAACTGCGGGGTATCGACCAGACGGATGTTCAACCCGCCCTCGGGCATCTCGAACTGCGGTTCGACAAAGGACATCCGGTCGATGCTGCCATCCACGACGGATGTGACCTCGACCGTGTCCTTCATGGTCTTCAGCCCGACCCAGACCCCCGCAAACCGCGACAACGCATAGGCATAAAGGCCATAGTCGAGGATTTCCTGCACCCCCGCAGGGGACACGATGGGCATATAGGCATCCACCATCGCCCAGTCGGACTGGTGCAGCGTGGTCGAGCTTTCGCCCGTGTGGTCGTCCCCCATCGCCATGATCACACCGCCATGGGGAGAGGTGCCCGCCATATTGGCATGACGCATCACATCGCCCGAACGGTCGACCCCCGGTCCCTTGCCGTACCAAAGGCCAAAGACACCGTCATACTTGCCTTCACCGCGCAACTCGGCCTGCTGGCTGCCCCAAAGGGCGGTGGCGGCAAGGTCCTCGTTCAGTCCGGGCTGGAACAGGATCTGTGCAGGTTCGAGAACATTCTTGGCCTTGGTCATCTGCATGTCGACCGCACCCAAGGGCGATCCGCGATAGCCGGTCACATAGCCTGCCGTGTTCAAACCGGCGGCTTCATCGCGCGCACGTTGCATCAGCATCAACCGGACCAGCGCCTGCGTGCCGTTCAAAAGCACCTGACGCTTGGTCAAGTCATAGCGGTCATTCAGCGAGATATCGTGATTGCTCAAACCATGCCTCCCAGCGGCGTCAATCGACTGAGGCTTATCTTAGGTCAAACATCCTGACCTACAAAGACAAAAATCAGTGATATCATTATTTGCCTTTTTGACCGGCCCTCGGGTAATGAAGTCGAAACTGATACCGTTAACATCTTCATCAACAGTGATTCATGGACTGGGATAAGCTAAGAATATTTCACGCAGTCGCCGACGCCGGTTCGCTGACCCATGCCGGCGACGCGCTGCGTCTGTCGCAGTCTGCCGTCAGTCGCCAGATCAGGGCATTGGAAGAATCGCTGAACACAACGCTGTTTCACCGCCATGCGCGCGGGTTGATTCTGACCGAACAGGGCGAACTGCTGTTCGATGCGACCAAAAGCATGAACAAGCGCCTCGACGCCGCCGCCGCCCGCATCCGCGACAGCGAGGAAGAGGTCTTCGGCGAATTGCGTGTCACCACGACCACCGGTTTCGGCACGCTCTGGCTCGCCCCGCGCCTGCCCAAGCTTTACGAGAAATATCCCGATCTCAAGATCGACCTGATGCTGGAAGAACGCGTGCTCGATCTGCCCATGCGCGAGGCCGATGTCGCGATCCGCATGAAGGAACCCAGTCAGGCCGATCTGATCCGCAAACGGCTGATGTCGGTGCGGATGCGGCTCTATGCGTCGCCCGAGTATCTGGCAAAAAACGGCACCCCGCTCACGCTCGAGGATATGACCGGCCACCGCCTGATCTGCCAAAGCCCCAATTCCATTCAGGTCAGCGCCGGCGCGGTCCTAGTCCAGCACCTTTTGACGCAGGACATTCCGCATGTGTTCACGGTGAACAACTACTTCGGCGTGCTGCAAGGCATCCTCAACAAGATCGGGATCGGCGTTCTGCCCGACTACGTGATCGAGGATTTCCCCGAACTGGTCCGCGTCCTGCCGGATCTGGAAAGCGGCGAAGTGCCGGTCTTTCTGGCCTACCCCGAAGAACTGCGGCAATCCAAACGGATCGCCGCCTTCCGCGATTTCGTGCAGGATGAGATCTTCGCGCACCGTCGCCGCATCAGAGAGGCGGGCGACCCCGACTGATTATCACGTGGCCGCCATCGCCTTGGCATGATGCGCGGCCAGCACACATCACGGCGCGTGATCGTCCGGCGGCACCGGCGAGGCAGCACAGCCTTGCAACCAGCACATAGCGGCTTTGCGCCTATAGGCTGACTTCTTTCTTGATTGCACAAATTCTGCGCACTAACTGCAATCTTGAAGGTGATGACGCTCCGCGCTCACCCCTTCAACCTCCCTGTTGGACTTAGCCGGGCCTCGTGCCCGGCTTTTTTTTGCTTTCCACCTTCCTTGCAAACCCGTTGCCCCGCCCCGCCCCTTGGCATAAAGCAACGCGCAAGCAGACGCGGGGAAATGTCATGCAAGAGCCAGCCATCACCGAAGACCTGATCGCCGCCCATGGCCTGAAGCCGGATGAATACGCCCGCATCCTCGAGATCATCGGACGCGACCCGACCTTCACCGAACTGGGTATCTTTTCGGCGATGTGGAACGAACATTGTTCCTACAAGTCCTCCAAGAAATGGCTGCGCACCCTGCCCACAACCGGCCCGCAAGTCATTTGCGGACCCGGCGAGAATGCCGGTGTCGTCGATATCGGCGACGGACAGGCGGTCATCTTCAAGATGGAAAGCCACAACCACCCCAGCTACATCGAACCCTATCAGGGTGCGGCAACCGGCGTGGGCGGTATCCTGCGCGATGTCTTCACCATGGGCGCGCGGCCGATTGCGGCGATGAACGCGCTTTCCTTCGGCGAACCGAACCACCCCAAGACGCGCCAGCTGGTCAATGGCGTGGTCGCGGGCATCGGCGGCTACGGCAACTGTTTCGGCGTGCCCACGGTCGGCGGCGAGGTCCGCTTTGATCCGGCCTATAACGGCAATTGCCTTGTGAACGCCTTTGCCGCCGGTCTGGCCGATACCGACAAGATCTTCTATTCCGCCGCGTCGGGTGTCGGCATGCCGGTTGTCTACCTTGGTGCGAAGACGGGCCGCGACGGTGTCGGTGGGGCGACCATGGCCTCGGCCGAATTCGACGACACGATCGAGGAAAAGCGCCCCACCGTGCAGGTCGGCGATCCCTTCACCGAAAAGCGCCTGATGGAAGCCACGCTGGAACTGATGGCCACTGGTGCGGTGATTTCGATCCAGGACATGGGCGCCGCGGGCCTGACCTGTTCAGCGGTCGAGATGGGTGACAAGGGCGGCCTCGGCGTGCGCCTGAACCTCGATGCGGTCCCGCAGCGCGAAGCGAACATGACCGCCTACGAAATGATGCTGTCCGAAAGTCAGGAACGGATGCTGATGGTCCTCAAGCCCGAGCTCGAGGCCGAGGCCCGCGCCGTCTTCGAAAAATGGGATCTCGATTTCGCCATCGTGGGCGAGACCATCGCCGAGGACCGCTTCATCATCGAACACAAAGGCAAGGTCTGGGCCGATCTGCCGCTGGCGACACTCTCGGGCGCGGCCCCCGAATACGACCGGCCATGGGAACCGACACCCACCCCCGAGCCGCTGGGCGATGTTCCGAACGTCATGCCCATCGACGGGCTGAAGGCGCTGATCGGCAGTCCGAACTATGCAGCCAAGCAATGGGTCTATGAACAATACGACAGTCAGGTGATGGGTGATACCGCCCGCATACCCGGTGCCGGTGCCGGCATCGTGCGCGTGCACGGCACCGACAAGGCGCTTGCCTTCACCAGCGATGTCACCCCCCGCTACGTCAAGGCCAACCCCGTGATGGGCGGCAGGCAGGCGGTGGCCGAGGCCTATCGCAACCTGACCGCAGTGGGCGCCAAACCCCTTGCCACCACCGACAACATGAACTTCGGCAACCCCGAAAAGCCGCAGATCATGGGACAATTCGTCGGCGCGATCCAAGGGATCGGCGAAGCGGTCAAGGCGCTCGACATGCCGATCGTGTCCGGCAATGTCTCGCTTTACAACGAAACCGACGGCCGCGCGATCCTGCCCACCCCCACCATCGGGGCGGTCGGGCTGATCAGCCACCCCGACCAGATGATCACCGGCGATCTGCGCGAAGGCCACGTTCTGCTGCTGCTTGGCGAGACACATGGCCACCTCGGTCAATCCGCCATCCTGGCCGAGGTCTATGGCCGCGCCGAAGGCGATGCCCCGCATGTGGACCTCGCACAGGAAAAGGCCCACGGCGATTTCATCCGTGACAATTGCGCATGGATCAAGGCCTGCACCGATCTGGCCGACGGTGGCCTTGCCCTTGCGGCCTTCGAGATGGCCGAACACGCGGGCGTCGGCGTGACACTTGATGCCGAGGACACGCCCACCCTCTTCGGCGAGGATCAGGGGCGTTACCTGATCGCCTGCAATTTCGATCAGGCCGAGGCCTTGATGGTCGCGGCCAGCCGCGCCGGTGTCACGCTTGCGACGGTCGGCAAGGTGGGCGGCCATCAGATCACCTTCGGCAGCCAAAGCGCCCCGCTTGCCGAACTCAGTCATCTCTACCGCAGCGCCTTTGCCGCCGCGGTCGCCTGACACCGTTATTATTGGCCCAAAAATATCCCCGCCGGAGGCTCCCCACTTGTCCATCCGGCGCGACGCCCTTAATTTGGACATAAGCTGTCAGAGGATGCCCCATGCCCATCACCCCCCATGAGATCGAAACCCTGATCAAGCAACAGCTGCCGAACGCGACCGTGCAGATCGAGGGCGAGGACGGCGTGCATTTTCAGGGCCTCGTGATCGACGAAAGCTTTCGTGGCATGAACCGCATCCAGCAGCAACGCGCCGTGATGGCGATCATCAAGCCGAAGGTCGACAGCGGGGAAATCCATGCACTGGGGCTGACCACCCGCGCACCGGACTAACCGCCGGACTTTTCGAAAAATCCGGCCCAAAATCGTCAAAGATTTTGGTTATCAAAAGGAAAGAAGACATGACCGCCCAAGACAAGATCAAAGAGACCGTCACCGCAAACGATGTCGTGCTCTACATGAAGGGCACCAAGACCATGCCGCAGTGCGGGTTCTCCTCGCGGGTGGCGGGTGTCCTGAACTTCATGGGTGTGGACTTCACCGATGTGAACGTGCTTGCCGACGACGAGATCCGGCAGGGCATCAAGGATTATTCCGACTGGCCGACGATCCCGCAGCTTTACGTGAAGGGCGAATTCGTCGGCGGCTGCGACATCATCACCGAAATGACCTTGTCGGGCGAACTCGATGCGCTGTTCACGCAAAGCGGGATCGCATTCGACAAGGAAAAGGCCGACCAGATCCGCGATGCGAACGCCTGAGGCATCGGGGGGCGACCCTTTGGTCCCCCGTTCCGCCCTATTGACCCTCGACCCTTTCGGCCAGCGCCTCGGCCCGGGCGGCGATTTCGGCCAGCGCTTCCCTCACCGCAGGCGGGATCACCGGAACTTCGATCCTCTGCGCCGATGGTGCGGGCTGTGACTTCAAGGTCTCGATCGCTGCGCGCAGCTCGGCCGCCTCTCCTTCCAGCGACTTGACCTTGTCTTCCAGCTCGGCCGTCTTGTCGGCCAGCATCAGGCCCGCCATCAGCAACATCCGCGATTCCGGCAGGCGTCCGATCTGCGCCGAAAGCGTCTGCGCCTCGACATCCAGCATACCGGCGGCGGAATAGAGAAAATGTTCTTCTCCGTCCTGACAGGCCACCTCGAATATGCGTCCGCCGATCGTGATTTCGACCTGTGGCATCCCTTAGCCCTCCGCGATCAGGGGTTTGAGTTCGGCGATGATGGCGTCCATCTCGGCGGTGTCCGCCGCGCGCTGCGCCTCGAGCGCGGCGATCTCTGCCGCAAGTGACGCCTCGTGAACCTCGGGGGTCAGCCCTTCTGTGACAGAGGCGCGCAGTTTCCCGTTCATGTCGCGCAATTGCAGGTTGGCGGCCCGCAGCTTTTGCAATTCGGCCTCCAGCGCGGCCATCTGGGCGATCTGGCTTTCGAGGCGTGCTGTCAGTGCGGCCATCTGCCCCTCGTGACGGTCCTTGAGGGCCGCAAACCGCTGCGCCAGGTCCGCATGCGCGGCCTTTTCCTTGGCCAGAGCGTCCTGCAAGGCCGCGGACGGGGCGGCATCGACGGCTGGACGGCTGTCCAGACCGGCCCTGATCCGGTCAAGTGCTGCGGTAATCCGGTTTTCAAGGGAACTGATGTCACTCATTCTGGCGTCCTTTCACCATCGGCGTTTCACCTTGCTGGCGCGGTTCATGTCCGCTCGGCCAAACCCGTCTGGACGAATCGTTCACACTCTTGAAAAGCCTAAGCCATGCTCTTGCGTCTCGCAAACCGCAGCTTGCGTGAAATAAGAGGAACTTAGCCGTCACGCTTGATCTTGCACCCGACCCTGATATGACGCTGGCCAACGCAAGCCCGTTTGAAAGATAGGACCCTGATCTTGGATATTGCAGCTCTTCGTGCCGCCCACCCCGACCACTGGAAAAAAGCCACAGCGATCCGGACGCTGACACTGGATGCGGTCGCCGCTGCGAACTCTGGCCATTCCGGCATGCCGATGGGCATGGCGGATGTGGCGACGGTTCTTTACGAAAACCACCTGAACTTCGACCCCAAGGCTCCTGATTGGCCGGACCGCGACCGGTTCATCCTCTCGGCGGGGCATGGGTCGATGCTGCTTTATGCGCTGATGTATCTGACCGGATACGAGGATATGCCGCTGCAACAGATCAAGGACTTCCGCCAGTGGGGCGCCCGCACCGCCGGTCATCCCGAATACGGCCATGCCCGCGGGATCGAGACGACGACCGGCCCGCTGGGTCAGGGCATCGCCAATTCCGTCGGCTTCGCCATCGCCGAGGAGATCCAGCGCGCGACATGGGGCAAGAAGATCGTCGACCACTTCACCTATGTGATCGCGGGCGACGGCTGCCTGATGGAAGGTGTCAGCCAGGAAGCGATCGCGCTGGCGGGGATGCAGCAACTTGGCCACCTGATCGTCTTCTGGGACAACAACAACATCACCATCGACGGCACCGTCGATATCGCGGATGCCACCAACCAGCCCATGCGGTTCGAGGCCTCGGGCTGGCATGTGCAATCCATCGACGGCCATGACCCAAAGGCCATCGACGCCGCCATCACCGCCGCCAAGGCTGACCCGCGCCCCTCGATGATCGCCTGCAAGACCCATATCGCGCTGGGGCACGCAGCGCAAGATACCTCCAAGGGGCATGGCGCGCTGACCAACCGCGAACAGCTGGAAGCCGCAAAGGCCGCCTATGGTGCGCCGATGGGCGATTTCGAAGTGGCCGAGGATGTGCTGGCCGCATGGCGTGCCATCGGCGCCCGTGGCGCGGCGACCCGCAAGGCCTGGCAAGACCGCTTTGCCGCCCTTTCGGCCAACAAGCAGGCCGAGTTCAACCGCATCTACGCAGGCGAAGCGCCCAAGCGCCTTTCGGCCACGATCCGCGCCCTCAAAAAGCAGGTCTCCGAAGGGGCACCCTCGGTCGCGACGCGCAAATCGTCCGAAATGGTGCTCGAGGTGGTCAACCCGATCATGCAGGAAACCATTGGCGGGTCCGCCGACCTGACAGGGTCGAACAACACGCTGACCAAGGATCTGGGCACCTTCCACCCCGATACGCGCAAGGGCCGCTACATCTACTACGGCATCCGCGAGCACGGCATGGCGGCTGCGATGAACGGCATGGCGCTGCATGGCGGGGCCAAACCCTATGGCGGGACCTTCATGTGTTTCACCGATTACGCCCGCGGTGCGATGCGCCTTTCGGCCCTGATGGGTCTGCCGGTCACCTATGTGATGACCCATGATTCCATCGGTCTGGGCGAGGACGGCCCGACACACCAGCCGGTCGAACACCTCGCCATGCTGCGGGCCACGCCGAACATCAACGTCTTCCGCCCCGCCGATACGGTCGAGACCGCCGAGGCATGGGAACTGGCGCTGACCTCGGACAAGACGCCGAACGTGCTGGCCCTGACCCGCCAGAACGTGCCCACGCTACGGACCGAGCACAAGACCAGGAACCTCACCGCGCAAGGAGGCTATGTTCTGGCCGACGCCGAGGGCAAGCGTCAGGCGATCCTGCTGGCCACCGGGTCCGAGGTCAGCATCGCCATGGCCGCCCGCGACATCCTGCAGGCCGAGGGGATCGGCACACGGGTCGTCTCGATGCCTTGCTGGGAACTCTTCGAGGAACAGGACGAGGCGTACCGCAAGCGCGTTCTGCCCGGTGGGCCGGTCCGCGTCGCCATCGAGGCCGGCATCCGCTTTGGCTGGGACCGCTGGCTTTACGGCGAGCGCGGCAAGCGTGAAAAATCCGGCTTCATCGGGATGCACGGCTTTGGGGCCTCCGCCCCTGCCGAGCGTCTTTATGAGGAATTCGGGATCACCCCGCAGGCGACCGCCGAAAAGGTCAAGTCGCTGCTCAAATAGGATAAAGGCCGGTGCCCCGCGACATGGCGTCGGGGCACCGCCACAGGCCCTTTGCCATTCGCCGCGCTTCGCACTACACCGATGCGCATGACCAACAAACTCGCAATCTGGCTGGCCCTGATTGTCGCCGCTCTTCTGGCGTTCGATTTCTATCGGTATGACTGGGCCAATACCGTCTTTCTGTTCCGCAAGTTCATTGACCTGATCGAGTGGATGGCCTTTTGGCGCTAGCAGGATTGCCGGTTGACCTTTTTGCAAAAAGCGCAATCTTTGCGCCAAAATTGAACGCCAAAGGAGAACCCCATGGCCGTCAAAGTCGCAATCAACGGATTTGGCCGGATTGGCCGCAACGTGCTGCGCGCGATCATCGAAAGTGGCCGCACCGACATCGAAGTCATCGCAATCAACGATCTGGGCCCGGTCGAGACCAACGCCCACCTGCTGCGCTTTGACAGCGTGCATGGCCGCTTCCCGGCCGAGGTGAAGACCACGGATGACACGATCGACGTGGGCCGTGGCCCGATGAAGGTCACCGCAATCCGCAATCCCGCCGACCTGCCATGGTCGGATGTGGATGTGGTGATGGAATGCACCGGCATTTTCGCCAGCAAAGAGGCCTGTCAGGCGCATCTCGAAAACGGGTCCAGCCGCGTGCTGATTTCAGCCCCCGGCAAGGATGCCGACAAGACGATCGTTTTTGGCGTCAACCACGACACGCTGACCGGCGATGACATCGTCGTCTCGAACGCCTCTTGCACCACCAACTGCCTTTCGCCTGTGGCCAAGGTGCTGAACGATACCATCGGGATCAACAAGGGCTTCATGACCACGATCCACAGCTACACCGGCGACCAGCCGACGCTGGACACGATGCACAAGGACCTCTATCGCGCGCGCGCCGCAGCCCTGTCGATGATCCCCACCTCGACCGGTGCTGCAAAGGCCGTGGGACTGGTGCTGCCGGAACTAAACGGCAAGCTCGATGGCGTGGCGATCCGCGTGCCGACCCCCAATGTCTCATGCGTGGACCTGACCTTCGAGGCCGCCCGCGCCACCACCTCAGAAGAGGTCAACGCCGCGATCCGCGCTGCCGCCGACGGCCCACTGAAGGGCATCCTCGGCTATACCGACCTGCCGATGGTCAGCTGCGACTTCAACCACGATCCGCATTCCTCGATCTTCCACATGGACCAGACCAAGGTGCTCGATGGCAACATGGTCCGCATCCTGACGTGGTACGACAACGAATGGGGCTTCTCGAACCGGATGTCGGATACTGCCGTCGCGATGGGCAAACTGATCTGATATCGCAACTTTCCGCGACGCTTTGGCAGCCGGCCCCCGTGGCCGGCTTCTTTTTTGGGCAAACGGCACATCCCGCCATGCAAAAACTGCAAGGCTGGTTGCGCTAACTGTCAGTTGTGCTGCAGCGCAGAAAGATTAGGTCTGGGTCAACAGCAAAGCGAACACCACGAAAGGAGCACGCAAATGACTGTTTTGACGACCGTTCGGACCGCAATCGAAAAGCGCGTTGCCTATACCCGTCTGAAGCACGAGCTTCAGGCCATGCCTGTGGAAACCGCCATCGACCTCGGCATGTTCCGCGAGGACGCAAGCAAGATCGCGGCAAAGGCCATCTACGGCTAAGGGCCACGCGCCCCTTCGGCGAAGATCACTCAGGCGGGACCACCACCGCCTGAGCCAGAAAACCCGATATGTTCTCGCGATAATCGGGATGCCCCGCCAGATTGTTGTGTGTCCCGCCCGGCAGGACCTGCAAGGACACGCGCACCCCTGCATCCGAGAAAAGGTCAGCCAGCCGCGCGCCGTTGGCAGGCGGGATCAGTTGATCGCTCTCACCGTGCTGGATCAGAACCGGAGCCGTGACGCGCGGCACATCCCGCGCGGTGTCCCACTTTTGCACGAACGGCATGTAGCAGGCGGGCAGATACGAGGCGCGGGTCATCAATTCGCACATCCGGACGTAAGGCGCATCGAGGATCACCGCCGCCACCTCACGTCGGGCCGCCACATGGACTGCAAGCCCCGTCCCCATCGAGTAACCATGCACGACAATCGGCCCGTCATGGCGGGCCGCCAACCAGTCATAGGCCGTCAGCGCGTCGGCCTTCAGACCGGTCTCTGACGCCTGTCCGGGGATACCGCCACCGCCGGGATACTCAATTGCGGCGACAGTGCGCCCGGCGGTCTGATGGGCCTGCAGCGAAAAGGTGAAATAGGCCAGCGCCCCGCCGTTGCCCATGAAGAACAACACCGCGACCGGATCTTCACCTGTGGACAAGGCCATGGCGACCTCGCGCGGCCCCACGATCTCTTGCGTAAAGCTGGGGTCATCGAAGGGATCAGGTCCGAAGGGGTAGATGAACCGCGAATGCGCGACCACCATCACGGTCGCGTAAAGCAGATAGGTCCCGACCAGCATCCAAAGCCAGTTCACGGTGACATGCGTTGGCGCAAGGCCGTGTTGACCGCAGGGGTCACGAATTTCGACACATCCCCGCCGAGGCGGGCGATTTCCTTGACCAGCTTCGAGGCGATCGCCTGATGTTCGGCCTCGGCCATCAAAAACACAGTCTCGATACTGTCGTCCAGAACCCGATTCATGCCGACCATCTGGTATTCATATTCGAAATCCGCAACGGCCCGCAGACCGCGAATGATGACCCCCGCGCCCACATCACGGGCACAGTCGATCAGCAGGTTCTCGAACGGATGCACCACGATTTCGCAGCCCGAGGCCTGCGACAAAGGCGTCGCCTCGGCCTCGACCATGGCGACCCGGTCTTCCAGCGTGAACAAAGGCCCCTTGTCGCGGTTGATCGCGACCCCGATGACTAGCCGGTCGACCAGCGTGCAGGCGCGCCGGATGATGTCGAGATGCCCCAGCGTGACCGGATCAAAGGTGCCGGGATAAAGTCCTACGCGCATGGGTGCCCCCTTGTGGCCGTCAGTCGCGCCAAGCAACATGATACTGGTTGAGAATGCAAGACGGGGCTAGTAGCCCATGATCATGCCTTCGAGCGAGGCCTTTTCCATCGACAGTTCCGCCAGCCGCGCCTTGACCGCGTCACCGATGGAAATCAGGCCGATCATCCTGCCGTCCTCGATCACGGGCAAATGGCGGAACCGGCCCTCGGTCATCATCTCCAGCACTTCCAGCGCCGTATTGCTGGGGCTACAGGTGGTCAGCTTGCTGGTCATCAGGGCGCTGACCGGATCGACCAGACACCCTGCCCCGCGCTTGCCCAGCTCGCGCACGATGTCGCGCTCGGACAGGATGCCATCCAGCGCCTCGCCATCGCGCGAGACCACGACGGTCCCGATCCTGTGCTCGGACAAAAGCTTGGCCGCTTCGGACACTGTTGCCATCGGTTTGACCGACACGACGCCAAGTTCAGATTTGGACTTGAGGATTTGAGATACGAGCATGGCGTCCTCCCTACGCTAACGTCTATATTTCAGCGTCTCAAATCAAGGCGCTGGCTGTCAAGCTTGCCGTGTGTTCCAGCCGCATGACTTCATCGGCCATCCCCTTGCGCAAAGCGGCGGCAAAGCGGGTCAGACGGTCGGAATGGCGGTCAGAGGTGTGCCGCACCAGATAGAAGGCACGCTTCAGCGTGACCTCGGCGGTCAGCACGCGCTGAAGCTCGGGCGCGAACGGCAGGGCAAAGTCATGCACCACGCCGATGCCACCCTGCCGGATCAGCTGCAACTGGACAGCGACGGAATTCGACGCCATGTCCACCGTTCCGACACCAAGGGCACCCAGATAGTCCAGTTCCTTGTCGAAGATCATGTCGGGGATATAACCGACGATGCGCCTTGATTTCAGGTCCGTCAGCGAGGTGACAGGCGGCGCATCCGCCCGCTGCGCCAGATGCAGCCGGTAGTCGGTGATCTTCTGCACCGTCAGCCGCCCCGCCGCAGGCGGGCTGACCGTGATCGCCATATCCGCCTCGCGCCGCGACAGGTTCACGACACGCGGCAGCGCAAGGATCTGCACCTCGAGGTCGGGGTTTTGCGCCTGAATCGCCGCCACCACCTGTGGCAGGACAAAATTCGCAGCCCCGTCAGGCGCACCGATCCTGATCTGTCCGGTCAGTTGATCGGCGGCACCCTGCCCCTCGTCCAGCGCGCGCAACAGGTGACGTTCGGCCTCGGCCGCCGTCTCGCGCATCCGCGCGCCAAGGTCGGTCAGCGCATAGCCTTGCGGCGACTTGACGAACAAGGCGGCCCCGACCGACCGTTCCAGCCGCGCAATGCGGCGACCCAGCGTCGAGGGGTCCATCTTGAGCGTGCCTGCCGCCCCCGTCAGCCCCTCGGCCCGCGCCACCGCCAGAAACACCCGCAGATCGTCCCAGTTGTCCATGGATCGCCCTTGCGTTTTTGCAAAATGATTTTTGAATATTGGTTCTTTTGAGCCAAAAAACGCAAGTCTATAAGGGTGGCGATCAGAATTTCCCGGAGGACCCCATGCAAGAGTTGACCCATTACATCGGCGGCGCACACGTCAAAGGCACGTCCGGCCGCTTTGCCGATGTCTACAACCCCGCCACCGGCGAGGTACAGGCCAAGGTGCCATTGGCCAACAAGGCCGAGATGGAACAGGCCGTCGCCACCGCCGCCAAGGCGCAGCCCGCATGGGCCGCCGTCAACCCGCAGCGCCGCGCCCGCGTGATGATGAAATTCGTGGACCTGCTGCACCGCGACATGGACAAACTGGCCGAGGCCCTGAGCCGCGAGCACGGCAAGACCCTGCCCGATGCCAAGGGCGACGTGATCCGTGGTCTGGAAGTGGTGGAATTCTGCATCGGCGCGCCGCACCTTCTGAAGGGTGAATTCACCGACAGCGCAGGCCCCGGCATCGACATGTATTCGATGAAACAGCCCCTTGGAGTCACCGCAGGCATCACCCCTTTCAACTTCCCCGCGATGATCCCGATGTGGATGTGCGCCCCCGCCATCGTCTGCGGCAATGCCTTCATCCTCAAACCATCCGAGCGTGATCCCTCCGTGCCGCTGATGCTGGCCGAACTGCTGGAAGAGGCAGGCCTACCCAAGGGCATCATGCAGGTCGTCAACGGCGACAAAGAGGCTGTGGATGCGATCCTCTATGATCCGATCATCCAGTCGGTGGGCTTTGTCGGCTCGACCCCGATTGCCGAATACATCTACGGGACGGGCTGTGCCCAGGGCAAGCGCGTGCAGTGCTTCGGCGGTGCCAAGAACCACATGATCATCATGCCCGACGCCGATATGGATCAGGCCGCCGACGCGCTGGTGGGCGCGGGCTACGGGGCTGCTGGTGAACGCTGCATGGCGATCTCGGTCGCGGTTCCCGTGGGCGACGACACCGCCGACCGCCTGATCGAAAAACTGGTGCCCAAGATCGAGGCGCTGAAGGTCGGCCCCTATACTGCCGGTAACGACGTCGACTATGGCCCCGTGGTGACCGCCGCCGCCAAGGCCAATATCGAACGTCTGGTCGAATCCGGTATCGCACAAGGCGCGAAACTGGTCGTCGATGGCCGCAACTTCAAACTGCAAGGCTATGAAGACGGCTTCTTCGTCGGCCCGCACCTTTTCGACCACGTCACCAAGGACATGGACATCTACAAGAAAGAGATCTTCGGGCCGGTCCTTTCGACCGTCCGCGCCAAGACCTATGAAGAGGCGATCGGCCTCGCCCTTGACCACGAATACGGCAACGGCACCGCGATCTTCACCCGCGACGGCGACACCGCCCGCGACTTTGCCGCGCGCATCAACATCGGCATGGTCGGTGTGAACGTGCCGATCCCCGTGCCGCTGGCCTATCACACCTTCGGCGGCTGGAAGAAATCCATGTTCGGCGATCTGAACCAGCACGGCCCCGACGCCTTCAAGTTCTACACGCGGACCAAGACCGTCACCGCCCGCTGGCCATCCGGCACCAAGGAAGGCGGCGAGTTCTCGATCCCCGTGATGGAATGACCCTTGAAGGCCCACCCGAAAAGGTGGGCCTTTTTGCGACCTTGACTTGCCAACGGCCATGGCTTCGGAAAAGCTGTGAACGACCGTTCAATGCGAACCGGAGAGCGTCATGGACTTCGCCCTCAGCCCAGAGCAAACCGCGATCTTCGACATGGCCCTTGCCTTCGGACAGGACCATATCGCGCCCCACGCCCGCACATGGGAAACGGACGGCACCATCCCCCGCGCGCTCTGGCCGCAACTGGCAGAGCTTGGCTTCGGCGGGCTTTACGTTTCCGAAGATCACGGCGGCGCCGGCCTTTCGCGGCTTGATGCGACGCTGGTCTTCGAGGCGCTGTCGCAGAGTTGCGCCTCGGTGGCGGCCTTCCTGTCGATCCACAATATGTGCGCCCGTATGATCGAAAGCTACGGAATCGACGCCCTGAAAGATCGTCTTTTGCCCAAGGCCGTCAGGATGGAGGCATTCCTGGCCTATTGCCTGACCGAGCCCGGGTCGGGGTCGGATGCCGCGGCTCTCAAGACACGGGCCGACCGCACAGACAAAGGCTATAGCCTGACCGGCACCAAGGCCTTCATTTCCGGCGGCGGATACGCGGACGCCTATATCGTGATGGCCCGCACCGGCGCGGATGGTCCGAAAGGGATCAGCGCCATCGTGATTGAAGACGGGAGCGACGGGCTTTCCTTCGGCGGGCTCGAGGCCAAGATGGGCTGGAGATCGCAACCGACACGGCAGGTCCAGATGGATCGCGCCACCGCCCCCGCCGAAAACCTGCTGGGCGAGGAAGGGCGCGGCTTTGCCTATGCCATGGCGGGCCTTGACGGGGGACGCCTGAATATCGCCGCCTGCTCGCTTGGGGCGGCGCAATCGGCCCTTGACCGGACGCTGGCCTATATGGCCGAACGCCGCGCCTTCGGCCAAAGCATCGACCAGTTTCAGGCCCTGCAGTTCCGGCTGGCGGATATGGAGATCGCCCTGCAATCGGCCCGCACCTTCCTGCGGCAGGCGGCATGGAAACTGGACTGCAGCGCGCCCGATGCCACGCAATTCTGCGCCATGGCAAAGAAGCTTTGCACCGAAACCGGCAGCATGGTCGCGGACGGTTGCCTGCAACTGCATGGCGGCTACGGCTATCTGGCGGACTACGGTATCGAAAAGATCGTGCGCGACCTGCGGGTGCACCAGATCCTCGAAGGCACGAACGAGATCATGCGCTTGATCACAGCACGAGGGATGATCGGCAAATGAGCGATCTGACCATCAGGACCGACGGCCTTGCCGGCCGGATCACCCTCAACCGGGCGCAGGCGCTGAACGCGCTGACATGGGAGATGTGCCTCGAGATCGAGACCGCCCTGACCATGTGGCAAGGCGATCCGACGGTCAAACTGGTCATCATCGACGGCGCGGGCGAGCGCGCTTTCTGTTCCGGCGGCGATATCACGCAGATGTATGCCAGCGGCCAGCGCGGCGATCTTGATTATGGCCGCCGCTTCTGGCGCGACGAATACCGGCTGAACCGCAAGATATTCCTCTATCCCAAACCCATCGTCACCTTCCTGCACGGCTTCACCATGGGCGGCGGTGTCGGCGTCGGCTGCCACGCCAGCCACCGGATCGTCTGCGACACCAGCCGGATCGCCATGCCGGAATGTTCCATCGGTCTTGTCCCTGACGTCGGCGGCTCGCTGATGCTGGCGCTCGCGCCCGGACGTCTGGGCGAGTTTCTGGGCGTCACCGGCGACCGGATGGACGCCGCCGATGCGATCCATGCGGGCTTTGCCGACAGCTTCATTGCGCAAGACGGCTGGGACGCGCTGAAGACGCAACTGGCCGAAACCGGTGATCCAGAGGTCATCGCACCATACGTCACCCCCGCCCCCGAAAGCCGCCTCGCCCTGTGGCAGGCCGAGATCGACGCGAATTTTGCGGGCGACACCTTGGGTGACATCTACCGCGCATGGCCCGCAGACCCCGGCCCCGCCGTGACACACGCGCAGACCTTGATGGCCCGCAACGCGCCTTTCGCCATGACCTGCGCGGTCGAGATCATCCACCGCGTCCGCAACGGGATGCGCATCGAGAACGCGCTGGATCAGGAATTCCGCTATACCTTCCGCTGCGTCGAACAGGGCGATTTCATCGAAGGTATCCGCGCCGCGATCATCGACCGCGACCGCACCCCCAGATGGCAGCACGGGTCGTGGCAGGATGTGCGAACGCTCGACGTGACACGGATGCTGATGCCCCTTGGCAAGGACGCGCTGCAATGGGAGGACGCGGCATGAAAATCGGATTTATCGGCTTGGGCAATATGGGCGCGCCGATGGCCGCCAATCTCGCCAGAACGCATGAGGTTCTGGGCTTCGACACGGTGGCAGCGCCCGATGGCCTGACCCTCGCCGCCAGCGCCGCCGAGGCGGCAGAGGGTGCCGATGTGGTCATCACCATGTTGCCCAATGGCACGATCCTGCGCACCGTCGCCGCCGAAATCCATCCCGCGATGACACCCGGTGCCGTGCATCTGGATTGTTCCACCGTCGATGTGGACAGCGCCCGCGCCGTTGCCGCCATGGCCGAGGCGGCAGGTCTTTCCGCCATCGACGCTCCCGTCTCGGGCGGGATCGGCGGGGCGACCAACGGCACGCTGACCTTCATGGCAGGCGGGCCGAAAGCCGCCTTTGACACCCTTGTCCCCCTCTTCGACATCATGGGCCAGAAGGCCGTGCATTGCGGCGACGCGGGCAACGGACAGGCTGCGAAAATCTGCAACAACATGATCCTCGGCGTCACCATGATCGCCACCTGCGAGGCCTTCGTGCTGGCCGACAAGCTGGGGCTGGACCGGCAGGCGATGTTCGACGTGGTCAGCACGTCCTCGGGTTCGTCATGGAGCATGAACACCTATTGCCCCGCCCCCGGCATCGGACCGCAAAGCCCTGCCGACAATGGCTATAGACCCGGTTTCGCCGCAGAGCTGATGCTGAAGGACCTGCGCCTCAGCCAGATGGCCGCCGAAGCTGCGGACGCCGACACGCCCATGGGCTTGGCCGCCATGGAACTCTATGCGGCATTCGTCGAGGCCGAGGATGGCGCGGGCCGCGATTTCTCGGCCATGTTGCCACGGTTCGAAAAGCGCGGGCGCAACTAGCGCTTGTGCCACTTGGCGGTTTCGCGCCAACCCCGATGGGCTGCGACGTTCTGTCAAACCGGCGGTTATTGAAATCCCTATGACCGATCCCGATTTCTGACCTATTCAGTCAGGAAAAAGGAGACATCAATGGACGAACAACATGCACAAGACCATCCGAAAGCTGGTGTGATGCACTGGCTCAAGTCAGACGTCACACTCAACCTCAAGGGTTGGATGGTCGCGGCAGGCGCCCTGATCGCCCTGCTTCTTGTCGGCATCGCACTGGATTGATCACCATGAAAAAAGCCATTCTCACAAGCCTCTCTCTTGCCTTTCCCGGCATGGCCTTCGCAAATCTGACGATCGCGGACCTGCAGCCCGAAACCCAGGTCACCATCAGCGGCATCGTCGACCGGATCACCGACGAGGATACCTTCGTGCTGCGCGATGATAGCGGCGAGGTCGAAATCTATCTCGGCCCGAACCTTGTGCCGGTCGCGGTCGGCAGCGCCGTCACCGTCAGCGGGATCGTCGATGACGGCCTCAAACTGGAGATCTACGCGCAATCACTGGAAACCAGCGAGGGCGAGACCTTCACCTTCCAGCACGACTACAACTGATCATTCAGCCGCAACGCGACGGGCCGATAGGATTTCTTTCAGATATCGGCCCGTATGGCTGTCCGCGACCTCCGCCACCTCTTCCGGCGTGCCTATGGCCACGATCCGGCCACCGCCATCGCCACCTTCCGGGCCGATGTCGATGATATGGTCCGCGGTCTTGATCACATCCAGATTGTGTTCGATCACGATCACCGAATTGCCCTGATCGACCAATTCGTGCAGCACTTCCAAAAGCTTGCGCACATCCTCGAAATGCAGACCCGTTGTCGGTTCGTCCAGAATATACAGCGTCCGGCCCGTTGACCGCTTCGACAGTTCCTTGGACAGCTTGACACGCTGCGCCTCGCCGCCCGACAGCGTCGTCGCCTGCTGGCCGACCTTGATATAGCCCAGACCCACCCGCATCAGCGCGTCCATCTTTTCGCGGATCGAAGGCACTGCGGCAAAGAACCCCTGCGCGTCTTCGACCGTCATGTCCAGCACATCGGCAATCGACTTGCCCTTGAACTTAATCTCCAGCGTCTCGCGGTTGTAGCGCGCGCCCTTGCAGGTCTCGCAGGTCACATAGACGTCGGGCAGAAAGTGCATCTCGATCTTGATGACACCATCGCCCTGACAGGCCTCGCAGCGCCCGCCCTTGACGTTGAAGCTGAACCGCCCCGCCTTGTAGCCCCGCGCCTTGGCTTCGGGCATCCCCGCGAACCATTCGCGGATCGGGGTGAAGGCGCCGGTATAGGTCGCTGGATTGGACCGAGGCGTCCGCCCGATCGGCCGCTGGTCGATGTCGATGACCTTGTCGAGGTATTCGAACCCCTTGATCGTCTCGCAAGGCGCGGGTGTCTGGCGCGCGCCGTTCAGCTTGACCGAGGCGTTCTTGAACAGCGTCTCGATGGTCAGGGTGGACTTGCCGCCGCCGGAAACGCCCGTCACGCAGACGAACTGGCCCAAGGGAAAATCGGCGGTGACCTCTTGCAGGTTGTTGCCCGTGGCCTTCACCACCCTCAGCGCCTTGCCCTTGCCTTTGCGGCGGGTGGCAGGCACCGCGATTTCGCGCTTGCCCACCAGATATTGTCCGGTGATCGACGCTTCATTGGCCATGATTTCCCCAGGCGTGCCCTTGGCCACCACCTGCCCGCCATGCACACCTGCACCGGGGCCGATGTCGAAGACATAATCCGCCTCGCGGATCGCCTCTTCGTCGTGTTCCACCACGATCACCGTATTGCCCTGATCGCGCAGGTTCTTCAGCGTCGTCAGCAGGCGGTCGTTGTCGCGCTGGTGCAATCCGATGGACGGCTCGTCCAGCACATAGAGCACCCCCTGCAGGCCCGATCCGATCTGGCTGGCCAGTCTGATCCGCTGGCTTTCCCCCCCCGAGAGCGTGCCGGAATTGCGCGACAGCGTCAGATAATCCAGCCCCACATTGTTGAGGAACCCCAACCGCTCGCGGATTTCCTTGAGGATCGCAAAGGCGATTTCGTTTTTCTGCTTGCTCAGCGCGTCGGGCACGGACCGGCACCAGTCCAGCGCTTCCCTGATCGACATCTGCACCACGTGGCCGATGTGCAGCAAGGCATCCGGCTTGCCGATCTTGACCGCCAGCGCCTCGGCCCGCAGGCGGAAGCCGCCGCAGGTGCCGCAATGGCGGTTGTTCTGGTATTGCTCGAACTCTTCGCGGATCCAGCTGCTGTCGGTTTCGCGATAGCGGCGTTCCATATTGGGGATCACGCCCTCGAAGGCGCGTTCCACCTGATAGACGCGCCCGCCCTCGTCATAGCGGAACTTGATCTGTTCCTCGCCCGAGCCGCGCAGGAACACCTCTTGCACCTTCGGGTCAAGATCCTTCCAGCGGGCATTCTTGTCGAACCCGTAATGCTTGGCGATGGCTTCGATGGTTTGCAGGAAATACGGCGACTTGCCCTTGCGCCACGGGGCCAGCGCACCATCCGCGATCTTCAGCGTCACATCGGGGACGACAAGCTGTTCGTCAAAGAACAACTCGACCCCCAGACCGTCACAGGACGGACAGGCCCCGAAGGGCGCGTTGAAGGAAAACAGACGCGGTTCGATCTCGGGGATCGTGAAGCCCGATACCGGACAGGCGAAGTTTTCCGAGAATGTGATCCGCTCGGGTTCACCCTCGGCCGGGGCGGTCTCGAGAATCGCGATTCCGTCCGCCAGATCGAGTGCGGTGCGGAAGCTGTCCGCCAGCCGCGTCTCCAGCCCTTCGCGCACGACGATCCGGTCCACGACCACGTCGATGTCATGGCGGAACTTCTTGTCCAGCGTGGGCGGTTCGTCCAACTCGTAGAACTGTCCGTTCACCTTGACCCGCTGGAAGCCCTGCTTGCGCAGCTCCAGAAACTCCTTGCGGTATTCGCCCTTGCGGTCGCGGATGATCGGGGCGAGCAGATAGCCGCGCGTCCCCTCTTGCATCGCCATGACGCGGTCGACCATATCCTGCACCTGCTGCGCCTCGATGGGCAGGCCGGTCGCAGGGCTGTAGGGCGTGCCCGCACGGGCGAAAAGCAGACGCAGGTAGTCGTAGATCTCGGTGATCGTGCCCACGGTCGAACGCGGGTTCTTGGACGTCGTCTTCTGCTCGATCGAAATCGCGGGCGACAGGCCGCTGATGTGATCCACATCCGGCTTTTCCATCATGTCGAGAAACTGGCGCGCATAGGCCGACAGCGATTCCACATAACGCCGCTGCCCCTCGGCATAGATCGTATCGAAGGCCAGCGACGACTTGCCCGACCCCGACAGCCCCGTGATCACCACCAGCTGGTTGCGCGGGATATCGACGTCGATGTTCTTGAGATTATGCTCGCGCGCGCCGCGCACTTCGATGTTTTTGAGTTCCGTCATCACGACCCCCGAGGCGTATAGAGCACAGATAGCAGCGCGTTCCGACATCGCCACCCCATTGCTGGAACATTAAGGGAACATAAAGGACTTTTCCACCGAAATTCGATCGACGCCACCATTTGGGGCGGTTTGGCGCGGCAAGGGCACGACTTTTTTCTGCTTTGGGCCAATTCACGCTTTGTGAACGATCCGAAAAATGGTGTCCTGTCCCAAAATTTTGACGGAGCCATCATGAAACGCATTTTTTCCGGCCTGCTTGCAGCCAGCCTCGCCACATCCGCCATTGCACAAGAGCCATCCAACACAATCCTCGTGCTGGACGGGTCCGGCTCGATGTGGGGGCAGATCGATGGTGTCAACAAGATCGTCATCGCCCGCGAGGTTGTCGGCACCTTGCTTGATGACTTTCCCGCCGACCAAAACCTCGGCCTGACCGTCTACGGGCATCGCGAACGCGGCAATTGTGCGGATATCGAAACCGTGGTCGCCCCTGCGGCCGGCACCACCCAAGCGATCCGCGACGCGGTCAACGGCATCAACCCCCGCGGGTCGACCCCGATGACCGACGCCATCATCGCCGCAGCCGAGGCCCTGCGCTACACCGAGCAGAAGGCCACCGTGATCCTCGTCTCGGACGGGATCGAAACCTGCAACCCCGACCCTTGCGCCGCTGCGGCAGCACTGGAACAAGCGGGCATCGACTTTACCGCGCATGTGGTCGGTTTCGACGTCACCGACCCCGAGGCGCTGGCACAGATGAAGTGCCTTGCCGACAATACCGGCGGCACGTTCACAACCGCCGCGAACGCCGAAGAACTCACCTCTGCGCTGCAGACCGTTGCGGTCGCGCCCGAGCCGGAACCCGAACCGGCGCTGATCGAAGTGACCTTCACCGCCCTGATCGGCGATGACGCGCGCCTGATCGACACCCCGGTGCTCTGGACCATCACGGGCAACGGCGAAACGCTCGCCAGCGACACCGCGGGCAATCCGCTGACTTACGACCTTGCCGAAGGGGCCTATACCGCGACCGCCTATTCGGTCGTGGATGAGGTCAGCGGCACCGCCCAATTCGTCGCGATCTCGGGCGGGACCACGGCTGTGCAGGTGCTGTTCGAAGAAAGGATCCCCACCGCCCGCATCATCGCCCCGTCCGAGGCCCCCGCCGGTTCCACCGTGCAGGTCGGCTGGGACGGCCCCGACGCGGACCGCGACTATGTCGGTGTCGGCGCGGTCGGTGCCGAGGCGAACAAGCGCTGGGAGAACCTGTTCTATACGCGCGAGGGCAATCCCGGCGAACTGCTGATGCCGACCCTCCCCGGCGACTACCTGATCACCTATTTCCTTTACGACGGGCGCACCCCCATCGGCCAAGCCCCGATCACGCTGACCCCTGTGGCGGCCACCATCACCGCCCCCGCCGAGGCACTGGTGGGCGAAGATATCGCCATCACCTGGGAGGGTCCGGATTACCATAACGACTACATCGGCATCGGCCGCGTCGGGGCCGAGGCCAACAAGCGGTGGGAGAACCTCTTTTACACACGCGGCGAGAAGACCCAGATGCTGACCATGCCGACCGAACCCGGCGACTACGAGATCAGCTATTTCCTCTATCAGGACCGCCGGATCCTTGTGACTGTCCCGATCACCCTGACCGAGATCGGCGC
>NZ_DAIPIW010000023.1:0-1348 GCF_036770585.1 Yoonia sp. | reverse complement strand
ATCAGGACCGCCGGATCCTTGTGACTGTCCCGATCACCCTGACCGAGATCGGCGCGACCATCGACGCCCCGGCCGAAGCCACGGTCGGTGACACGATCACGCTGTCATGGACCGGTCCCGATTATGACAGCGACTATATCGGCATTGGTCGGGCCGATGCGACCGGCAGTGACCGCTGGGGTAATTTCACCTACACCCGCGAAGGCTCGCCCCTGCAACTGACCATGCCGACCACGCCGGGCGACTATGTGATCAGCTATTTCCTCTATCAGGACCGCCGGATCCTTGTGACTGTCCCGATCACCCTGACCGAGATCGGCGCAGCACTCGATCTGCCCGCCGAGGCCGTGGCCGGTTCGACGATTTCCGTCGGCTGGTCCGGACCGGATTATGACAGGGACTACATCGGCATCGGCGTCGCGGGGGCCACCGGCAGTGACCGGTGGCAGAACTTCCGCTATACCGCCGACGGCAATCCGGCCGCGCTGCTGGTTCCGACAACGCCGGGCGACTATCTGGTGCAGTATTTCCTTGGACAGGATCGCGCGATTCTGGCGTCCGAGGCGATCACAGTCACCGCCCCGAAAGTCGAGATCGACGCACCGTCGCAGGCGGTCGCGGGATCGACGATCTCGGTCGGGTTCGAGGGGCCGGCCCATGATGGCGACTATCTCGGGATCGGGCGCGCCGCAGCCGAGGGCGGCGACCGGTGGGAGACCTTCACCTATACCAATGAGGGCAATCCGCTGGACCTTCTGGTGCCGATCGGCGAGGGCGATTATCTGATCCGGTATTTCTCGGGTCAGGACAATTCGGTCCTGCAAACCATGCCGATCACCATTACGGCGGTCGAGGCGCGGCTTGTCGCCCCGCCCTCGGCGGCGGCGGGCAGCGAAATCCCCGTCGGTTGGGACGGGCCGGATTATGACGGCGACTTTATCGGCGTCGGACCCGCAGATGCCGATGGCGGCGACCGTTGGCAGGCCTTTGCCTATAGCGAGGCAGGCAATCCGGTGACGATCCAGCTTCCCGACACACCCGGCGACTATGTCATCCGGTATTTCACCGGACAGGGATATGTTCCGATTGCCAGCCTTCCGCTGACAATCGAGTAGACCCCAACAAAAAGGCCCGCCGATTGGCGGGCCTTTTGCATTACACCTGACGCAAGCTACATGTGGATCACGCGGCCATAGGCGTCGAGCACGCTTTCGTGCATCATTTCCGACAGCGTGGGGTGCGGGAAGACGGTGTTCATCAGGTCTTCCTCGGTGGTCTCCAACTGGCGGCCCACGACATAGCCCTGGATCAGTTCGGTGACTTCAGCACCCACCATATGCGCGCCCAG
>NZ_DAIPIW010000022.1:0-36065 GCF_036770585.1 Yoonia sp. | reverse complement strand
CAGCAGATGGAGTGCATCACCTGCGCCCTTTGCATCGACGCCTGCGATGACGTCATGGCGCGCATCGGCAAGCCGCGCGGGCTGATCGACTATCTGGCGCTGTCGGATCAAGAGGAAGAGGCCAAGGGCAAACCGGCCAAGAAGCTCTGGCAGCATGTCTTCCGGCTGCGCACGATGATCTACACGACGCTTTGGGCCGCGATCGGGATCGGGCTGGTCTTTGCGCTGTTCATCCGCGCCGATATCGAGATGACCGTCGCCGCCGTGCGCAATCCGACCTTCGTGACGCTGTCGGACGGATCGGTCCGCAATATCTACGATATCCGCCTTCTGAACAAACACGGCGAGGACCGCGTGTTCCATCTGTCGCTGATCTCGGACGATGTGCTGCGGATCGCGCTTGAGGGCACGGCGGAACGCAGCATCACGGTGCCCGCCAACGAAACCTACCTGCAGCGCGTCTATGTGACGGCAAGGCCGCAAGACCCCGCCGCCACCAGAGATGTCACCGGACTGCGGTTCTGGGTCGAAGACATCGTTTCCGGCGAACGCGCCTACCAGGATGCCATCTTCAACGGGAGGGTCCCGCAATGACTCGCGACTTCGAATTCACCGGCTGGCACATGCTGGCACTGATGCTCGGCATGTTCGGGATCATCATCGCCGTGAACCTCTGGTTCGCCTACAACGCCATCGCCACCTTTCCCGGGGTCGAGGACCGCAACGCCTATGTCGCCAGCCAGAAATTCGAGGTCGAACGGCAGGCGCAGGATGCGCTGCACTGGGATGTGACCACCACGCTCGAGGACGATGTGCTGACCGTGGCCATCCTCGATGCGGCCGGCAATCCGGTCCGGCCAGAGGTGCTCCGCGCGATTTTCGGTCGGCCCACCCATGTCAAGGACGACCAGACACCTGATTTCGTCTGGAACGGCAGCGCGCTGACCGCGCCGGTCGAGGCAGGCATCGGCAACTACAACCTGCGGCTGGAACTGCTGGCCGAAGACGGCACCCATTTCCGCCGCCGCTTTCCGCTGAGTGCCGAATGAGCGACACCGCCGCCTGTCCGGCCTGCATCGGCCTGCCTGAAGGGCAGTTGGAAAGGGCACGATCCAACGGCACCAATCAGGTTGTCCTGTCATTGCCCGGCATCCACTGTGTCGCCTGCATCAATGGCGTGGAACGCACCCTGCGCCACATCCCCGGCGTTGCGAATGCCCGGGTGAACCTCAGCATGAAGCGCGTGACCGTCGGCACCAACCAGCCGGTCGCCGCCGAAGCGATGATCGACGCGCTAGAACTCGCGGGATACGAGGCGCGGGTCATGGACAACAGCCTGCTGGGGACCGAGGCCGACGCCTATGGGCGCGCCCTGCTGACGCGGATCGCGGTATCGGGCTTTGCGAACATGAACATCATGCTGTTGTCGGTCGCGATCTGGTCGGGGGCCGCAGGGGCGACGATGCACCTGTTCCACTGGATCACCGCCGTCATCGCGATCCCGACACTGGTTTACACCGCGCAGCCCTTCTTCGTCAGCGGCTGGCGATCCTTGCGTGTGGGCAGGCTGAACATGGATGTGCCCATCGCGCTGGCGATCCTTCTGGCCTCGGGGATATCGCTTTATGAAACCCTTCAGGGCGGCAATCATTCCTATTTCGATGCAGCCTGCACGCTGACCTTCTTTTTGCTTGTGGGCCGCTACCTCGACCATCGCAGCCGCAAGGCCGCTGCAAGTGCTGCCGCGCAACTGGCAGCGCTTGAGGTGCCGCGCGTGTTGCGGATCCGTGACGGCATGCGCCAGATGGTGGACTTTGCCGAATTGCAGGTCGGCGATCTGGTGCAGGTCCTGCCCGGCGGGCGGATCCCCGTCGATGGCATCGTCACACAAGGCAGGGGCAAGATCGACCGCGCCCTGCTGACCGGCGAGACCCGACCCGCCATGGCCACGATCGGCACCGCTGTCAGCGCCGGCGAGATCAGCATGGACGCGCCCCTGACGATCGAGGCCCTCACGGTCGGCACCGAGACCACATTGCGCAAGATGGTCACAATGGTCGATCAGGCCGAGGCGATGCGCAACCGCTATACCGCCGTCGCCGACAAGGCCGCCGCGATCTATGCGCCGGTCGTGCACCTGCTGGCGCTGGTGGCTTTCACCTTCTGGATGCTCTGGTCCGGCGATTTCCGCCTGTCGATCAATATCGCGGTCGCCGTGCTGATCATCACCTGCCCCTGCGCCATGGGCCTTGCGGTGCCTGCGGTCTCGACCGTTGCGGCGGGACGGCTGTTTCGCGCGGGGCTTTTGGTCAAGGACGGGACCGCACTGGAACGGCTGGCCGAAGTGGACACCGTGGTCTTCGACAAGACCGGCACGCTGACCATGCCATCCGCCGCGCGCGATGCGCTGGACCCCGACGCGCAATCCATCGCCAAGGCGATGACGCAGGACGCGACGCACCCTGTCGCTCAGGCGATCTTCGCCAGCCTTGACGGCGTGACACCCGCCAGGATCAGCGACCAGCGCGAACACCGCGGCGAGGGTCTGAGCGCGGTCTGGGACGGCAAGACGATCCGTCTGGGGTCGGGCGCCTGGCTGGGCATGGGCAAAGGCACCTACCTGCAGATCGGTGACGCCCGCCCGCAAAGGATCACGCTTCGGTCCGAGTTGCGCGACGGCGCGGCAGCACTTGTCAAGGCATGGCAGGCGGCTGGTCTGACCATCCATATCGTTTCGGGCGATGATGCCGACGAGACCGCACGGATCGCCGAAAGCCTGAATGTCGACCACTGGCAGGCCGAGACCAAACCGGACGACAAGGTTGCCTATATCGAGGCGCTGGCTGCCGCAGGTCATAAGGTCCTGATGGTCGGCGACGGGCTGAACGATACCGCGGCACTTGCGGCCGCCCATGCCTCGGTCTCGCCGGCCACCGCGGCCGACGCATCCCGCGCGGCCTCGGACATCGTGCTGCTGAACGACAGCCTGACACCGCTGATCGACCTGCCCCTGATCGCCCGCGCGGCTGTGAAACGCATCCGCGAGAATTTCACGATCTCGACCGTCTACAACGTCATCGCCGTGCCGGTGGCGCTGGTCGGTCTGGCCACGCCCCTGATCGCCTCGATTGCCATGTCGGCCTCGTCGATCACGGTGCTGTTGAACGCGCTGCGACTGAAAGGCACCAGACAATGAACGTGCTTGTCATCCTGATCCCCGTTTCGCTGCTCTTGGGCGGGGTCGGCCTTGCCGCCTTTTTGTGGAGCCTGCGCACCAATCAATACGACGATCTGGAAGGCGATGCGTGGCGCATCCTTTCAGACGACGATGACAGACCCGAAGACAAGGGCTGAGCCTGCCGCGCGGGCGCAGCTTCCCAGCATGAATATTTTTGCAAGACCGCTGCCAAGCACGTGTTGACTCACCCAAGCGTGATCCCTACTTACGGCGCGTTGGCACTCGACACGACAGAGTGCTAACATTGGAGTAACACGAACTGGAGAAGTTCTGAGATGGCATTTAAACCACTTCACGACCGTGTCTTGGTCCGTCGCATCGAAAGCGACGCAAAAACAGCTGGCGGTCTGATCATTCCTGACAGCGCCAAGGAAAAACCCGCAGAAGGCGAAATCGTCAGCGTCGGCGAAGGTGCCCGCAAGGACAGCGGCGAGCTGATCCCAATGGCCGTCAAGGCCGGTGACAAAGTGCTGTTTGGCAAGTGGTCCGGCACCGAAGTCAAGATTGACGGTGAAGAACTGCTGATCATGAAGGAAAGCGACATCCTCGGCATCATGTAAGGCCGGGTGATCCCTTCCCCATCGAAACCTCTATTCATTCAAGGAGCACATGAAAATGGCTGCTAAGGACGTCAAATTCAACACCGATGCACGCAACCGCATGCTCAAGGGTGTCAACATCCTCGCCGACGCGGTGAAGGTCACACTCGGCCCCAAGGGCCGCAACGTCGTTCTGGACAAATCGTTCGGCGCGCCACGCATCACCAAGGACGGTGTCTCTGTCGCCAAGGAAATCGAGCTGGAAGACAAGTTCGAGAACATGGGCGCGCAGATGGTCAAGGAAGTCGCCCAGCGCACCAACGACGAAGCCGGTGATGGGACAACGACTGCAACCGTTCTCGCCCAGGCGATCGTCAAGGAAGGCATGAAGTCGGTCGCCGCCGGCATGAACCCGATGGACCTCAAGCGCGGTATCGATCTTGCGACCTCGAAGGTCGTCGAGGCGATCAAGGCGATGGCCCGTCCCGTCAATGACAGCGACGAAGTCGCACAGGTCGGCACGATCTCTGCCAACGGCGAAGCCGAAATCGGCCGCCAGATCGCCGACGCGATGCAGAAAGTCGGGAACGAAGGCGTCATCACCGTCGAAGAGAACAAGGGCCTGGAAACAGAAACCGATGTCGTCGAAGGGATGCAGTTCGACCGTGGCTATCTCTCGCCATACTTCGTCACCAACCCCGAAAAGATGACGACCGAGCTGGAAGACGCCATCATTCTGCTGCATGAGAAGAAACTCTCGTCGCTGCAGCCAATGGTTCCCCTGCTCGAATCCGTGATCCAGTCCGGCAAGCCCCTGCTGATCATCGCCGAAGATGTCGAAGGCGAAGCGCTGGCGACACTCGTCGTGAACAAGCTGCGTGGTGGCTTGAAGATCGCTGCCGTCAAGGCACCCGGCTTCGGCGACCGCCGCAAGGCCATGCTGCAGGACATCGCGATCCTGACCGGTGGTCAGGTCATTTCCGAAGACCTCGGCATGAAGCTGGAAAACGTGACCATCGACATGCTGGGTTCCGCCAAGCGCGTCTCGATCACCAAGGACGAAACCACGATCGTGGACGGCCATGGCGAAAAGGCCGAGATCGAAGCCCGCGTCAACCAGATCCGTGGCCAGATCGAGGAAACCACCTCTGACTACGACCGCGAGAAACTGCAGGAACGCGTTGCCAAACTGGCAGGCGGTGTTGCCGTGATCCGCGTCGGCGGCATGTCCGAAGTCGAAGTGAAAGAGCGCAAGGACCGCGTCGATGACGCCCTGAACGCAACCCGTGCTGCTGTGCAGGAAGGTGTTGTCGTCGGTGGTGGTGTCGCACTGGTTCAGGGCGGCAAGGCCCTTGAAGGCCTGAAGGGTGCGAACTCGGATCAGGATGTCGGTATCACCATCATCCGCAAGGCCGTCGAGGCACCATTGCGCCAGATCGCCGAGAACTCGGGCGTTGACGGCTCGGTTGTTGCCGGCAAGATCCGCGAAAGCAACGACAAGAACTTTGGCTTCAACGCGCAGACCGAAGAATATGGCGACATGTTCAAGTTCGGCGTGATCGACCCAGCCAAGGTTGTCCGGACTGCGCTGCAGGACGCAGCATCGGTGGCTGGCCTGCTGATCACCACCGAAGCCATGGTTGCCGACAAGCCGCAGAAGGAATCTGCTGGCGGCGGCATGCCCGACATGGGCGGCATGGGCGGCATGATGTAAGTCGAAACGCGCAGCGTTTCGACGCGGGCAGCAAAGCGGCAGGCGTTTTCGCAGAAAATGCCGAGAGCTTTGACCCCGCATCGCCAATCCAAGGGCGGCTCCGACAGGGGCCGCCCTTTTCTTTTCCGCCATTCCAGACCACCTTCCCGTCACGACAGCAGGAGACGGACATGGAAAAGATCGGCGTCATTGGCTTGGGTCGCATGGGCAGTGCCATTGCGCTTCGGCTTCACCAGCAGGGATATCCGGTCACCGGATGGACCCGCAGCGGCCGGACCGTCGAAGGGGTTGCAGCGGCAGCCTCGATCGCGGCGCTGGTCGCGGACAGCGACACGCTGATCCTCAGCCTTCTGGACGACACGGCGGTGGCCAGCGTCCTCGACGCCTGCCTTGCTTGCGACCTTGGCGGCAAACAAATCATCGAAACCAGCACCGTGGTGCCGACGATCCTGAAAGACCGGATCGCGGCGATCACGTCGAAGGGGGCAACGGCCGTCGATGCGCCGATCTCGGGCGGGCCGGAACTGGTCGCCGCAGGGACCTGCGGCGTCTTCATCGGCGGGGATGATGCTGCCGCCAGCCGCGCGCAATCCGTGATCGCGGGCTTTTCGAACCGCGTCTTCCATGTCGGGCCGCTTGGCACGGGGCTGGTGATGAAGACGATCAACAACAGCATGATCCAGGTCTATTTCGCAGGGCTTCAGGACATGATGCCCTTGGCCAGACGGGCGGGGCTGTCGTTTGAAACGGCGATGCGGATCGTCGCGGGCGGCCCTGCGGGAACGCCGATGCTCATCGACCGCCTGCCACGGGTCTTGGGCGAGGACGACAGCGTCGGGTTCAGCACCGCTGCGGCCTACAAGGACAATGACGTCTTCCAGAGGGTCGCCCGCTCTTTCGGGCTGGAGGCCCCGAGCGTCGCCCATGCGGCCAAGGGCTTCGAGGCGGCCCTGAAGGCAGGGATCGGGGAACAGGACGTGGCGACGACCATCCCGCTTGCCTACCGGCAGGGATAGCGACCGCGCATGGTCAGGACCTTCGCCCTTGTCGCGCTGACGATGACGGCCTTTGCGGCAAACTCTGTCCTCAACCGGATCGGCGTCGCGCTGCAGGGCATGGACCCGATGGATTTCGCGACGATCAGGACAGCCGCAGGTGCTGCGATGCTCTGGGCGCTTGTGGCGATGCGGCAGGCCCGACGGCCCCCGCTTCTGCGGGCAAAGCGCCTGTTCGGGGCGCTGGCGCTGGCGGTCTACATGATCGGGTTCTCTTGGGCCTACATCAGCCTTGATGCGGGCCTTGGGGCGCTTATTCTCTTCGGCGTGCTACAGGTCGTGATCTTCGGCTGGGCCGTCATCGAAGGCAGCACCATCCCGCCCCTGCGATGGGCGGGCGCGGGGATCGCGCTGATCGGGCTTGGCGTCCTGCTGTGGCCCAGTGGCACGGCAGCGGACCCGGCTGCAGGCTCGCTTGCCATGGCGGCGGCAGGCATCGCCTGGGCGGCCTATACGCTTCTGGGCCGTGCCGAGGCGGATCCTCTGGGGGCGACTGCCGGCAACTTCCTGATCTGCCTGCCGATCGTGGCCTGCGCCCTCTTCTTCAGCGGCACAGGCCCGTTCAACCCTGCGGGCACCCTGACCGCCGTGATCGCAGGCGCCATCACCTCGGGCCTTGGCTATGCGCTGTGGTATCGGACGCTGCCTGCCCTGCCGACCACCGTCGCGGGGATCGCGCAACTTGGCGTGCCGGTCATTGCTGTCGCCGCCGGCGTGCTGTTCCTGGCCGAGCCTTTGACCATGCGCCTGCTGGTCGCCGGGGCGTTGGT
Organism: Yoonia sp.; assembly: GCF_036770585.1. Taxonomy (GTDB): domain Bacteria; phylum Pseudomonadota; class Alphaproteobacteria; order Rhodobacterales; family Rhodobacteraceae; genus Yoonia. The sequence continues at coordinate 28,749 of NZ_DAIPIW010000022.1, read as the reverse complement.
GCTTGGCGGGATCACGTTGTCCTTACTGACGCGACGCTAGGTTTCTGGGCATGGGGTCTTTCGATGTCATGGTCTCGTGTTAGGTATAGCGCATGAGATCGCTTCTGGCCGCCCTCCTTGCCCTGCTTCCCGCAGCCCCGATATGGGCCGAGGATTGCGTCGTGCTGCTGCACGGGCTGGCACGGACGGAAATCTCGCTGACGCCGATGCAACTGGCGCTGGAGGACAGGGGCTATTTCGTGGTCAACCGCGGCTATCCCTCGACCGAGGCGACGATCCAGACACTCGTCAATGATCACGTCACCGAAGATGTCGCTGCCTGTGGTGACCGCCGGATCAACTTTGTCACCCATTCGATGGGCGGTATTCTGGTCCGTGCATGGCTGACCAACAACCGCCCCGAGCGGATGGGACGGGTCGTGATGCTTGGCCCTCCGAATGCCGGGTCCGAGCTTGTCGATATCTTCGGCGACTTCGAGCCCTTCCAATGGGTCAATGGCCCGGCGGGTCTGCAACTGGGGACCGCTGCCAACAGCCTGCCAAACCAGTTGAACGCCGTGCCCTATGAAATCGGCATCATCGCGGGCAACCGCACGCTGAACCCTGTCTATTCCGCATTGATCGAAGGGCCGGATGACGGCAAGGTCTCGGTCGCCTCGACACGGCTCGCAGGGATGACAGATCACATCGTTCTGCCGGTCACCCATACCTTCATGATGAACAACCCGCTGGTGATCGAAGAGGCGCTGGTGTTTCTGGAAGAGGGCCGCTTTGACCGGTCCCTCAGCCTGACGGGCATCATCTTCGGCACCGACTAGCGGGCTGGTCCGATCACCCGATTGACGTGGCCCATCTTGCGGCCCGCCTTGACCTCGGCCTTGCCATAAAGGTGGATCGCCGCACCGGTTTTCGCCAGTTCCGGCACCCGCAGCACGTCATCGCCGATCAGGTTCTCCATCACCACATCGCTGTGGCGCGCGCCATCCCCCAAGGGCCAGCCTGCCACCGCGCGGATATGCTGCTCGAACTGGCAGATGGTGCAGCCGTTCTGCGTCCAGTGGCCCGAGTTGTGCACCCGTGGCGCGATCTCGTTCACGATCAGCCCTTTGGGTGTGACGAACAACTCGACCCCCATCACGCCGACATAGTCCAGCGCGTTGAGGATACGGGCCGCGATCAGCACCGCGTCCGTCCTCTGCGCGGGCGTCAGGGTCGCAGGAACGGTTGTCGTATCCAGAATACCGCTCTTGTGCACATTCTCGCCCGGATCATAGCAGGCGACCGCCCCATCCGGCCCGCGCGCCCCAATGACCGAGACTTCGCGGCTAAAGTCCACAAACCCTTCCAGAATGGCGGGGGCACCGGCCATATCCGCGAAAGCACCCGGCGCATCGGCCGGCGACATGATCCGCGCCTGCCCCTTGCCGTCATAGCCGAAACGGCGGGTCTTCAGGATCGACGGTGTGCCGATGGTCCCCAGCGCCGCTTGCAGATCATCCTCTGTCACGATGTCCGCGAAGGGCGCTGTCTGCAACCCGAGGTCCTGCAAAAAGGTCTTTTCCGTCAACCGGTCCTGACTGGTCGCCAGCGCCCGCCGCCCGGGATGGATCGGCGCGAGGGTTTCCAGAAGGTCCAGCGCAGATGTGGGGATATTCTCGAATTCGTAGGTAATCACATCGACCGATTGGCCGAAAGCGGTCAGGGCGGCCGCATCCTCATAGGCAGCCCTGGTCACACGATGCGCCACATCGCCCGCTGGCGGATGGGCGCCCGGCTCGAAGATATGCGTCTTCAGCCCCAGCCGCGCCGCCGCGACCGACAGCATCCGGCCCAATTGACCGCCGCCAAGGATACCGACCGTCGCGCCGACGCGAAGCGGTTCAGTCATCGCTTGGCTCTTCGGGGATCGAGGCCGACAGGTCGGCGCGCCACTGATCCAGCCGTGCGGCCAGTGCGGCATCGTGCAGCGCAAGGATACCGGCCGCCATCAGCCCCGCGTTCTTGGCACCCGCCGCACCGATCGCCATGGTCGCCACGGGATAGCCGCGCGGCATCTGCAGGATGGAATAGAGACTGTCGACACCAGACAGCGCCTTGGTTTGCACCGGCACACCGATCACTGGCACACGGGTTTTCGAGGCCATCATCCCCGGCAAATGCGCCGCCCCGCCTGCCCCAGCGATGATCACCTGCAACCCGCGATCCACAGCCGTCTTGCCGTAGTCCCACATGCGGTCCGGCGTGCGATGCGCCGAGACGATCCTGGTCTCATAAGGCACACCCAATTCATCCAGCACATCCGCTGCCTCGCGCATGGTCGGCCAGTCCGACTGGCTGCCCATGATGATACCGACGCTCGGGTTGCTCATGTCACTACCTCACCGCGTGAAAGGAAGCGGCACTATAGCCAAGCCCCCCGCTGCGGCAATCCTGTCAGGCGATAATATCAGGCAAAATCTGGTCTTCGATCTGCGCGATCCGGTCCTTCAGCGCCAGTTTCTGCTTTTTCAATCGGCGGATCGTCAGCATGTCAGCGGACCCGCGGACTTCCAGCGCGTGGATCGCCTCGTCCAGATCGCGGTGTTCGCGCCTGAGAACCTCTAGCCTGACCCGCAAGATTTCGGCTTCGTCCATTTCGGATGAGCTGTTCATACAATCGTTTCCCGATACGCCCCGCGCGCATTGTCGCCGTTCCCGCAAAGGTTTCAACCTTCTTGTCACTCTTGATCATCACGCCTGTCGCCCCCATATTTTCCGCAAGGGGTCGCCGCAGACGGGGCCGCAACCGACAGTCGCTTTGAGAAGGACATGTCTTATGACAAAACTGGCTTTGGGAACCCATCCGTTCCTGTTGGGATTCGAACAGCTTGAACGGCTGGTCGAACGGACCGCGAAAAGCGGCAACGACGGATATCCGCCCTACAACATCGAACAGACCTCCGAGAATTCCTACCGCATCACCCTTGCCGTCGCAGGTTTCGCCGAGCACGACCTGTCGATCACCGTCGAAGACAGCGCGCTTGTGATCCGTGGCCGCCAGTCCGACGACAGCGAAGGCCGCGTGTTCCTGCATCGCGGGATCGCGGCGCGGCAGTTCCAGCGCTCTTTCGTGCTGGCCGATGGCGTCGATGTGGGCGAGGCGACGATCGAAAACGGCCTGCTGCATGTCGATCTGACCCGCGCCGAGCCGGAACGTATCGTGCAGACCATCAAGATCAGGAAAGGATAAGCGATGAACACGAAATTCGACCTCGACAAGATCGGGCAGAACATCGTCTACGTGAAGCCTGTCCTGACCACCGACCTGCCCGACGAGGTGCAGGAACAGATCGGCGATCTGTCAGAGATCTACGCCGTTCACAACGCCGAGGGCGAGCAACTGGCCCTTGTCGCCGACCGCAAGTTGGCGTTCCACCTTGCACGCGAAAACAAGATGGAACCGGTCACAGTCCATTGACGTGAAAGGGCGGCCACTGGCCGCCCGGTCTTCTTGCGCTCAGGCCTTGATCAGCCCAAGGCTTTCCAGCTTCAGGATCACCTGATGGGCGCAGTTGTCGACGGGAACGCTTTCCGTTTCGAGCCGCAACTCGGGGTTGGCGGGCACGTCATAGGGATCGGAGATTCCGGTGAATTCCTTGATCTTCCCTTCCCGCGCCAGCTTATACAGCCCCTTGCGGTCGCGGCGTTCGCACTCCTCGATGGATGTGGCGACATGCACCTCGATGAAGGCGCCGAATTGTTCGATCTCTTCGCGCACCGCGCGGCGGGTCGCGGCGTAGGGCGCAATCGGCGCACAAATCGCAATGCCGCCGTTCTTGGTGATCTCTGACGCCACATAGCCGATGCGGCGGATGTTCAGGTCGCGGTGTTCCTTGCTGAAACCCAGTTCCGACGACAGGTTCTTGCGGACGATATCCCCATCGAGCAGCGTCACCGGACGGCCGCCCATTTCCATCAGCTTGACCATCAGCGCATTGGCGATGGTGGACTTTCCAGAGCCGGAGAAGCCCGTGAAGAACACGGTAAAGCCCTGCCGGGACCGCGGCGGCCGCGTGCGGCGCAACTCCTCGACCACGGCGGGGAAAGAGAACCAGTCGGGAATCTCGATGCCTTCTGCCAGACGGCGGCGCAGTTCCGTGCCCGAGATATCGAGGATCGTCACCTCGTCCTTGTCGAGGATTTCATCCGCAGGCTCATACTGCGCACGGTCCTGCACATAGACCATCTGTTTGAAGTCGACCATCTCGATGCCCATCTCGTCCTGATGCTGACGGAACAGGTCCTGCGCATCATAGGGCCCGTAGAAATCCTGACCGGCGGAATTCTTGCCGGGGCCCGCGTGGTCGCGCCCGACGATCATATGGGTGCAGCCGTGATTGCGGCGGATCAGCCCGTGCCAGACCGCCTCGCGCGGGCCGCCCATGCGCATGGCGAGGTTCAGCAGGCTCATGGTGGTGGTCGAGGCCGGATATTGGTCCAGCACGGCCTCGTAACAGCGCACGCGGGTGAAATGGTCGATATCACCGGGCTTCGTCATGCCGACGACCGGATGGATCAGCAGGTTCGCCTGCGCCTCTTTCGCGGCGCGGAAGGTCAGTTCCTGATGGGCGCGGTGCAGCGGGTTGCGGGTCTGGAAGGCCACGACCTTGCGCCAGCCGACCTTGCGGAAATAGGCGCGCAGTTCATTGGGCGTGTCACGGCGCGCGCGGAAGTCGTAATGCACAGGCTGCTGGATGCCGGTCACGGGACCACCCAGATAGACCTTGCCCGCCGTGTGATGCAGATAGTTGACCGCCGGATGCGCCAGATCATCGGCACCGAAAACCTTTTCAGCCTCACGCGATTTGTTCGGCACCCATTTGTCGGTGACGGTCATCGTGGCAAGGATCACACCCTCTTGGTCGCGCAGAGCGATATCCTGCCCGATCTCGATCGTCTCGGCCTCTTTCTCGGACACATCCAGCGTAATCGGCATCGGCCAGAGCGTGCCATCCGCAAGGCGCATGTTCTCGACCACGGCGTCGTAGTCGGCCTGCGACAGGAACCCCTTCAGCGGATGGAAACCGCCGTTCATCAGAAGTTCCAGATCGCAGATCTGGCGCGGCGTCAGGTCATGGCTGGGCAGGTCCGCCGCCTCGACCTTCAGCTTCTGGGCGCTCTCATAAGAGACATAGAGTTCGGGGATCGGGGCAAGGTCTTGGGCCATATCGTCAGGGTCTCGACTATCGGAAAACTGGCTGTGGCATAGACGCGCTGCACCGCCAATGTCCAGCGCACAAAAGAAAAAAGGGGGGACATTCCCCCCTTTCCGGCGATTGCGATACGCGCGTCTTGGCCAATGATCGCAAGCTGCGACGATGTTCCGCCCAAGGCGCCTTATTCCGCCGCCTGCGCCGCGCTTGTGTCTTCCATCTCGGCGATGAACTTCTCGGCGTCCAGTGCCGCCATACAGCCCATGCCCGCGCTGGTCACAGCCTGACGATAAACGTGGTCGGTCAAATCACCGGCGGCAAAGACGCCGGGGATCGCGGTGCGTGTCGTGCCCGGCTCGACCTTCACATAGCCGCCGTTGTGCAGTTCAAGCTGGTCCTTGACCAATTCGCTGGCAGGCGCGTGACCGATGGCGATGAAGACACCTTTGGCAGGGATCTCGGTGATCTCGCCGGTCTTGGTATGCTTCACGCGGGCGGCTTCCACACCTAGGGGGCTGTCGGCGCCGATCACCTCGTCTATCTCATGGAACCAGAGCGTTTCGATCTTGGGGTTCTTGAACAGGCGGTCCTGCAGGATCTTTTCGGCCCGCAATTCATCGCGGCGGTGGATCAGGGTGACCTTCGAGGCGAAATTTGTCAGGAACAGCGCCTCTTCCACGGCGGTATTGCCGCCGCCGACGACGACGATGTCCTGTCCGCGATAGAAAAAACCGTCACAGGTCGCACAGGCGCTGACGCCGAACCCCTTGAACTTCTCTTCCGACGGCAGGCCCAGCCATTTCGCGCGGGCCCCGGTGCACAGGATCACCGCATCCGCCGTGTAGACCGCGCCGCTGTCGCAGGTCGCCGTGAACGGGCGGTTCTGCAAGTCAAGGTCGGTGACGATATCGCCGACGATCTCGCACCCCATGGCGCGGGCGTGGGCCTCCATCCGGATCATCAGGTCGGGGCCCTGCACCTCGGTATCACCTGGCCAGTTCTCAACCTCGGTCGTGGTGGTCAACTGGCCGCCGGGCTCGATGCCCTGAATAAGGATCGGCGCTAGCATCGCGCGCGAGGCGTATACGCCGGCGGTATATCCCGCTGGCCCGGACCCGATGATCAGAACTTTGGTGTGGCGTGTGTCGGACATGGCGGCCTCTTTGCATTTTCCTCTTTGGATATAACCTTCTCATGCGCACGTTGAAAGACGCCCATCAGGGGCATGGAATCGTTCTTTTCTTGCGCTTTTGCGAAACATTGTTGCGCCCAAGGTCGAACTTGCGTAGCATCTGCAAAAATCAGAGGGAACACAATGCCGGGCACGAAACTGGACGAAATCGACCGGATGATTCTGGCCGAGTTGCAGGCCGATGGGCGGATGACCAATGTCGAGCTTGCCAAGCGCGTCGGGATTTCCGCACCGCCTTGCTTGCGCCGCGTCCGAACACTGGAAGAGCAAGGTTATATCATGGGCTACCACGCCGATGTCAACGCCCGCGAACTTGGCTTCGAGGTGCAGGTCTTCGCCATGGTCGGGCTGGTCAGCCAGGCCGAGGTGGACCTGACCGCCTTCGAGAAACGCTGCATCGGCTGGCCGCTGGTGCGCGAGTGTCACATGCTGAACGGCGAGGTGGATTTCATCCTCAAATGCGTGGCGCCCGACCTGCGGACCTTCCAGCGCTTCCTGACCGAGGAACTGACCAGCGCCGACAACGTCGCCTCGGTGAAAACCTCGCTGGTGATCCGTGGCGCCAAGGACGAACCCGGCGTGCCCTTCGACGTGCTGGAGGCGCGGCTGGCCCAAAAGGCCTAAACCGCCCGTCAAAAAGGGCGCCCGCTTGCGCAGACGCCCTTCCTTCACTTTCCCCGAACAGATGCGCGAACAGGACGTTGGGGGATCGTGATCTCTATTCGCCACCGCCCAACTGGTGGACGTAAGCGGTGACGGCCTTGATCTGGGCCTCGGTCAGGCGATTGCCCCAAGGCGGCATGACGCCGAAGCGCGCATAGCGCACGGTTTCCTCCAGCGTCTCTACGCTGCCGCCGTAAAGCCAGATCGCATCGGTCAGGTTCGGCGCACCCAAATCGCGGTTGCCCGCACCGTCCTCGCCGTGGCAGGCGGCACAATGCTCTGCGAACAGCTCTTCTCCGGCCGACGCCAGCGCCGCATCATGCGATTGCCCCGAGATCAGCCGGACGTATTGCACCACCTGATCCACCTCTTCGTTGCTGAAGATGTCGTCATAGGCGGGCATTTCAGACCAGCGGGCATCCCAGTCCTCTTCGTTGCGGATGCCGTGGCGGATGGTGTACTCGATGCTGTCGAAATCACCGCCCCAAAGCCAGTCATCATCCAGCAGGTTGGGATAGCCCACCGCGCCCGCTGCACCGGACCCGTGGCACTGGGAACAGTTGGTGCGGAACACGGCCGCACCCGCCGAATTGGCAAATCGCAGCAGTTCGGGGTTCTCGTTCAGCGTGTTGAGGTCCGCCGATGCCAGTTGCGCCGAGATCTCGGCATTGGCATCTTCGAAGCGGGCGATTTCGGCGGCGACTTCGGCGCGCGTCGAATAGCCCAGCAGGCCCGCCGTCGCGGACGAGACCAGCGGCCACGCCGGATAGGCGATGGTATAGCCGATGCCCCAGACGATCGTGGCGTAAAAGCTCCACAGCCACCAGCGCGGCAGCGGATTGTTCAACTCCTTGATCCCGTCCCAAGTGTGACCGGTCGTATCTGTCCCGGTGACGTCATCGATATCTTTGTGGTCTTGGCTGCTCATGGGTGCAGCTCCTTGTCTTTGGAAGACCGGCCAGCCCTGTCGGGCGCGGGATAGTCATCGTTGCGGAAAGGAATGTTGGAGGTGTCCTGATGCACAGCGCGGCTGCCCGAGCGGAAGGCCCAGAGGATCGCGCCCACAAAGAGGCTGAACATCGCGACCAGCATCCAGTTGTCTGCAAGTTGGGTCAAAAGGGTCGTGTCAGTCATCGTCATTCCCCCTTATCGGCTTGCAGCTGGCGTGAAGGTCGAGAAATCGACCGTCGTGCCCAGCATTTGCAGATAGGCGATCAGCGCATCCATCTCGGAAACACCGGGTGCGCCGTCGAAATTGCGGATCTGCGCGCCGGGATAGCGTTCGAGCAGATCATCGTAGGCATCGGTGTCCGGGTCCGCCTGCGCCAGCACATCGGCTGCGGCCACCGCGATCATCTCATCGGTGTAGGGCACGCCGACGAAGCGATGGGTCGCCACCAGATCGGCCGTATATGCGGCATTGACCATGGTGTTTAGCAGATAGCCATAGCCCGGCATGATCGATTCAGGCACCACCGACTGCGGGTCGATCAGGTGATCGACATGCCACGCGTCCGAGTATTTGCCGCCCACGCGGGCAAGGTCGGGCCCTGTCCGCTTGGAGCCCCACTGGAACGGATGGTCATACATCGACTCGGCCGCCAGCGAATAATGGCCATAACGCTCGACCTCGTCGCGCATCGGGCGGATCATCTGGCTGTGACAGTTATAGCACCCTTCGCGGATGTAGATGTCACGCCCCGCCAGTTCCAGCGGGCTGTAGGGCCGCACGCCTTCGACCTCTTCGATGGTATTCTCGAGATAGAAGAGCGGCGCGATCTCCACGATGCCGCCGATGGACACGACAATCAGCGAAGAGACCAGCAGCAACGTCGGGCTTTTCTCAAGCAATGCGTGCTTGCTCAGAAAGCCCTTGGCTGGTGTGTTTGGTGTATCAGACATATCTTGGGCCTCCTTATTCCGCTGGGACGCCGACCGGCGCGGTGACTTTCGCCCCGCCACGGATCGTCATGAAGATGTTCCAGGCCATGATCAGCGCACCCGACAGGTAGAGAACCCCACCCAGACCACGGACCACATACATCGGGAACTTGGCGGATACGGTGTCGGCAAAGCTGTTCACCAGGAACCCGTTGGCATCGACTTCACGCCACATCAGGCCTTCCATGATCCCCGTGACCCACATCGAGGCCGCGTAGAGAATGATGCCGATCGTGGCCAACCAGAAGTGCCAGTTGATCGCCGACATCGAATACATCTGCGCGCGTCCCCAAAGCTTGGGTGTCAGGAAATAGAGTGCCGCGAACGTGATCATGCCGTTCCAGCCCAATGCACCCGAGTGCACGTGACCAATGGTCCAGTCCGTATAGTGCGACAGGCTGTTGACGGCCTTGATCGACATCATCGGACCCTCAAAAGTGGACATCCCGTAGAAGGCAAGGCTGATCACCATCATCCGGATGATCGGATCGGTGCGCAGCTTGTCCCATGCGCCTTGCAGGGTCATCAGACCGTTGATCATGCCGCCCCAGCTTGGCATCCACAGGATGATCGAGAACACCATGCCCAGCGTCGAGGCCCAGTCGGGCAGAGCCGTATAATGCAGGTGGTGCGGACCGGCCCAGATATACAGAAAGATCAGCGCCCAGAAGTGGATGATCGACAGCTTGTAGCTGTAGACCGGACGGCCGGCCTGTTTGGGGATGAAATAATACATCATCCCCAGAAACCCGGCGGTCAGGAAAAAGCCCACGGCGTTGTGGCCATACCACCACTGCACCATCGCATCCTGCACGCCCGAGAAGACCTGCACCGATTTGCTGCCCCAGATGCTGACGGGAACCGACAGGTTGTTGACCAGATGCAGCATGGCAACGGTGACGATGAAGCTCAGCAGGAACCAGTTGGCCACATAGATGTGCTTTTCCTTGCGCCGGAAGATCGTGCCCAGAAAAACCAGCAGGAAGGCCACCCAGACAATCGTCAGCCAGATGTCGACGTACCATTCAGGCTCGGCGTATTCCTTCGACTGCGTGGCCCCCAAGAGATAGCCCGTGGCCGCCAGCACGATGAAGAGGTTGTAACCCCAGAAGACGAACCACGCGAGGTTGCCGCCCCAAAGCCGCGCGCCGCTGGTGCGCTGCACGATATAGAAGGTCGACATGATCAGCGCGTTGCCCCCGAAGGCGAAAATCACCGCGCTGGTGTGCAGCGGGCGCAAACGGCCGAAGTTGCCGTAGGGTTGCAGCACCTCGAAATTCAGTTGCGGAAAGGCCAGCTGGAACGCGATGACCACGCCCACCAGAAATCCGACAACGCCCCAGAATGCCGTCGCGATCACCCCGGCGCGGACCACATCGTCCATATAGCCGTCAGGTGTCGCATGGACCGGCTGGTCGATGCTGCGCAGGACGCGCACGAACATGAATGCCGCGACACCCATGATGATGATGGCGTGCACGACATAGGCGACGTCCCGTCCCCAATTCGCTGCGATTGCGGCAAAGAGGGTAATCACCCCCAGCGCAATCAGCTTCACGTAGTTCCCCATAAGAGATCCCCTTCTTTCGCCGGATCGCAGATGGGCCCGACAGTGCATTGTGATTGTGCTTATGGGGTTTGGGGCCGGTGGCTTCCTTGATGTGGATCAACGGCAACTTTGACCTGAATCAATACATTGCCCTGCAAAGCGTGTCAGCCTGATCGGTAAGTGGCGGTTTTGCGCGAACGATCGCCCCGAAAGGCGCGACCAAGGGGATAGGCAACTCATGTCTTACAAGATCATCGCAACGATTCTGACCGATACCGACCGCTCGACGGAAGGGCTGGATGCGGCGATAACGCTGGCCGCGCGGATGGGCGCACATCTTGATATCTACATCGTCACCGTCAGCCATACCGAGACCAACAATTACTACATGGGCACCGAGGCGCTGATGATCGTCGAACTGACGCGCGACGCCATCGCCCATAGGATCAAACTGGAAGAATGGCTCGCAGACCGGATGCATGGCGAATTCAAGGACTGGTCCTCTGAAAGCGCCACCGTCCAGGGCCCTGCGCTGACCGGATATCTTGCCCGCAAGCTGCGCTTTTCCGATCTGGTCGTGCTGCCGCGCCCCTATCAGGACAACCCCGAGGCCGCCGCCTTGGTCGAGGCCTGTCTCTTTGCCGCCGAAAGGCCGGTCCTGATGATCCCCAAAGGCTGCAAGGCACCCGAGGCGGGCGGTCATGTCCTGATGGGCTGGAACGACGGGGCCGAGGCGCTGGCCGCCGCGCGCGCCGCCCTGCCGCTGCTGGAACAGGCCGAGGTCGCCGACATCTGCATCATCGACCCCTCCCGCACCGGCGCCGAGCGATCCGACCCCGGCGGCGCGATGGTGCAATACCTCTTGCGGCATGGCACGCGTTCCGAAGTCGCCGTGCTGCCAAAAAGCGATCAGCCGATCTGCGAAGTCCTGCTGAAACGCGCCAGAGACGTCGGCGCGCAGCTGATCGTCACCGGCGCCTACGGCCATTCGCGCCTGCGCGAAGCGGTCTTCGGCGGCGCGACCCGTAACCTGCTGGAACGGGCCGACCTGCCGATCCTGATGTCGCGCTAGGTCGCACGGGCAATTGACTTGTCGGCGCGGGTCTGTATGGCCTGCGCATGACCATCGCCGCCGACCAGATCAAGCCCGACACGACACTCTTGTCCGAGATGCGCAGGCTCGCCGGATTGAGTTTTCCGATCGTGATCTCGATGGCCGCCGCAACGCTGATCGGCGTGATCGACACGATCATGATCGCGCCTTTGGGGACGCTTCCGCTGGCGGCGGCCTCGATCACGACTTTCGTGCTGATCGTCTTCTATTCAGGCCTTTACGGGTTCATCTCGGCCATTGGCGTGCGCATGGCCGAGGCACACGGCAAGTCGCATCCCGAATCCTTGTCGCAGGCAACGAGAACAGGTCTCTGGATCGGATTGGTCAGCGGGACGGTGGGGATGTTCGTGATGCTGTCCCTGCGGCCGGTTCTGCCGCTTATCGGTCAGCCGCCCGAAGTGGTCGCCCTTGTCGGCGGCTACTGGACCGCGATGGCGGTCATGCTTATTCCGTTCACGTTATTCTACGCCCTCAAAGGTCTCTTCGATGCCATCGACGCGCCATGGATCGGCGTGGGCCTGGCCTTTCTGGCCGTGGCGCTGAACGTCCCCGCCAACTGGATCCTGATCCACGGGATCGGCGGCTGGGACGGCTTCGGGCTGCTGGGCGCAGGCCTTGCCAGCCTGATCTCGCAGACTGTGTCGCTTGGTCTGGCTTGGATCATCTGGCGTCGTGCATCGCTGACGAAGGACAGCCGCCTGCCTGTGGCACGCAGCGCGCAAGAGCGGCGGATCCAGCTGAAGGAAGGCACGACCATCGCGACGGGCTATATCGGCGAAGGCGGGGCCTATGCCTGCACCGGCCTGATGATGGGGTGGCTTGGTGCCACGGCGCTTGCCGCCAACCAGATCGTCAATGCGGTGGCGGGGGTGCTTTACATGGTGCCGCTAGGCGTCGCGATTGCCGTATCGATCCGCGTGGGTCAAGCCATCGGTGCCGGAAACCGCCACCGCCTGCGCCGCATCGGCCTTGCGGCACTGGGGCTGATCATCGGCTGGATGACCGTGGTGATGTCCTGCCTGCTTGTGACGCGCGGGTGGCTGGCCAACCAGCTCTCGAACGACCCCGAGGTGATCGGCATCGCGACCGGTCTGTTTCTTGTCGTCGCCGCCATGCAAGTTGCCGATGGCGTGCAGGGCACGATGCTTGGGGCCGCACGTGGCATGACGGACAACACCATTCCCGTCGCGATCACGATGGTCTGCTACTGGGTGATCGCACTTCCCGCCGCCTATGTGCTGGCCTTTGTCTGGGACTGGGGGCCCAGTGGCATCTGGATCGGCTACGGGATGGGGCTGGCCCTTGCCGCGACGGCGGTCACGACACGGTTCTTCCTCAGGGCAGGCGGCGACTAGATCTCGCCGGTTTCCGCCTTGAGGGCCGCCAGATCGGGCACGCGGATGTCGCGGCGTTCGTCGAAGGCGATCAGCCCCTCTTTCTTGAGCGCGGTCATCTGGCGGCTGACGGTCTCGATGGTCAGGCCCAGATAATTCGCCATCGTCTCGCGCGTGATGGGCAGCGTGAAAACCGCCTCGACGGCCCGGCTTTCCGTCAGAGATGCCATCCGCACCGCGATCATGTGCAAAAGCGAGGCGATCTTTTCCCGCGCGGTCTTGCGCCCGAGCACCAGCATCCATTCGCGCGCGGCGTCAAGTTCGTCCAGCGTCATCTCGAGCAGGCGCTGGCCGACATGGGGGGTGTCCTCGATCAGCCTCTCGAAGGGTTTGCGGCGGAAGCAGCAAAGCATCACATCCGTCTCGGCCACCACGTCGCAATCGATCGAGTCGCGATTCGGTCGGCCCATGAAATCACCCGGAAGCAGCAATCCCACCATCTGCACCCGCCCGTCGGGCATGGTCCGCGTCAGGCTGCTGACACCGGAAACAAGGGATCCGACATATTCCAACGAGTCGCCTGCAAAAAAGATCGTCTGACCAGCCGCATAGGACCGGTAATACTTGATCTGTTCGAGTTCATGTAATTCATCCGGATCGCATTTCGAACAGACTGCGTTGTACCGAATGGGGCAGTCTTCGCACGAGCGGAGCTTTGGCACAGCAAGTGACATGGGTATTCCCTGGCGTTTTGGCTGCCCCCACTATGCATCTGACACACCAAAATGACTAGGGGGGTTTACAAAATGCCGCGCCTGCCTAGCCGCATTTCGAATAGCCGCAGGACCCGCAGGTCATGCAGCCCTCGACCATGCGCAGGTCATAAGAGCCGCAGCTGGAACAGGCCTTGCCCCGCTTGCCGCCATTGATCGCGATGACATCCGCCTGCGGATCACCCTTCAGGCCCATGCCTTCGCCAGCAAGAAAACCCGTGGCGATCATGTGTTTCTCGATCACGCCGCCAATCGCGGCAAGGATCGACGGCACATATTTGCCCTGCATCCAGGCGCCGCCGCGCGGATCGAAGACCGCCTTCAGTTCCTCGACGACGAAGGACACATCACCGCCGCGCCGGAACACCGCCGAGATCATCCGCGTCAGCGCCACGGTCCAAGCGAAATGTTCCATGTTCTTGGAGTTGATGAAGACCTCGAAGGGCCGCCTGTGGCCTGCGATCACCAGATCATTGATGGTGATATAGATCGCGTGCTCGCTGTCGGGCCATTTGAGTTTGTAGGTCGCCCCGTCGAGTTCCTGCGGACGGTCGAGCGGTTCGGACATATAGACCACCTCGCCCTCAGTCGGGAAGGCCGTGCCACCCGCGCTGTCGGAGCCTCCGGCGGGAGTATTTTCAGCAAAGCGAGGCGCGGCGTCTTTCTCGGAACTGACCGAGAGGACCGATCCCGTCACATCGTTGGGACGGTAGGTCGTGCAGCCTTTGCAGCCCTGATCCCAGGCGGCCATGTAGACCTCTTTGAAATCGTCGAAGCTGATGTCCTCGGGGCAGTTGATCGTCTTGGAGATCGACGAGTCGATCCACTTCTGCGCCGCCGCCTGCATGCGCACATGATCCAGTGGCGCCAGCGTCTGGGCGTTCACGAAATAGTCGGGCAGCGGCGCGTCGCCTTTCAGGTCGCGCCACATCTGCACGGCATAGTCCACCACCTCTTCCTCGGTCCGCGACCCGTCCTTTTGCAGCACCTTGCGGGTATAGGCATAGGCGAAGACGGGCTCGATCCCGGACGAGACATTGCCCGCGTAAAGGCTGATCGTCCCGGTCGGCGCGATCGAGGTCAGCAGGGCGTTGCGGATGCCGTGTTCGGCAATCGCATGGCGCACATCATCATCCATCGCCTGCATGGCACCGCTGGCCAGGAACCTTTCGGCATCGAAGAGCGGAAATGCCCCCTTTTCCTTCGCCAGGTCCACCGAAGCCAGATAGGCCGCCCGCGCGATCTGGTGCATCCATTTGTCGGTCTGCGCCGCCGCCTCTGCGCTGCCGTAGCGCAACCCGACCATCAGCAAGGCATCGGCAAGACCCGTCACACCCAGCCCGATCCGCCGCTTGGCCTGCGCTTCCTGTGCCTGTGCCTCTAGCGGGAAGCGGCTGGCATCGACCACATTGTCCATCATCCGCACGGCGGTTGCGACCAGATCGGTCAGCGCGCCTTCGTCCAGCGCGGCGGCATCCCCGAACGGATCGGCCACCAGTTTCGCCAGATTGATCGAGCCCAAGAGACACGCGCCATAAGGCGGCAAGGGTTGCTCGCCGCAGGGGTTGGTCGCCGCGATGGTCTCGCAATAGTTCAGGTTGTTCATCTGGTTGATGCGGTCGATGAAGATCACGCCCGGCTCGGCGTAGTCATAGGTCGCGCGCATGATCCTGTTCCACAGGTCGCGCGCCTGCACGGTGTGATAGACCTTGCCCGCGAAGACCAGATCCCATGCCTTGTCCGCCTTCACGGCCTGCATGAAAGGGTCGGTCACCAGCACCGACATGTTGAACATCCGCAAGCGGGCGGGATCGGATTTGGCGGTGATGAAGTCCTGGATATCCGGATGGTCGCAGCGCATCGTCGCCATCATCGCGCCGCGACGGCTGCCCGCCGACATGATCGTGCGGCACATGGCGTCCCAGACATCCATGAACGACAAGGGCCCGGACGCATCGGCGGCCACGCCATGCACGCTTGCCCCCTTGGGGCGGATGGTCGAGAAATCATAGCCGATGCCGCCACCCTGCTGCATGGTCAGCGCGGCTTCTTTCAGCATCTCGAAAATGCCGCCCATGCTGTCGGGGATCGTGCCCATGACGAAACAGTTGAACAGCGTGACCGACCGCGCCGTGCCCGCCCCCGCCGTGATCCGGCCTGCCGGCAGATATTTGAAATCCGCCAGCGCGTCGTAGAACTTGCCTTCCCACGCGCGCGGGTCTTTCTCGACCGCCGCGAGCGAGGTCGCGATCCGCCGCCATGTATCCTCGACCGTGACGTCGATGGGGGTGCCGTCCGCCTGTTTGAAGCGATACTTCATGTCCCAGATCTGTTCGGCAATCGGGGCGGAAAAGGCGGACATGGGCGGCGACTCCTGTTTTTCGGCAGACAAGGTCTGCATCTTACGGGTTTGGGGCGGTCTTGGGAACGCTCAATACGAACGCGAGAGACGAGCATCCAAGATGCAACATGCTGCGGTTGACCTCAACACGCCTACTAAATAAATACCCTCAACGCAGCCCTTGCCCAAGGCGCGCCGCGCGTTACCTCAAAGTCATCCCGGGGGGGATCGATGACTGCAACCGTCCATCTTCTGAAACTCTCGGTCGGGACCGAGGATATCCCTGATCTTGCCGATTGGCAGGCGACCCGTCGTGCCCAGACCGAGGACGGCCTGCCGCGCCATGTGACCCGCATGTGGCCCAAGCGCGAGGCGGAGATCCTGAATGGCGGCTCGATCTATTGGGTGATCAAGGGCGTGATCCTGTGTCGCCAGCCGGTGCTGCGGCTGGACGAATACCTTGGCGCCGACGGTATCCGCCGCTGCGCCATTGTCTGCAAACCCGGCCTGATCCGGGTCGAGGCGACACCGAAGCGCGCATTTCAGGGCTGGCGCTATTTGCCCGTCGCCGACGCGCCCCGTGACCTGCCCGCGGGTCGCCAGAACGAGGACCCGCTGCCGCCGGAATTGTCACAGGCGCTGGCCGCCATCGGCGTGCGCTAGACGGACCACCCCCACAACGCCACGCAAAAATCTGGCGGGGAAACCCCCGCCAAATCACCTTTGTCGCTGTCGGCGGACGCCTAGCTGCCGTTCTGCAGCATCGTCGTCACCATGTCGTAGATCTCTTGCGCGGGCACGCCAAGGGCCGAGGTTTCGGCAATCCAGGCATCGGCAGCAGGCCCCGCGACCTCTTCGTTGATCGCTGCGATGATTTCATCGGTGATGGTGATCTGGATGATCTCGTTGTCCTGCAGCGCCGCTTCCCAGCGGCCCATGGTCACGTCGGTGTAGTTCGCGATGAAAAAGTCCAGCGCCTCTTCAACCGATGACAAGAGAGCGATGCGGCTTTCAGGTGGCAGCGACGCCAGCGCCTGCGCGTTCACCACAACGGGACAATTCGCAGTGCCCGGGTTCAGGTTCGTGGTCCACCAGACGCCGTTCTCGATGGTGCGGAAGGACAGGTGCGCGTGGGGCGCAAAGGCCACCGCGTTGACTGCCCCGCTGGCCAGCGCCTCGCGGACATCGGGGGCGGGCAGGTTGACCGTGGTGGCGCCAAGAGCGGCGATTGCATCGCCGCTGCCACCGGTCGCGCGCACCGTCATGGTCTGGAAAGAGGCCAGGCTGGTCGGCGGAAAGCCCACCCCAAGGATGTTATACTGCGGCTGCGGCGTCGGCATCAGCAGTGTCGCGTTCCAGCGCGCCAGATCAGCCATGGTGGCGGGGTGGCGGTAGACGGCCTCGGATACTGCGCGTTCTTCTTCGAGGGTCGAAACCCCAAGAAACGGCAATTCGAGAACATTCAGTGTCGGTGTCTTCTCGGGGTGGTATCCGGCACAGAACTGCGCCATCTCAAAGCGGCCAGCGGCAATGCCGTCGAGGTTCTCCTCGGCCGGCGACAGGCCGCCGTAAGAGATGTTGAGCGTCAGCGCGCCGTCGGTTTTCTGCTCAACCAGTTCGGCCAGTTTCTCGATATGTTCGGTAAAGGCGCGGCGCGACCCCCAAAGCGAGACATCCCAGACGACAGGTCCGGTCTGCACCGACGTTTCAGTGGCGGATGCGGTCAGGGGGCACGGCCCCGCGACACATTGCACCTGCGAGGCATCGATATTGATTTCACCCAGCTGCGACATCAGCCGGTAGCTTTCGCCGTTGAAGCTTAGCAATGTGCCAGAGACTTCGATGCTGCCGTCATTCATGCGCAGCGAGATTTCCTGACTATAGGCAGGCGTCGCGGCGGCGAAGACCGTCGCAAGCACGAGGGACGCGGCCCTCAAACCAACGCGTTTCGGGTGGCGTGACATAATTCGTGGCTCCTCTTTCGGTGCACGGCATGGACAAAGTGCGCAGTCGGGCATGGGTCTTTGCAGTGAACAACTTCGCTATGCCTGCAAAGATCACCAAGAATCTGGCCGAATTACGCCCGAACACGGTCGATTTGTAGCACTGCGCTGAACAAAGCAGGGGGCAGACCGGGGGATTGTCTTGGCAACGGTCGATTCCACGACCTGACGTCACCCCCGCCGTCGTGTCCTAGATCCCAAGCACCATCTGCAAGGTCTTCAGCGTCTGCCGCTGTTCATCGGTCCAGTCCTTGCGGCGACCGCGGAACAAAGTGGCCTGGCTGGCATGGATCAGACCATCGGAGAGGATCTTCAGCCCGTTGGCCCGCAAGGTCTCGCCGGTCGAGGTGATGTCGGCAATCGCCTCGGCGGTTTCGTTCTTCACCGTGCCCTCGGTCGCGCCCTGACTGTCGACAAGCTGGTAATCCGCCACCCCGTGCTCGCGCAGAAAGTCGCGGACCAGCCGATGATATTTCGTGGCGATCCGCAGACGGAACCCATGGGTGCGCCGGAAGGCCGCCGCCGCCGCATCCAGATCATCCAGCGAGCTGACATCGACCCAGAGTTTCGGCACCGCGATCACCAGATCAGCACCGCCGAACCCCATCGGCGCCAGTTCCGCGACGCGCGCATCCCAATTCGCCAGCTTCTCGCGCACCAGATCAGTGCCGGTGACACCCAGATGGATATTGCCCGCCGCAAGCTCGCGCGGGATTTCCCCGGCCGACAGCAGCACCAGTTCGATCCCCTCGATCCCGTCAACGGCCCCTGCATATTCGCGATCCAGCCCCGCCTTGCGCAGGCCGACCCCGCGGCTGCCGAACCAGTCGAAGGTCTTTTCCATCAACCGTCCCTTGGACGGCACACCCAGCTTCAGCATCGCATCAACCCCAAAGCCAGATCGGGCCGGATCACGCCGCCCACCGCTGGCACGACGCGGCCCTGCCCCAGTTGCGCGGTCAGCGCGTCATAGCGCCCGCCCGTCGCCACAGGCGGCAGATCGGGGCGGTCCGTTGCATAAAAGCCGAAAACGAAGCCGTCATAATATTCAAGCGAGGTGCGGCCATAGCTGCCTTCGAAGGCGAGCGTCTCCACATCCACGCCCTGCTTGCCCAGCGCGGCCAGTCGCGCATCCAGCCGCACCACCGCCCGCCCGATCGAGGGCATATCGACGGCAATATCCCGCAGATGGCTAAGGACATGCCCCGCCGTTTCGCGCAGTCCCAGAATGGCGTCGATCATGGCGATCTCTTCGCTTGAAATCGGCGCTGCCGCCGCATCGGCGCGCAAGGCGTCGATCCGTGCGGCCACCTCGGCACGCGTGCGCAACCCGATCTCGGGGCCGGCATCGGCAAAGGGATCCTCCGCCGCCAGCAGGGCGGCGCGCGCAGGCGGCACCTGATCGCTGCCGAACCGCTTGAGAAGCGCGCGAAACCGTCCCGGCCGCCAGATATGACGCAAGAGGGCGGCCTTGCGCGCATGGGTCGTCTTCAGCCCGCGCACCGCATCCATCAGCACGCCGATATCCCCCGTCGCCGCCCGCACCGGCAAGCCATTCAAGCCTTCGGCTATGGCGGCGAAAACCTCGGCATCGGCGGCCGCGGGGTTCTGGCCGTCGAAAACCTCATAGCCCACCTGCACGTATTCGTTGGCGCGGGTCTCATCGACCTCCTGCTTGCGGAAGACCTTGCCGGAATAGGTGTAGCGCGCAGGCTCGGCATGGGCCTCCATATGCATCTGCACGACGGGCACGGTAAAGTCGGGACGCAAGACCATCTCGCCCCGCAAGGGGTCCGAGGTCAGATAGGCCCGCGCCCGGATATCCTCGCCGTAGAGGTCCAGCAGCGTCTCGGCGGATTGCAGGACATCGGCCTTGACCACAACGGCCCCCCGCGCGGCAAAGAGGTCACGCAGACGGCGCGCCTCGGCCCGTGTCGCCTCGGATGTCGGCATCAGCCCTGCCCGTCCAGAATGGCGCGCACCTTTGCGAGCATCTCGGCGCGCGGCACCTCGTACTGGCTGGGACGGTCCTTCCATTCCTCAAGCGAGGCGTTCTTGGCGATTTCCGCACCAAGGATCATGTCCTTGATCTGCACGATGCCTTGCGCGAATTCATCCCCACCCGCGATGATCGCAACCGGGGAATTGCGCTTGTCGGCATATTTGAGCTGGTTGCCGAAGTTCTTGGGGTTGCCAAGGTAAACCTCGGCGCGGATGCCCGCATTGCGCAGATCGGCGACCATGGTCTGGTAATTGGCCATGCGGTCGCGGTCCATCACGGTCACCACAACCGGCCCCCGTTCCACGCCCCCGATCCGCCCCTTGGCGCGCAACGCGGCAAGCAGGCGGTCAACACCGATCGAGACTCCCGTCGCAGGCACAGCCTGACCGGTAAAGCGCTTGACCAGATCGTCATAGCGCCCGCCACCCGCGACCGAGCCGAAATTGCGCGGACGCCCCTTTTCATCACTGACCTCGAAGGTCAGTTCCGCCTCGTAGACAGGGCCGGTGTAGTAGCCCAGCCCACGGACCACCGAAGGATCGATGATGATGCGGTCGGGGCCATAGCCTTGGGCGGACAGCAGGTCGGCAATCGTCTCAAGCTCATCGACACCCTCTGCACCGATCGCCGAGCCCTGAACCAGCTCACGCAAACGCACGACCGTCGCGGCACCGCTTTCGCGTTTGGCATCCATGAACCCCATGACCACATCGGCCTGCAGACCGTCGAGTCCGGCACCCTTGGTGAAATCCCCGCTCTCGTCCTTGCGGCCCTCGCCCAGCAGGGCCCGGACTCCTTCCACGCCCAGGCGGTCCAGCTTGTCGATGGCGCGCAACACGATCCCGCGCTCCGCGTCCTTGTCGTCACCCGACAGGCCCGCGACCTCCAGCACCCCGTTCAGCACCTTCCGGTTATTCACGCGGATGATGTAATCCCCGCGCGGGATGCCGACCTCTTCCAGCGTATCGGCCAGCATCACACAGATCTCGGCATCGGCCGCGACACTCGGCGCGCCCACCGTATCGGCGTCACACTGATAGAACTGCCGGAACCGCCCCGGCCCCGGCTTTTCGTTGCGCCAGACCGGTCCCATCGCATAGCGGCGATAGGGGCTGGGCAGGTCATTGCGAAACTGTGCCGCCACCCGCGCCAAGGGTGCGGTCAGATCATAGCGCAGCGCCAGCCAGTCGGCATCCTCTTGCCAGGCGAAGACACCCTCGTTCGGGCGGTCCACGTCGGGCAGGAACTTCCCCAAAGCCTCGACGGTTTCCACAGCCGAGGTTTCCAGCGCGTCAAAACCGTAACGATGATAGACAGCCGCGATCCTGGACAGCATCGCTGCCCGCTCGGTCACTTCCGCACCGAAATAATCCTGAAAGCCCTTCGGCGTGATCGCCTTGGGGCGGGGCTGTTTCTTGTCCTTGGCCATCGCTTGGTCCTGCGGTCATGCATTTGATGCGCCCTTTAACCCGCAAACCCCCAAGGAGCAATCCAAAGCCGCCTCGCTTTGCTTGCAAATACTCAAGTGCCAAGCTCGGCCAGACAGCGCGGCCTCCCCTTTTCACGCAAGGTCAGACAGGCTAGGAAACCACCATGCGCAACATCACCGCCCTTGAAGAACAAATCGCCCACCTGACCCGCATCGTCGACGATCTTTCGGACATCGTCGCACGGCAGGAAAAGGACCTCGAGACCGCCAAACGGCGGATCGGGATGCTGATGGAACGCGAGGCCCAGCGCGAGATCGACAGCGGCGGCACTGTCCCGCTGGCCGACCAGAAACCGCCGCATTGGTAGGCGGGGGCTTTCCCCCCCAACGCCTGCGGCGTTTCCCCCCAGGATATTTTCGGGCCAATAATGACGGATCAGGCGTCCTGCACCTCGATCACCCCGCCAAGGCTGCGCAGCGCGCCCTTGATTTGCGGGTTCACCGGGAAGTCGTCGCCGAGATCCAGTTCCACTTCGCCCGGCAGATCGTCGCCCAGAAGGCAGACATAGATCGGGCCGCGCCCGCGCACGCCGTCGCGGGCCGCGTTGGACAGGATCGAGGCGACCGAGGGGATCACATCGGGTGCGTCGATGAACACCCGCAGGCCCGCGCCGCCCGCATCGGCGACCAGCGCGTCGATGGGTGCGACCGACCGCGCGAGCAGTTTCAACTGGTCGGCTTCCATCGTCGCCTCGCAGGTGACGACGACGCGTGATCCGGTTTCCAGATGCGCTCGCGCGGCCTCGAGCGTATCCGAAAAGACCGTCACCTCGTATTGGCCCGTCGGATCGGAGAGTTGCACGAAGGCAAAGCGGTTGCCGCGTGCCGATTTGCGTTCCTGCCGCCCCGACACGGTGCCCGCCAACTTTGCCACGATCGCACCGCGCTCGGCCTTGGCCGTGACTTCATCCAGCGTCATCACCTGCTGACGTTTCAGCGGTGCCATATAGTCATCCAGCGGATGCCCCGACAGGTAAAAGCCGATGGCCTTGAATTCCTCGGCCAGCCGTTCGGCGGGCAGCCAGTCGTCGCCGCCCACCAGACGCGGTTCCGGCAGATCGTCGCCCGCCTCGCCGAAGAGCGAGACCTGATTGGAGGATTTCTGGTCGTGGATCGCCGCCGAATAGCTGGTCAGCGCATCGATGCTGTGCAGCACGCGGCGGCGGTTGAGGTCGAGCACATCGAAAGCCCCCGCCCGCGCCAGCATTTCCAGCGGGCGCTTGCCGATCCGTTTCAGGTCACAACGGCGGGCGAAATCGAAGAGATTGACGAATTCCTTGTCCCCGCGCCCTTCGACGATCAGTTTCATCGCCTCGACACCGACATTCTTCAGCGCCCCCAGGCCATAGACCAGTTTTTGGTCCTTCACATCGAATGTCGCTTGGCTGCGGTTCACGCATGGCGGGACATAATCGATCCCGAGACCCTTCTTCACCTCCTGAAAATAGACGCCCAGCTTGTCGGTCAGATGGATATCGCAGTTCATCACTCCGGCCATGAATTCGACCGGATGGTTCGCTTTCAGCCATGCCGTCTGATAGCTGACCACCGCATAGGCGGCGGCGTGGGATTTGTTGAAGCCGTAGTTGGCGAATTTCTCCAAAAGGTCGAAGACCTCGCGCGCCTTTTTGGGATCGACGCCATTGGCCTTGGCGCCTGCCTCGAATTTCGGGCGTTCCTTGGCCATTTCCTCGGCGATCTTCTTGCCCATCGCGCGGCGCAGCAGGTCGGCACCGCCAAGGCTGTAGCCCGCCATGACCTGCGCGATCTCCATCACCTGTTCCTGATAGACGATGATGCCTTGGGTTTCCTTCAGGATATGGTCGATGGACGGATGGATCGATTCCAATTCCTTCTTGCCATTCTTCACGTCGCAATAGGTCGGGATGTTCTCCATCGGGCCGGGACGGTAGAGCGCCACAAGCGCCACGATATCCTCGATGCAGGTGGGCTTCATGCGCTTGAGCGCATCCATCATGCCGCTGCTTTCCACCTGAAACACCGCGATGGTCCTGGCGGCCGAATAGAGGTCGTAGGATTTCCGGTCATCGAGCGGGATCGCCCCGATGTCGTATTCGAAGCCAGCGGGCGCCTCGTAAAGCTTGGTGCCATCGGCGGCGATGTTCAGCGAACGTCCGGCTTTCTTGATCAACGCCACCGCGTTCTGGATCACCGTCAGCGTCTTCAGACCCAGAAAGTCGAACTTCACCAGCCCCGCCTGTTCGACCCATTTCATGTTGAACTGCGTCGCCGGCATGTCCGAGCGCGGGTCCTGATAAAGCGGCACCAATTCAGCCAGCGGGCGATCGCCGATCACCACACCGGCGGCATGGGTCGAGGCATTCCTGAGCAGGCCTTCGACCTGTTGGGCGTAGGTCAGCAGGCGGTCCACCACCTGTTCGGCCTTTGCCTCTACGCGCAGGCGCGGTTCATCGGCCAGTGCTTTTTCGATGCTGACGGGCTTGACCCCTTCGACGGGGATCATCTTGGACAGGCGGTCCACCTGCCCGTAAGGCATCTGCAACACGCGGCCCACATCGCGCACCGCCGCCTTGGACAGAAGCGCGCCGAAGGTGATGATCTGCCCCACCCTGTCGCGGCCGTATTTCGCTTGCACGTAGCGGATCACCTCTTCGCGCCGGTCCATGCAGAAGTCGATGTCGAAGTCGGGCATCGAGACGCGTTCAGGGTTCAGGAAGCGTTCGAACAGCAGCGAATAGCGCAAGGGATCAAGGTCCGTGATCAAGAGCGCGTAAGCGACGAGCGAGCCCGCGCCCGACCCCCGCCCGGGGCCGACGGGGATGCCGTTTTCCTTGGCCCATTTGATGAAGTCGGCAACGATCAGGAAATAGCCGGGAAAGCCCATCCCCTCGATGATGCCCAACTCGAAGTCGAGCCGCTTTTCGTAGTCTTCCACCGACGCCGCATGGGGGATCACGGCAAGCCGCGCCTTCAGCCCCTCCTGTGCTTGCCGCCGCAGTTCCGCGACCTCGTCATCGGCGAAACGCGGCAGGATCGGATCGCGCTTGGAGGCCTTGAAGGCACAGCGGCGCGCGATCTCGACGGTATTCTCCACCGCCTCGGGCAGATCAGCAAACAGCGTCACCATCTCTTGCGGCGATTTCAGGTAATGCTGCGCGGTCAACCGGCGGCGCGGTTCCTGCTGATCGACATAGGCACCTTCGGCGATGCAGATCAGCGCGTCATGCGCCTCGTAAAGGGCGGGCTTGGGGAAATAGGCATCGTTGGTCGCGACCAGCGGCAGGCCCTTGGCATAGGCCATCTCGATATGGCCGCGCTCGGACAGGCGCTCGGCCTCGGGCAGGCCGCCATCCACGGGATGCCGTTGCAATTCCACATAGAGCCGATCGCCGTAGATCACTGCCAGCCGGTCCAGCAGCGCCTCGGCCTTCGGCCGCTGGCCCTGCCGCAACAGCCGTCCGATGGGTCCGTCAGGCCCGCCGGTCAGACAGATCAGCCCCGCGCCATGGACCGCCAGTTCCTCGATCGTGACCTGCGGCAACTGGCCTGCCGCATCCAGATAGGCGCAAGAGTTCAGCTTCATCAGATTGACGTAACCCGCTTCGGATTGCGCCAGCAGGACGATGGGCGCCGGCCTCTCGGGGCGCTTGCCCGGCTCGGTCTCCTGATAGGTCACGTCGAGCTGGCACCCGATGATCGGCTGCACGCCCGCCTTGCTTGCGCCTTCGGAAAACTCCAGCGCGCAGAACATGTTGTTGGTGTCGGTGACGGCGACAGCGGGCATCCCCATGCCTGCGGCCAGATCGGGCAGCTTCTTGACGGGAATGGCACCTTCGAGAAGCGAATACTCGGTATGGACACGCAGATGGATGAATCGGGGATTTTGCGACATGGGCGCAGGGTAGCCGAACCGCCCCGGCGGACAAGCCGGATTCAGCCGGATTTGGTTAGTCGTCACGCTAACTATCTTGACAGCCCTCGCCAAAGGCCGAACCTTCGGCGCATGGCAAACGCACTTGATTCCTTTTTCGGCGCCATGTCCGACCCGACCCGCCGCGCGGTGATCGAAAGGCTGGCGCGTGGCCCCGCCAGCGTCAGCGAGTTGCACGCGCCGCACGCCATGGCGCTGCCCACCTTCATGCGGCACCTGAAGGTGCTGGAAGACACCGGCATCGTCCGGTCGATCAAGAAAGGCCGCGTCCGCACCTGTCATATCGACCCCGAACCGCTGATCGCGGTGCAGGGCTGGCTGGCGTGGCAAAAGGAAATCTGGGAAAACAGGCTGGGCCGCATGGATGCGCTTGCCACCTCACAGGAGCACTTCGATGACTGACACGACCCTTTCCTTCACACGCGAACTGTCCGTCTCTGCCGATAGCGTCTGGCGTTGCTGGACCGAGCCCGCGCTGCTTGTGCAGTGGTTCGCACCCCGCCCGGTCAGAACGACCGACGTCGTGATCGAGACCTTCCCCGGCGGGGCCTTCAATACAACGATGCATATCCCCGATGTGCCGGAACCGATGACCGGCACGGGATGCGTGCTGGCCGCCGAACCGGGCCGCCGTTTCGCCTTCACCAACATGATGCGCAAGGGCTTTCAGCCGCAGGATACATCCGGCGAAGGTCAGTTCCCCTTCACGGCCGAAATCGTGATCACACCCAAGGACACCGGCTGCACCTATGCGGTCGCAGTCCGCCATCTCGACGCGGCGGGGGCAGACCAGCACAAGGCCATGGGCTTTTTCGAGGGCTGGGGGATCGCCGCGGATCAGTTGGTCGAGGTGGCCGCCACGCTCTGATCATGCTGAAAAGGCAGGCACCTGCCGCCAGAGGGGCAGAGAGGCGGAAAGAAATTCTTGCCAATCCGCAGAACCGCCGCTTTCATAGGCGTCAGCTTACGCGGATGGTGTCTACGTCGCATCGACACCCGAGAACCCGCGCAACCGATGGTAAGGCGACGGTCAAATGATCCATGAACGTCACGTTTCTTCTGAACGGGGACACCGTGCAGGTCGAGGCGGAACCAACGCAGACCCTGCTCGACTGGCTGCGCGAAGACGCTGGGCTTTGCGGCACCAAGGAAGGCTGTAACGAGGGCGACTGCGGCGCTTGCACCGTGATGGTCTCGGATGCCGCGGGCGCAAGGGCGCTGAACGCCTGCATCCTGTTTCTGCCGCAACTTCACGGCAAGGCGGTGCGCACCGTCGAAGGCATCAGCGGCCCCGATGGCCGGATGCACCCCGTCCAGCAGGCGATGGTCACCCACCACGGCTCGCAATGCGGCTTTTGCACGCCCGGCTTTGTCGCGTCGATGGCCGTCGCCCATAGAGAGGGCCGCACCGATCATGACGATGTGCTGGCAGGCAACCTCTGCCGCTGCACCGGCTACGCGCCGATCATCCGCGCGGCCATGGCGGCGGCCAGCGCACCGGTGCCCGACTGGATGCATGATGCGGCCCCGCAGGTCGACACGGTCCCTTACGCGCCCGAAACGCTCGATGATCTCGCCACATGGTATGCCGCCAACCCCGACGCCACCGTGATCGCGGGGGCGACGGATGTGGGTCTTTGGGTGACCAAGCAGTTGCGCGACCTGCCAAAAGTCGTCTTCCTGAACCGCTGCCGCGACCTGCGGCAGATCACCGTTGGCGACGACACCATCACCATCGGCGCAGCCGTCACCATGGCCGAGGCGCATCAGGCCATGAAGACCCATCATCCCTCCTACGCCGAACTGATCCGCCGCTACGGATCGGAACAGGTGCGCGCTGCCGCGACCATCGGCGGCAATATCGCCAACGGATCACCCATCGGGGACAACCCGCCAGCCCTGATCGCGCTGGGGGCGACGCTGCATTTGCGCCACGGCGACACCACCCGCGACATACCGATCGAGGATTTCTTTCTTGCCTACGGCAAACAGGACCGGACACCGGGCGAGCTTGTCACCGGCGTGACCTTCCCCAAAGCCGCCCCCGCGTTGCGCTGCTACAAGATTTCCAAGCGCTTCGATCAGGATATCTCGGCCCTTTGCGGCTGCTTCAACGTGACCGTCGAGAACGGCACCGTCACCGCCGCCCGCATCGCCTTTGGCGGCATGGCAGGCACCCCGCATCGCGCAAAGGCGGTCGAGACCGCCCTGACCGACCAGCCCTGGACACCCGCAACAATCAGCACCGCCGCTGCGCGGATGGCCGAGGACTACACGCCCATGACCGATATGCGCGCCTCTGCCGCCTACCGGCTGGAGACTGCGCAAAACCTGCTGCACCGCTATTTCGCCGACCTGAGCGGCAGCGCGGTCAACGTGCTCAAGGTGCGGACATGAGCGTGGCCAAACCCCTGCCCCATGACGCCGCCCCGCTGCATGTCACGGGGGCGGCCCGCTATATCGACGATCTGCCGGTGCCTGCCGGCACGCTGCATCTGGCCTTTGGCCTGTCCGAGATCGCCAAGGGCCGGATCACCGCGCTGGACCTCTCGGCGGTCAAGGCCGCCACAGGTGTCGTCGCTGTCCTGACCGCGGACGACCTGCCCTTCGCCAATGACGTCTCGCCCAGCGCCCATGACGAGCCGCTCTTGGCGATCCGCGATATCCACTACCTTGGCCAACCCGTCTTCCTTGTGGTCGCCACCAGCCATCTTGCCGCGCGCAAGGCCGCGCGTCTGGGCAAGATCAGCTATGACGCCGAAACGCCGATCCTGACGATGGATCAGGCCCTTGCCGCCGACAGCCGCTTCGAGGACGGCCCGCGCATCTGGACCAAGGGCGATGTGGACGCGGCCATTGCCCAAGCCCCGCACCGCCTGTCCGGCCGGATCGAGATGGGCGGGCAGGAACATTTCTACCTCGAAGGGCAGGCCGCCCTCGCCCTGCCGCAGGAAGGCGGGGATATGGTCGTGCACAGCTCGACCCAGCACCCGACCGAAATTCAGCATAAGGTCGCCGAGGCACTGGGCGTCCCCATGCATAGCGTCCGCTGCGAGGTCCGGCGCATGGGCGGCGGTTTCGGCGGCAAGGAAAGTCAGGGGAACGCGCTGGCCGTCGCCTGCGCCATTGCCGCGCGCGCGACAGGCAAGCCTTGCAAGATGCGCTATGACCGCGACGACGACATGGTGATCACCGGCAAGCGGCATGATTTCCGCATCGGCTATGACGTGGGGTTCGACGGCG
>NZ_DAIPIW010000001.1:0-105162 GCF_036770585.1 Yoonia sp. | reverse complement strand
CGGTCGCTGCGGTGGCGGACACTGCGGCAAGCGCCAGCG
The DNA here is from genome assembly GCF_036770585.1 of Yoonia sp. Taxonomy (GTDB): domain Bacteria; phylum Pseudomonadota; class Alphaproteobacteria; order Rhodobacterales; family Rhodobacteraceae; genus Yoonia. The sequence continues at coordinate 105,123 of NZ_DAIPIW010000001.1, read as the reverse complement.
CCGACACGGAAAGTTTAGTGAAAGACATAAGGAACTCCTGATTGTCGTGTCAGATCGAAAAACCGACCTCGGCCGAGGGCTAACTGGCCAACATGATGCTTTTGCAAAATCTGTGTGAAGCTTTTGTGACAATCCGACCTTTTCGATCCCGAGCACTCAATGAAGGCCTACGCGGTACTTCTGACATGTTTCAGCCGAGGATAATTCGATTGTCAAAAGGCTGGACTGCGAAGGGGTGATTGACCGCATTTGTGATTTACTACGCTTGGTTGATGCAAGCTTTCAACCAGTAGCTCGCATGAGGGCGTGAGCTTCGTTTCAATGTGGCCCATTGTTTGGCGCGGCCTATTTAGCGGAAATTACGTCTTTTGCCGAACGTGGCGGTTCAGACCAGTTGGTCCGCCGCAGCTTGCGCATCGGAAACAACCGCGAGATCCAGCACCCGCTGCAAAGCAGCGCCGCGCGCGAAATCGGGCAGAACGCTTGTGCCTTCCCTGACGGCGGCAATGAACCGTTCGTAATTCGTCGGCACTTCGGGCGGGGACAGTTCTGTCCAGTCGCCCGTCAGCATCGCTTCGCCTTCGCAGATGTAAAGGACCGACTGCCCCTTCTCATACCGCAAATCCAGCCCGCCCTTGGTCCCGTAAAGCCGCAGCCGCAGGTCGTTCAGGTGACCACTGGCAAAGCGGCTGGCGTGAACGACACCAATCGCCCCATTCGTCAGCCGCAGGTGCATCGCCATGCTGTCGTTGGCATCCAGCACGTAGGGAAAGATCTCGTTCCCTTCGGCCTTGTCGAAGGTCTGAAGCCTGCAGGACACACGCTCGACCGGGGCACCGGCGGCGAAGCTGGCGAAGTCGATGATATGGACGCCGACATCCCCCAGAACCCCCATCGAGCCATGCCGCGTGGATAGACGCCAGAGCCACTGGTGTTCGGTCGCCCAATCACCCCAGGCCGGCTGGGTCAGCCAGCTTTGCAGATAAGAGGCCTCGAAATGGCGGATGTCGCCGATCCGCCCCTCGGCTGCCAATTGCGCGGCATGGATCAATGCGGGCACGTTGCGATAGGTCAGGTTAACCATATTGACGACACCTGCCTGCTGCGCGGCCTCAGCCATTTCCGTTGCATGTTCCTCGGACACGGCGAGCGGCTTTTCACACAGCACATGCTTGCCTGCCGCCAGCAGCGGCAAGGTGGTCCTGTAGTGGATCGCATCCGGCGTGACGTTCGAGACCGCGTCGAATGCGCCCCATGCAATCGCCTCTTCCACGGTCGAGAACCCGTGCGGAATGCCGAAATCGGCCTGAAACGCGGCAAGCGTGTCGGGGTTCACATCGACGCCCGCGACGACCTCTACATCCTCCATCGCCTGATAGGCTTCCACATGGGCGCGGGCCATCCCGCCGGTGCCCACGATCAGGACGCGGATCACCGATAGCCCTCCTCGCCGTCCTTGTGCAGACGGGGGCCGCGTTCTTCGATGGGTTCGAGAGCCGTTTCAACGGGCACATTCGGCGCGTCGTTCACATCAATCACACGCGGCGCGGGGTTGTAGGCCCAGCGCACCGCATTGCGCAGAACGGTCTGCACATTGGCGTCGTGGTAGGTCGGATAGGTCTCGTGTCCGGGGCGAAAGTAGAACACATTGCCCGCCCCGCGCTTGTAGGTCAGGCCCGAGCGGAACACCTCGCCCCCTTGAAACCAGCTGATGAAAACGGTTTCGAGCGGTTCGGGCACACCGAAAGGTTCGCCATACATCTCTTCGTTCTCCAGCTCGAAATGCAGCGGCAGACCCGCCGCAATCGGATGGTTGCGGGAGGTGACCCAAAGCCGTTCACGCTCGCCCGCCTCGCGCCATGTGAGGTTGCAGGGCGTGCCCATCAGGCGTTTGAAGATCTTCGCGAAATGGGCCGAGTGCAAAAGGATCAGGCCCATCCCTGCGTTGACGTGATCGGCGACACGCGCGACCACGTCATCGGAGACATCGCCATGGGCGGCGTGCCCCCACCACAGCAGCACATCGGTCTTTGCAAGGCGCGCCTCGGTCAGCCCGTGCTCGGGCTGTTGCAGGGTCGCGGTGGACGCATCGATTCCATCGGCCCGCAAGCTGGCGGCAATCGTTTCATGCATGCCATCGGGATAGATGCCCGAGACGACCCGGTTTGTCTGTTCATGGACATTCTCACCCCAGACCACTGCCCTGATCGTCATGATGATTCTCCCTTCAAAGCGCTTTGAGGGGACGTTGTGCGACGATGTTAGCGTTAGCAAGAGGGAATCTGTGGGTCACGACAGAACCGCCGCAAAGGGCGCGCGCTGCCGTTTCAGGCGGGCGACACCCGAGACATTATAGCACAGTGTCAGCCTGTGATTACACTTGCCGCAGGCTATCTGTAAATCTAAACTGACAACATGAGTGTCACTTCTGATTTACATCTCAAGACCAATCCCCGCCGCTGGCCCGCGCCGCGCGCGACGCTGACCTTGCTGAAACCGCATACATGGTTTCCGCCGATGTGGGCCTATCTCTGCGGGGTCGTCTCGGTTGGGATCAGCCCGTCCGATCATCTGTTCCTGGTCGTCTTGGGCGTCATCCTTGCCGGTCCCATCGTTTGCGGCATGTCGCAGGCGGCGAACGACTGGTGCGACCGCCATGTGGACGCGATCAACGAACCGGACCGGCCCATTCCGTCGGGTCGTATCCCCGGGCGCTGGGGGCTTTACATCGCGCTTGCCATGACCGCGCTGGGGCTTGTGATCGGTTACCAGCTTGGGCCTTGGGGCTTTGGGGCGACGATCCTTGCGGTGCTTGCCGCCTGGGCCTATTCGGCCGAGCCGTTCCGCGCCAAGAAATCGGGGCTTTGGGGACCGGGGCTTTGTGGTCTGGCCTATGAAACGCTGCCGTGGATCACGGGTGCAGCCGTGCTGTCGGCCGGTGCACCGCGCGCCGAGATCATCCTGGTCGCGATCCTTTACGGGCTGGGCGCGCACGGGATCATGACACTGAACGATTTCAAGGCCATCGAGGGCGACCGCCAGATGGGCCTGCGGTCCTTGCCTGTCGTTCTGGGGCCTGACCGCGCCGCGAAAGTCGCGTGTTGGGTCATGGCGATCCCGCAGGCGCTGGTGATCGGACTGCTGCTTTTGTGGGACAAGCCGCTGCATGCACTGGGCGTGACCGCGATGCTGGCTGTTCAACTCGCCGCGATGCGCGTGCTGCTGCGCGATCCCGAGGGCAAGACGCCGTGGTATCAGGGCATGGGCATTCTTTTCTACATCACCGGCATGATGATCGCAGCCACCGCGCTGCGCAGCGTGGGAGTCTGAGATGACACTTTCATGGTTCCAGATCGTGCGGCTGGGGTTCGTGCAGATGGCCCTTGGCGCGATTGTCGTGCTGACCACATCGACCCTGAACCGGATCATGGTGGTCGAGCTGTCCCTGCCCGCAATCCTGCCCGGTCTGCTGGTCGGCCTGCACTACGGCATCCAGCTGTCGCGCCCGCATTGGGGCTTTTATTCGGACAAGGGCGGGCACCGGACGCGCTGGATCATCGGGGGCATGGCGGCACTGGCCCTTGGGGCGTTTCTGGCCGCGGTGGCCCTTCCGGTCTTTCCGCAATCCTTCGGCGCTGGTCTGCTGTTGTCGATCCTCGCCTATGGCCTGATCGGCGTTGGCGTCGGCGCATCGGGCACATCCATGCTGGCGCTGCTTGCCACAACCACCAAACCGGAACGCCGCGCTGCAGCCGCGACGATCACCTGGCTGATGATGATCTTCGGCATCGCCATGACCGCCGGTATCGTCGGGCAATTGATCGACCCCTACACCCCCGCCAAGCTGATCCGGATCGTGGGCGCTGTCTGCTTGATCGCGACGGCGGTCACCGCCTTGGCCGTCTGGGGCATCGAGCGCGGTCTGGCCGCCACGCGCGAACCTGACCCGACCCCCTTTATGGAAGGCCTGCGCGAGGTCTGGGGCGAACGCAAGGCACGCAACTTCACCATGTTCGTCTTCCTGTCCATGACCGCCTATTTCATGCAGGAACTGATCCTCGAACCCTACGCGGGCCTTGTCTTCGGCTTCACCCCCGGACAGAGCACCTCGCTTTCGGGTGCGCAGAACGGCGGGGTTTTCCTTGGCATGCTGACCGTCGGGATCATGGCGACCGGCCTCAAGATCGGGGCGCTGCGGTCGTGGGTCATGGCGGGGTGCCTTGGCTCGGCCGCGGCCCTCTGCGGGGTAGCCATGCTGGGGCCGATGGGACCGGGGGCGCCGCTTGTGCCCGCCGTCATCAGTCTGGGCTTTTTCAACGGGATGTTCGCGGTCGCTGCCATCGGGTCGATGATGGCGCTTGCCGCCGAAGGCAGGGAACGCCGCGAAGGCACACGCATGGGCCTTTGGGGTGCTGCGCAGGCGATTGCCGCCGGTTTCGGCGGTCTGCTGGGTGCCGCTTGCGTCGATCTGTTCCGCAGCACCCTGACCGATACACAGGCTTTCGGCATCGTCTTCATCGGCGAAGCTGCCCTCTTCATCACCGCAGCCACGGTTGCGGCCAAGATCATGGACCACAGGGTCCCCACAGCCACGCTCGTCCCGGGAGAATGAAACATGCAGTATGATGTCATCGTCATCGGGGCTGGCCCCTCTGGCGCTACCGCCGCCGAAGACCTTGCCCGTGGCGGGCACAAGGTCGCCTTCATCGACCGCGAGGGCCGGATCAAGCCCTGCGGCGGCGCGATCCCGCCGCGCCTGATCGCGGACTTCTTCATTCCCGACGAACAGATCGTCGCCAAGGTCAATACCGCGCGCATGATCTCGCCCACGGGCCGACAGGTGGATATCCCGATCGAGAACGGCTTTGTCGGCATGGTCGACCGCGAGCATTTCGACGAATACCTGCGCAAGCGCGCCAAGGCCGCCGGTGCCCACCGTTACTCGGGCACCTTCGTCCGGATCGACCGCGACGGCGAGGGCACCCATGTCGTCTACCGCGACAAGATCAGCGGCAACGAGATGACGCTTTCGACGAAACTGGTGATCGGCGCGGATGGCGCACGGTCCAACGTCGCGCGGGCCGAGATCAAGGACGGCGACAAGATCCCCTATGTCATCGCCTATCACGAAATCATCGAGGCCCCCGCCGCGACTCAAAGCTACGATCCCCAACGCTGCGATGTCGTCTATGACGGTCGCATCTCGCCTGACTTCTACGGCTGGGTCTTCCCGCATGGGGCGCAGGCCAGCGTCGGCATGGGGTCGATGATCAAGTCGGTGGATGTCAAACAGGCCACCGCCGATCTGCGCGCCGCATCCGGCCTGACCGGCTGCAAGACCATCCGCAAGGAGGGCGCACCGATCCCGCTGAAGCCGCTTGACCGCTGGGACAACGGTAAGGATGTCGTTCTGGCAGGTGATGCCGCCGGCGTCGTCGCCCCCTCATCGGGCGAGGGGATCTACTACGCCATGGTCGGGGGCCGCGTCGCCGCGACCGCCGCTGCCGCGACACTGGCATCGGGTCAGGTCAAGAACCTGCAACTGGCCCGCAAGCTGTTCATGCGGGAACACAAACAGGTGTTCCGTGTTCTGGGGGCCATGCAGAACGCCTATTACCGCAGCGACGAGCGGCGCGAGCGTTTCGTCTCGCTGTGTCATGATGTCGACGTGCAAAAGTTGACGTTCGAGGCTTATATGAACAAGAAGCTGGTCAAGGCCCGTCCCTTGGCCCATCTGAAAATCGGCATCAAGAACCTTGCCCACCTGACACGGATCGTTTCTCCGCTACGCACATGACCATCATGATCCCGGCCTGGGAAAACGGCATCCTTCATCCGGTGGAAAAGCTCGACGCGCATCAGCGCGGGCTGAAACACAAAGCGGTCAGCATCTTCGTGATGAACCACGGGCGCGTGCTGATCCAGCAGCGGGCGCTGGGAAAATACCACACCCCCGGCCTTTGGGCGAATACCTGCTGCACGCATCCCGAATGGAACGAGGACGCAACCGATTGCGCCGTCCGGCGGCTGCAAGAAGAGTTGGGGATCACCGGTCTCTACCCTGCGCACCGCGAACAGATCGAATACCGCGCCGATGTGGGCAAGGGCCTGATCGAACATGAGGTGGTCGAGGTTTTCGTGGCCGATGCCCCCGACGACCTGAAGGTCAGACCCAACCCGGACGAGGTCATGGCGACCCGCTGGGTCGATTTCTATGATCTTTGCGCCGATATCGCGCGGCATCCGGGCGACTATACCCCATGGCTGCGGATCTATCTGCGCGATCACAAGGCGGCGATCTTCGGCGATCTGATGCGCGTCGGCTGACCATTCCGTTTCGCCCCGCGCGGTGCTATGCGCGAGGCCGAAGGACGGATGACGACATGGCACTTTGGGTATTCGGCTACGGTTCGCTTTTGTGGGACCCGGGGTTCACTCCGGTCCGGCAGGTCAAGGCGCGGCTGCACGACTATCACCGCAGTTTCTGCATGCTCTCGATCCATCACCGCGGGACCGTGGACGATCCGGGGCTTGTCCTTGCGCTCGACCGGCAGGCGGGCGGGCAATGCACCGGTGTCGCCTTCGAGGTGGCACCCGATCAGGAAGTCGCGGTGGTCGCCTACCTGCGCGACCGCGAGTTGATCTCTTCGGCCTATTACGAAGACACCGTCACCTTGCAGACCGACCAGGGCGAGACCATCTCTGCACTCGCCTACATCATCAACCGCGACCACGTCCAATACTGCCAGTTCGATCTGGAACGGCAGGCGCAGATGATCGCCCATGCGATCGGCGGGCGGGGGCCGAATACGGACTACCTGTTCAACACCGCCGCACATCTGGATGCGCTGGGCATCCGCGACGATGATATGGCATTGCTGGTGCAGCGCGTCCGTGCCTTGCGAGCAACATAGTTCCGCCCCGATTTTGTTAGTCTTTGCCTCTATCGCCCCATATGCTGGTATGAAATTCAGCGAGAAAACAGAGATAAGGACGCACACACGTGTCTGAAAAACGCCCGCCGAAGATACAGGCGCAGTTTTCACAACCCATACGCCAGCTTCTTTTCATGTTGACCGTCATCGGGCTTATCGCTGCCGGTTTCTATCTTGGTCAACGACAGATCGTCGCGATCTTCCAGACCAATCTCTATCTGAACGGCGTGATCTTCGGTGTCTTCATCCTTGGGGTGTTGTCCTGTTTCAATCAGGTCTTCCTTTTGATGAATTCGGTGCGCTGGATCGAAGGCTTCGCCCGCGAGGCGGGCGGTCATTCCTATAGCGCGGCCCCGTCCCTGCTGGCGCCGCTTGCCACACTTTTGCGGCAGCGCGGGGCCCGCACGCAGGTGTCGTCATCCTCGTCCCGGTCGATCCTCGACTCGGTCGCGCAGCGGATCGACGAGGACCGCGAGATCACCCGCTATATCGGGAACGTGCTGATCTTCCTTGGCCTGCTGGGCACCTTTTACGGCCTTGCGACCACCGTGCCCGCCCTTGTGGAAACCATCCGGTCGCTCAACCCCGGTGAGGGCGAATCCGGTGCCGACATCTTTGCGCGGCTCCAGTCGGGCCTTGAATCGCAGCTAGGCGGGATGGGCACCGCCTTTTCCAGCTCGCTTCTGGGTCTCGCCGGATCGCTGATCGTGGGTCTTCTGGAACTGTTTGCGGGCCACGGCCAGAACCGTTTCTACCGCGAACTTGAGGAATGGCTGTCCACCATCACCCGCATCGGCATCGACACCGAGGATGGCGCGCCCGCCGACAGGAGCGCGATGGGCGCCTTCGTCGAGCAGTTGGGCGAGTTGATGGACACCATCCACATGATGATGGGTCAGGCCGATGCCGACCGCGAAACCAACGAATCCCGCTTTCAGGCGCTGGCCACAGCCATGCAGCAGATGGCCCAGAACGAAACCGCCAGCACCAATACGGTTCTGCTTGAAAGGGTCGCACTGGGGCAAGAGGCGCTGATCAAGAAGCTGGACGAAAGCGGGATGGAGGGGATCGATGCCGAAAGCCGGATGCGGCTGCGGTCCATCGACGTGCAGCTTTTGCGCATCCTCGAAGAGATGTCCGCCGGACGGCAGGAAAGCATTGCCGACCTGCGCGGCGACCTTCTGACCCTCGCCAACGCGATCAAGAACCGGGGGTAACCCATGGCGCTCAGCCGCAGGAAATCCAACAGGGTCCAGAATGCGATCTGGCCGGGCTTCGTGGATGCGATGACCGGCCTGTTGCTGGTCCTGATGTTTGTCCTGACGATCTTCATGGTGATCCAGTTCGTGCTGCGCCAGCAGATCACCGGTCAGGAAACCGAGTTGGACCAACTCAGCCGCGACGTGGCCGCGCTGACCGCTACGCTGGGTCTGGAAAGGGACCGCAGTGCCGCGCTTTCGTCCGACCTCGACGCCGCCAGTGCCGAGGCCGAACGGCAGGCCGGCCGCATCGCCGCGCTGATCGCCGAAAGGCAGGCGCAGGATCAGGCGCTGGCGCAGGCGCAAAGCCAGATCACCCAATTCGAGGCACAGGTCGCGGGCCTTCTCGCCGACCGCGCCGAGGCACGGGGCCGGATTGCGGACCTCGAGGCAGCGCAGACCGAACTGCTGTCCGAACAAGAGGCGCTGAACCTCGCCCTTGCGCAAGCCCGCAGCGAGATCGACGCCGGCGCCGAGGCTGCCCGCCTTGCCGCCGCCCGCCGCGAAGCGCTTGAGGCACTGGTGGCCGATCTTGAAGCCGAAACTTCCGCACAGGAAGAGGCCATCAGCGACCTCGAAGCAGCAACCCTTGTCGACGCCGCCGCCGCCGAGGCCCTGCGCGAACGCCTTGCCAATGCCGACACCGAACTGACAGCAATGACGCTGAACCTCGAACGCCAGCGGCAAGAGGCCGAAAACACCCTGACCTTGCTGGCCGCCGCGCAGTCCGCGCAGGAAGAACTCGACCGGCTGCGCGCCTCGCTCGCTTCGGAAAACGACACACTCGAGGTGCAACTGGCCGAGGCCCGCGCGCGGATCGCGCAACTGGAAGCCACCCAGCAAACCACGACAAGCGAAACCGAACGGCAGGCGCAATTGCTGGAAATGGCCCGCCTTGCCCTTGCGCAGGAAGAGGCCCTGTCCGCCGAAAGCCGGCGCGAGGTGGCCCTTCTGAACGAGCAGGTCACCCAGCTACGCAACCAGGTCGGCAACCTGCAATCGCTGCTGAACCTCGCCGAAGAGGAAGACCGCGAGGCACAGGTGCAGATCGAGACGCTGGGCGCGCAACTGAACACCGCCCTTGCCCGTGCCGTTTCCGAAGAACGCCGCCGCATCGCGCTGGAAGAGGCCGAGCGTCTCCGTCTGGAAGAGGAAAACGCCCGCCTCGCCGAAGAGGCACAGGACCTTGAACGGTTCCGGTCGGATTTCTTCGGCGAATTGCGCCAGATCCTCGAAGGTCAGGAACGTATCCGGATCGAAGGTGATCGCTTCATCTTCAACTCCGAGGTTCTCTTTGCGCCGGGCAGCGCCGAACTTTCGCCTGCGGGCGAAGCCGAAATCGCGAATATCGCGAACCTGCTTTTCGACATCGCCGACCAGATCCCCGATGGCATCGACTGGCTGATCCGCGTCGATGGTCACACCGACAACATTCCCGTGGGCAGCAACAGCCGGTTCGCCGACAACTGGGAACTGTCGCAGGCCCGCGCGCTGTCAGTGGTGCGGTTCATGTCCGAAGAACTGGGTTTCGACCCCCGCCGCCTTGCCGCCAACGGGTTCGGCGAACATCAACCGCTGAACCCGCTGGACACGCCCGAAGCGCGCGCCCAGAACCGCCGGATCGAGTTGAAACTGACGGAACGCTAGGCCTCGATCTCTTTGATCATGTCGACGCGGGTGCCATGACGGCCCCCTTCGAATTCCGCATCAAGGAAGGCATCGACGATGTCCAGCGCCAGCATGTCGCCGACTACCCGCGCCCCGAGGGCCAGCATGTTCGCGTCATTATGCTGGCGGATCATGCGGGCCGAGAAGGTGTCCATGCAAACGCCGCAGCGGATGCCCTTGACCTTGTTGGCCGCCATCATGATGCCCTGCCCGGTGCCACACAGGATGATGCCCAGCGCACAGTCACCCGAGGCCACCATCCGCGCCGCAGCCTCGCCATGCTTGGGATAATGGGTGCTTTCGGTGGTCGTGGGGCCGATGTCCACAATCGCGTATCCCTTGCCCGCAACATAGGCCGCGATGGCCAGCCGCAGGTCGATTGCAGCGTGATCACTGGACAGGACGATGCGGGTGTTTGCGGTCATGGCGCGGCTCTTTCAAGGTGATGATCTTCGTGGCCTTGGACCAGCTTCGCCCTGCCCCGTCAAACGAAAAACCCGCCGCACATTGGTGCGGCGGGCCGATTGTCTTTCCAGTTGACGGTCTTAGTCGGCGGTCAGCAGCGGCGGCTTGTTGCCCCCGCCGGTGATCTTGCCGGGGCCCGGTTCCTCGAAGCGCAGTTCCAGCTCGCCCTTCTTGACGCCGACCTTGACCAGACCACCCTTGACCAGCTTGCCGAACAGCAGTTCCTCGGCCAGCGGCTTTTTGATGCTTTCCTGAATGACGCGGCCCAAGGGGCGCGCACCCATCTTTTCATCATAGCCCTTGTCGGCCAGCCATTCGGCGGCGGCGGGTGTCAGTTCGATATGCACGTTGCGGTCGATCAGTTGCGCCTCAAGCTGCAGGACGAATTTCTCGACCACCCGCATGATCACCTCTTTCGGCAGCGCGCGGAAGCTGATCACCGCATCCAGACGGTTGCGGAATTCCGGCGTGAAGGTGCGTTCGATCGCGGCGGTATCCTCGCCCTCGCGGCTGTCGCGGCCAAAGCCCAGCGCGTTTTTCTGCAACTCGGAGGCACCGGCGTTCGAGGTCATGATCAGGATGACATTGCGGAAATCCGTTGTCCGCCCGTTGTGGTCGGTCAGCTTGCCGTGGTCCATGACCTGCAACAGGATGTTGTAGACATCCGGATGGGCCTTTTCGATCTCGTCCAGCAGCAGGACGCAATGCGGGTTCTGATCCACACCATCCGTCAGCATCCCGCCCTGATCGAACCCCACATAACCCGGAGGCGCGCCGATCAGACGCGACACCGCGTGCTTTTCCATATACTCGGACATGTCAAAGCGCAGCAGATCGACACCCAGCGAATCCGCCAGTTGCTTTGCCACCTCGGTCTTGCCGACACCGGTCGGACCGGCGAACAGGTAGTTGCCGATGGGCTTTTCGGGTTCGCGCAGCCCGGCACGGGCCAGTTTGATGGCTGACGACAGTGCCTCGATCGCCTGATCCTGCCCGAAAACAACACGTTTGAGCGTCCGTTCCAGATCCTTCAGCACCTCGGCATCGTCCTTGGAGACGTTCTTGGGCGGGATGCGGGCGATCTTGGCCACGACATCCTCGATCTCTTTGGTGCCGATTGTCTTGCGGCGCTTGGATTCGGCGACCAGATGCTGGGCTGCACCCGCCTCGTCGATGACGTCGATGGCCTTGTCGGGCAGCTTGCGGTCGTTGATGTAGCGCGCCGAAAGCTCGACCGCCGTCTTGATCGCATCGGCAGTGTATTTGATGCTGTGATGCTCTTCGAAGTAGGGTTTCAGACCTTGCAGGATCTTGATGGCATCGGACACCGAAGGTTCGTTCACGTCGATCTTCTGGAACCGGCGGCTGAGCGCGCGGTCCTTTTCGAAATGCTGGCGGAATTCCTTGTAGGTGGTCGAGCCCATGCAGCGCAGCTTGCCGCCCTGCAACGCGGGCTTCAGCAGGTTCGAGGCATCCATCGCCCCGCCCGAGGTCGCACCGGCGCCGATCACCGTGTGGATTTCGTCGATGAACAGCACCGCATCGGGATGGTTTTCCATCTCGGTCATCACGGCTTTCAGCCGTTCCTCGAAATCGCCGCGATAGCGCGTGCCTGCCAGCAATGCACCCATGTCGAGCGAAAAGATCGTGGCCTTGGACAGCACATCCGGCACATCGCCGTTGACGATCTTGAAGGCCAGACCCTCGGCAATGGCGGTCTTGCCCACGCCGGGATCACCCACCAGAAGCGGGTTGTTCTTGCGGCGGCGGCAGAGCACCTGAATGCAGCGTTCCACCTCATGGGCGCGCCCGATCAGCGGGTCGACATCGCCCTTCTTGGCCTTGGCGTTCAGGTCGACGCAATATTTGGCAAGCGCGCTTTCCTTTTCTTCGCCCTCGCTGGCATTGACGGTCTCACCCTCTTCCGAGGTGGACCCGGTGACGGGGCGGCTTTCGCCATAGGCCGGATCCTTGGCCACCCCATGCGCGATGAAGTTCACCGCATCATAACGGGTCATGTCCTGTTCTTGCAGGAAATAGGCGGCGTTGCTTTCACGTTCCGCAAAGATCGCGACCAGCACGTTGGCGCCGGTCACCTCGCTGCGGCCGGACGACTGCACATGGATCGCCGCGCGTTGGATCACGCGCTGGAAGGCGGCGGTCGGCACGGCTTCGGACCCTTCCACATCGGTGATCAGGGTCGACAGATCGTCGTCGATGAAATCTTCGAGGTCCTTGCGCAATTCATCAAGGTTCACCGAACAGGCCCGCATCACGCGCGCTGCATCCGGTTCGTCGATCAGCGCAAGAAGCAGGTGTTCCAGCGTCGCCAGTTCGTGCTTGCGCGCATTGGCCAGCGCAAGCGCGCCATGGATGGATTGCTCGAGTGTGGTCGAAAATGATGGCACGTCTTGTGCTCCTTCACATCAGGGCAAGTATGCCGCGCACACTTACCGTGGCCTCTAGCCCTTAAGGTTTGGTTTTCTTCGCCAACCTTCAAGGGCTTTTTTCGGATCGGCCTTCACAATTCATGTGATGCCTCGGATTTCAGCCCGAATTGGCGCTTTCGGGCCTGTCGTCGGTTCAAAAGCGGTCTTTGCGCGCACGGACTTCGGCAAAGACGTCTACGTCCGACGCGTCGGACATGCCTATGGCCGCTTTGAGTTCGGGAAGATCGGCACGCAGGAACGGGTTTGTGCGCTTTTCTTCGGCAAGAGTCGACGGGACCGTCGGTTGACCAGCCGCACGGGCGGCGTCGACCCCTGTTGATCTTGAGATAAGGTCGGGATTGGCCGCGTCAATAGACAGGGCGAAACGCGCATTCGCAGCCGTGTATTCGTGACCGGAACAGATCAGCGTATCGTCAGGCAGCGCGCGCAGCTTTTGTAGACTGTCCCACATCATCGCGGGGCTTCCCTCGAACAGGCGGCCGCATCCCAGCGCCATCAGGCTGTCAGCGGTAAAGGCGAAACCCGCGTCAGGCATGTAAAAGGCGATATGTCCGATGGTGTGACCGGACACATCGAGGATGTGCACCTGCTGTCCGGCAACCCTGATCAGGTCACCCTCTGTCACAGCAAGGTCCAGCCTGGGCAGGCGTTCAGCATCTGCGGCGGCCCCGACGACACGGGCGGTCCCGCGCAGGTCATCGACAGCGCCGATATGGTCGTGGTGGTGATGCGTGATCAGGATATCGGTCAGGGTCCAGCCGCGCTTGTCCAGCTCGGCCTTGATCGGCGCAGCCTCGGGAGCATCCACAAGTGCCGTCTCGCCGGTTGCGGGGTCATGGACCAGGTAGGCATAATTGTCCGTGAGGCAGGGAACAGTAACCAGTTCGAGGGGCGCGGTCTTTGGCATGGCAATGCGGCCTTTCCTTGTTATGGTGAAGACGTAGCTTTGCCGAAGGGCCCGTAAACCGCAATGCATCTCGATGTGCTGGATTTGCGCAATTTCTATTACCGCAGCGCCCTTGGGCGGGCGGCGCAAAAGGTGATCCGGGACGAGCTGGTGGGCATGTGGCCGGACTGCAAGGGGCATATGGTCGTCGGCTACGGCTTTGCCGTGCCGCTGCTGCGCCCGTTCCTGAAGGACGCGCGGCGGGTGATCGGGCTGATGCCCGGACCGCAGGGGGTGATGCCATGGCCTGCGGATGGCAAGAACGTCAGCGTGCTGTGCGAAGATACGCTCTGGCCGATCGAGACCGGGCATGTCGACCGTCTGGTGATGCTGCACGGGCTGGAGACCACCGAACAACCCTCGCTATTGCTGGACGAGGCGTGGCGCGTCCTTGGCCCCGGTGGGCGGGCGGTGATCGTGGTGCCGAACCGCGCGGGCCTCTGGTCGCGGTCAGACAAGACGCCGTTCGGATACGGCCGCCCCTATTCGTTCAGCCAGCTCGAGGCGCAGTTGCGCCGCCATCAGTTCCTCACGGAACGCACCCTGTCCGCGCTCTATCAGCCGCCTTCGGGCAAGAAGCTGTGGCGCAAATCGGCGGGCTTTCTGGAAAGGGTCGGTCACAACCTGCCCATCGTCGCCGCCGGCGGCGTGCTGATCATCGAGGTCAGCAAGCAGATTGCCGCCCCCAAGCGCCCCGGCCTGACCGAAGCCGTGCGCAAACCGCTGCGCGCGCTCGAGGGCATTGCCAAGCCCGTTCCCAAACCCGAAAGCGCGCGCGTTGCAGCGGCGGATGGGACGCTGTAGTCAGCCGGAATGACCGACCCGTTCGAGATCTTCCTTGTCGCCACGCCCGGGCTCGAACAGCCCTTGCTGGACGAAGCAATCGCGGCGGGGTTCTTGACCGCGCGGCTGACCGATGGCGGCGTCAGCTTTCAGGGCACGTGGGACGATGTCTGGCGGGCCAACCTTGTGTTGCGCGGTGCCACCCGCGTTCTGGCCCGCATCGGCAGCTTCATGGCCTTCCACCTGGCGCAGTTGGACAAACGCGCGCGCAAATTTCCGTGGGGTGATGTGCTGCGCCCCGACGTGCCTGTGCGGGTCGAGGTCGCGACCTCGAAAAGATCGAAAATCTACCACGCGGGGGCCGCGACCCAGCGGATCGAAAAGGCGCTGGCCGAGGATCACGGGATCACCCTCAGCCCCGATGCGCCCGTCGCCATCAAGCTGCGCATCGACGATAACCGCGTGACGATCAGCGTCGATACTTCGGGCGAAAGCCTGCACAAGCGCGGCCATAAAGAGGCGGTGGGCAAGGCGCCCATGCGCGAAACGCTTGCGGCGCTGATGCTGCGCGCCTGCGGCTATGACGGAGAGGAACCGGTTGTCGATCCGATGTGCGGATCGGGCACCTTCGTCATCGAAGCGGCCGAGATCGCGACGGGCCTTTTGCCGGGGCGGTCCCGCGGTTTTGCCTTCGAACAGCTTGCCACCGTCGACCCCGCGCGATGGACGGCACTGCGTCAGACCGGCACGGTCCGGACCACGCAACACCGCTTTCACGGATCTGACCGAGACGCGGGCGCGATCCGCATGGCCACCGACAACGCCGCCCGCGCGGGTGTCGCCGATATCACCACTTTCGCCAACCTGAACGCCAACGACCTGACGCGGCCCGACGGCCCGCCCGGCCTTGTGATCTGCAATCCGCCCTACGGTGCACGCATCGGCAACCAGAAGATGCTGTTCGGCGTCTATGCGGGCCTTGGGCGGATGCTGGCGGACCAATTCTCGGGCTGGCGTGTGGCGGTCGTCACAAGCGACCCCGGCCTTGCGCAGGCCACCCGCCTGCCCTTCAAACCGAAAGGGCCGCCGATCCCCCATGGCGGCATGAAGGTCTGGCTGTTCCAGACCGATCCCCTGCCCTGATCCGACAGAAAGGCGCGTTCAATGTCCCATATCTTCAAAGGCCTCTCGGCTTTCCCGATCACGCCCTGCAACGCCGGTGGCGCGCTCGACACGGACTGCCTGCAAGACCTGATCCGGCGATTGCGCGGGGCCGAAGTGGACTCCATCGGGCTTTTGGGCAGCACCGGGACCTATGCCTATCTCGACCGCGACACGCGGCATCAGGCGACCAAGGCAGCGGCGGCGGTCAAAGGAGCCACCCCGCTGATCGTGGGGGTCGGCGCGATCCGGACCGATCAGGCCGTCACGCTTGCCCGCGATGCCGCCGCTGCGGGTGCCGATGGTCTGCTCTTGGCGCCCGTGTCATACACCCCCCTGACCGAGGACGAGGCCTACGCCCACTTCATCGCCGTGGCCGAGGCGACGGACCTGCCGCTTTGCATCTACAACAACCCAAGCACGACGCATTTCACCTTCAGCCACCGCCTGTTGCACAGGCTGGCGGTCCATCCGCAGATCGCAGCGGTCAAGATGCCGCTGCCCGCGCAAGTGACCCCCGCCGAGGATCTGGCGAGGCTGCGGGACCTGCTGCCACAGGATTTCGTGATCGGCTACAGCGGCGACTGGGGCTGCGGCGAGACGTTGCTGGCCGGCGCGGATGCCTTTTTCACGGCGCTTGGCGGCACGCTGCCGCAAACCTTCGTCAATCTGGCCCGCATGGCCATGGCCGGAGATAAGGACGCAACCGCCGCGCTAGAGGCACGGTTGGCGCCCCTGATGCAGCTATGCAAAGACAACGGCAGCCTGCGTCTGGCCTATGCCCTGACCGACCGGCTGGGGTTGGGCGAGGCCGTTTTGCCGCGCCCGCTGTTGCCGATGAACGATGACGCGATGACGCGACTGGACCGCTGGCTTGCCGAAACCAGCGACCTTGCCTGCTAGACGATCACCGCCGCACCCTTGCGCTTGATCTCGATCCCGGCGGCCTGCATCGCGGTGGCGGCGATATCGACCGCGGTCAGACCGGCCTCGGCATACATCGCATCCGGGGCGGCCTGATCGATGTAGCGGTCCGGCAAGGTCATCGTGCGCACGGCAGAGCGGCCATCCAGCAGACCCTCGTTGGCAAGGAAGTGCAGCACCATCGCGCCGAACCCGCCCTGTGCGCCTTGTTCGACCGTGACCACTGCCTTGTGGTGACGGACCAACTGGCGGATCAGCGCGTGATCCAGCGGCTTGGCAAAGCGCGCATCGGCGATGGTCGCGCTGACCCCTTGCGCGGCAAGCTTTTCGGCCGCCTTCCGGCACTCGGCCAGATGCGCCCCGAAGGACAGGATCGCAACATCCGCGCCTTCCTGCACGATCCGGCCCTTGCCGATCTCGATGATATCACCGCGCTCGGGCAGTTCCAGCCCCACGCCCTCGCCGCGCGGATAGCGGAAGGCGATGGGCCCCGCGTCATGGGCCGCAGCGGTGCGGACCATATGCATCAGCTCCAACTCGTCCGCGGCGGCCATGACGGTCATGTTCGGCAGCGCCGACATATAGCCGATATCGAAAGCCCCCGCATGGGTCGGGCCATCGGCGCCGACCAGCCCCGCACGGTCAATGGCAAAGCGGACAGGCAGGTTCTGAAGCGCCACGTCATGCACGACCTGATCGTAGCCGCGTTGCAGGAAGGTCGAATAGATCGCGCAGAAAGGCTTCAGCCCGCTTGCCGCCATCCCTGCCGCGAAGGTGACCGCGTGTTGCTCGGCAATGCCCACATCGAAGACGCGGTTCTGAAACCGCGCGCCCATGATGTCGACGCCGGTGCCCGAGGGCATCGCCGCGGTCACCGCGACAATCCTCGGGTCAAGCTGCGCCTCATGCGTCAGCGCGGTGCCGAAGACCTTGGTATAGCTCGGCGCATTGGGCCGCGACTTGGCTTGAGCGCCGCTGGCCACATCGAACTTGGACACACCGTGCCCGCGATCGGCGCTTGTCTCGGCGGGGGCATAGCCCTTGCCCTTGGTGGTGCAGACATGGATCAGCACCGGCCCCGTCGCCCGTGTACGTGCCGCGCGCAGGACCGGCAGAAGCTGGCGCATGTCGTGGCCGTCAATCGGGCCGACATAGGAAAACCCAAGCTCTTCGAACAGTGTCCCCGACCCGCCGGTCTGCATCCCTGTCACCAACTGCCGCGCACGGCGGGCGTGGTCGCGCAAGGGACCGGGCAAGGCGGCCTCGAAGCCTTCGGCCATCTTGTGCAATTCACCCATGGGCGAGGCGTAAAGCCCCGAAAGATACTTCGACATCGCACCCACGGGCGGTGCGATGGACATCTCGTTGTCGTTGAGGATGACGAACATCCGGCGCCCCTCGGCACCAGCGTTGTTCAGCGCCTCGTAAGCCATGCCCGCACTGATCGAGCCGTCACCGATCACCGCAATCGCATCGCCGGTGGGCATCCCCATGTCGCGGCCAACCGTAAAGCCCAGCGCCGCCGAAATCGAGGTGCTGGAATGGGCCGCACCGAAGGGATCAAACTCGCTTTCCGCGCGTTTGGTGAAACCGGACAGGCCGCCCTCTTGCCGCAGGGTGCGGATGCGATCCCGCCGTCCTGTCAGCACCTTGTGCGGATAGCACTGGTGGCCCACGTCGAAGATCAGCTTGTCGCGCGGCGTATCGAAAACCGCATGGATGGCGACCGTCAGTTCGACCACACCAAGCGACGATCCCAGATGCCCGCCGGTCTGCGAGACCGCCGAAATCACCTCGGCCCGCACATCGTCGGCCAGATTGGCCAGCGCCGTGTCGTTCATCCGCCGCAGATCGGCAGGGCCGGAAACAGCATCCAGGAACGGGGTTTCAGGGCGTATCGTCATGGCGGCACCTTTGTGATATGAAAAAAACGCCGCAAATGGGTGACCCCACTTGCGACGCTAGTCTCCTGTAGCCAACAGGAAGGGAACTGGGGCTATCGCCCCAATATCGGGCCAGCCAGGGAGGGAAGCCCGATAGCTGAGGAACAGGCGGAGCGTCGCGCGCCGCCTGTTCCGATCGGTCAGACCGTTGCGGTCTCTTCGATTACCAACTCGATCGACGAGCGGTTGATCGGATCCGGTGTGCCGCGGCTTTCTTCGGGCAGGATCCGTCCGATGAAGGCCACTGCCGCGATGATGAACCACAAGGCCAGCACGAAGACCGCTGCGTAGCCCGCACCTTTCAGCATCAGATAAGTGATGTCGGCAAAAAGGCGCGTCTTGTTGTCAAGATCGAGGATATTGTCTTGTTCGCTCATAAACTCTCTCCTCAGTTAAGCGGCGCGTAGCCGTGGTCTTGTGCCCAGACAAACCAGTTGTCGACAACTGTGCCGGTCAGCAGGATCCCGATACCGCCGGTCAGCGTGGTCAGGACTGCGAACCACCACGCCCAGCGGTGGATACCCTCCATCGTGGCGTTGAAACCCATGGTCCAGCGCCAGAAGAGAGCCGCACGTTCGGTCGCAGTGCCGCGGTCGACGATCTGTTCGATCTCACGCTCGCCGCCGAAACGGCTGACCGCAAGGATTGTCGCACCGTGCATCGCGAAAAGCAGGGCGGATCCATAAAGGAACACGATGCTCAGGGCGTGGAACGGATTGTAGAACAGGTTGCCATAAGTGATCGAGAACAGGTTCGTCCAGTCGAGGTGGCTGAAGACGCCGTAAGGCACCATCTCGGACCAGTCGCCCATCAGGATCGGACGGAACAGACCCAGCACAAGGAACAGCCAGATCGCCGAGGCGAAGGCCCATGCCACATGCTTGCCCATGCCCAATGCCTCGGCCCGCAGGTAGGTGCGCACCCACCATGTCAGGACCGAGATCAGCAGGAAGAAGGACGCGATCATGAAGTAACCGCCGTCATCCATCGGAGGCATCCCCAACCCGTAACCGGGCGAGGGCGGATCAAGCGACAGCCAGAACAGGTCCCGCATGAAGATCGCCGGGTTGTAATCTGCCTGCGCCCAGAAGGACAGGCCCACCATGACGAACCAGATCAGACCGGTCGCAAGCGAGATCATCCCGAACGAGCCCAGATAGACCGGACCCAACTGCGCGTTACCGAACCAGCCAAAGAGCTTGGAAAATCCGGTTTTATCACCGCGGGCAATGGCAGAGCCATCGGGTGCGCCCATCCCCATTTCGGGGGGGCCTTGCACCTGAACCTGGGTGAAGATGTTTTGATATTCAGCCATTGTTCATACCCTCCTTAAAGGTCGACCCACCAGGGCAATTCAAAGTACCAGTCCCACCAGACGATCCATTCCTCGAACCAGACGGTGCCCGAGATCACGATACAGATCGCGCTCCAGAAACCGGCGTTCAGCGCAAGGAACAGGCCCAGACGGTGAATCCCCAATGGCCCGATCGAATAGCCGATCAGATCGCGGAAATAGGTGTCTTCATGATCCGGCGACTTGATCTCCTGGCCTTTCGGCGGGTTCACGGCGGACAGAACCAAAGAGCCATGCAGGGCCAGGGCGAGCGTCGTCGTGAAGAAGAACGTGATCGCGATCATATGGGCGGGGTTGTAGTGGAAGTTCCCGTAGGCGTAGCCCACGTTGTTCACCCAATCGAGGTGGCTGAAGATGCCGTAGGGGAAACCGTGCCCCCATGCTCCCAGCAGCACCGGACGGATGACCACCAGTGTGACATAGGCAAAGATCGCCACGCCAAAAGCGAATGGCACGTGATAGCCGATGCCCAGTTTGCGGCAGATTTCCACCTCGCGCATCATCCAGCTGACAAAGGCGCCGATCGCGCAGATCGTGATGATCTGCCACAGGCCACCTTCCATCAGCGGCGCGGCCCCGAGGCCGTATGAAAGCGGTGGCGGATCAATAGAGATCAACCATGGATTCCATGTCGGGCCCTGGCTGGCCCCGTAAAAGATCAGGATTGTCCCAAGGACGGCGAAAAAGAACGTCGTGACCCCGAAGAAGCCAACGTAGAATGGCCCCACCCAGAAGTCGAACAGATCACCGCCTACCAAGGTCCCGCCACGGACCCGGTATTTTCTTTCGAAGCTGAGCTGTGCCATCTTCCTACTCCAATTTGCAACAGGCCCTGCGACCCCCTTGGGCGCGCCCTGTATTCGCGTAAGTTCGGTGTTTGCCGCGGGCGGACGGATTGACCGCCCGCAGCTTTGTCATTTCAGCGCAAGCCGATTACATGCCGCCAAAGGCGAGTGTGAACCAGTTGGTGCTGTCATTGCTCAGCAGGACGAGGTGAATCATCGCCGCAAGCAGAAACAGGAAAACGCCCTGCGCCACGAATACGCGGCGAGGATCGAAGACCAGCCAGATTTTGTAGAACTGTGCCATTCGTGTATTCCTCTCTTACCAGCTGAACCAGGGCAGCTTGATGTACGTCAGCACGTGAGCAATAACGGCGACGATCGTGAAGATCGTGAACCCGCTCATGTAGACTGCGTGCAGCTCCTGGGCCTGCTCGTCAGTGAGACCTGTGAAAGACAGATCAGATTTGTCAGCCATGTTTTGTCTCCAAAATTAAGTACTGACGCCGCGCACCCCCCGCGGCCGGGTTACGACAAAGGCTCATCCTTTGCCCCAATCCATCACCCCGGGGGGGAGCGATGAACATCGGATGTCCGTTTCCGGACAAAACTGGTGTCACAGCCTTCATGCGCTGAAGATCTGCGGTGTGATGATGCGCGCCTGGGTCCAGGCTTTCGCGAACGGCCCCTTTTCCGGCAGTTCCATCCGACGGGCGGCAGACAGCGCCCATGTCAGAAAGCAAAGCGGCAGGGTGGCCAGAAAGATCAGCGCGAAATACGCGTAGTATTCCCGCTTCGGAGGCGCGGACCGGACCCGGGCGATGGGTGCATCGGTGGTAAAGTCAGTCATTGTCTTCCTCCGTTGGTGGTTTGAAGTGCCTCGACGGTTTCCAGGACAACGCGGTCGCTGCCGGCATCGAGGGCTGCACGCTCGGCTGCGTCACGCAGGCTCTTGGCGGCAGAAATCCGTGTCAGGATCGGGTGGGTCGCCACGATCTCGTCCAGCTTGCGCTGCGCGTCGGGATCCCATGGGAAATCGCGGCGCAGCGGGGTCAGCGTGGCATCGGTGGCATCCATCTGCGTGCCCAGCGGCAGGATATGGAACAGCGCATCGAACAGGCCGTTGCAAATCTCTTGCAGCAGGTAGGTCGCGCCGGCGAAGCCCATGAATGGGGTGCCCGTCGCACGCCGTATCGCAGCGCCGGGGAAGCTGGCGGGGATGAACACCGGCGACGGGCCATGGCCGGCTTTCATTTCGGCCATATACATTTTCTCGTTGATCGAACCGAGGATCACCAAGGGGCGCTTGGTATGGATCAGGCTGCGGACCTCTTCGTTGTTGGTCTTCTTGCCGCGACACCGCGCGACGGCGAAGGCACAAGGAAAGCCCAGATCGTTCTCGAGATAGTTGCGGACACCGCGCGCATAGGTCTCGTTCGCGACGATCCCGAATTCGGCGGTGGCGAAGAAATCCTGTGTGACGGACCGCCACAGATCCCAGACCGGCTTGATCGTCGAGTGTTTTTCGCGCGCGATGAAGGGTTCAGGGTCCAGCCCCAGCAGATCACCCAGCTTGCGCAGGAATTTCGTGGTGCTGTCGATCCCGAAGGGCGCTTGCAGGTAGGGCTTGCCAAGGACTTCACACAGGCCGCGTCCGAATTCGCGATACATGGTGACGTTCACATCGGCATTCACCAGATTGCGCATCTCGGCGACATGGGCGCCCAAAGGCATCACCATATTGACCTCGGCGCCGATGCCTTCGACCAGACGCCGGATTTCGGCAAGGTCCGAGGGCATGTTGAAGGCCCCATACATCGGCCCGAGGATGTTGACCCTTGGCTTCGCACCCTCTTCACGTTTCTTTTCAGGGGGCATCCGGCCCTTGGTCATGCCGAACTCGGTGAAGATCCACGTCATCGCGCGGTCCGCGCATTCCCACTGATCCTCGTCGATGGTGCGCGGCAAAAAGCGCTGGATATTGGTGCCCTGCGGCGTCACGCCACCGCCGATCATCTCGGCGATCGAACCGGTGACGACAACGGCGGGCAGCGCCGGATCGAGCGTATCCCATGCGCGCTTCATCGCCTCTTCGGTGCCTTCGCCCATCTCGGTCTCGGACAGGCCCGTGACCACGATCGGCAACTCATGCGGGGGCAGGCCGTCGGTATAATGCAGCACAGAGGTGACGGGCAGGTTTTCACAGCCGACAGGACCGTCGATCACGACCTGCAGGCCCTTCACGGCGCAGAAGGCATAGACCGCCCCCCAATAGCCGCCAGCGCGATCATGATCGGTCACAAGCATGACACCCGCCTCGCTTTGCTCAAAATACTCAAGGCCACAAACGCCGGCATCAGATCATCTCCTCGGCTTTGGCGGCACGGGCCAGCTTGTCGAGTTTCTTCTGATGCTGGGCGCGGAAATCGGGGCGCAGGTTGGGCGCGCCTTCCCAGACTCCTGCGGTGTCGACATGGCCCACACCCTCGAAGAAGGCGCGCATCGTATCCATCTTTTCCTTGCCACGGATCGCCGCATTGACGACCTGCGCCAGTGACCCGGCACCGGCAGGTCCCATCAGCGGACGGGCAGAGATCAGGTTGGTGAAATAGAGCGCGGGAATACCGCGTTCCTTGGCGTGCTGCACAACCGGCGTGGTCCCGATGGCAAGATCCGGCTTGATCGCATCGACAGCCGCGCAGTCATCCTCCAGCGAGGCCCGGTAAACGACCTTCACGCCGCGCGATTCCAGCCAGGCCGCATCCTCGGCGGACCACTTCGTCTTGGGGCAGGCGGTGCCGACGTAAGGCACATCCGCACCGCTTTCGACCAGCAGACGCGCGACGAGCAGTTCCGAGCCTTCATAGCCCGACAGCGTGATCGTGCCCTTGATCTGCGCGCCCTTCAGCGCCTCGGAAATCGCGGGCAGGAAGGCGTTCTGTGCGGCGGCGATCTGCGCCTTGGGCACACCATAGGCCTCGCCGATATTCATCAGCCACGCGGCAGTGCCGTTATAGCCCACAGGGGCCGAGCCGACGATCTGGCGGCCAGCCGCCTCGAATTCGCGGATCGACGCGGTGTAGAAGGGATGGATGGCCGCGGCGACACCGCAGTCGAGCGCGGCATAAAGCTCGCGCCATTCGCGGGTCGGGACGGTCGGGCCGACGCCCAGCCCCATCGGGGCCAGCATCGCGCCGATCATCATCGGATCGGCGGGGAACATCTCGCCCAGCAGGGCAACGGTCGGACGATCCGCCTTGCCGCCGACAGGGGCCTGCACGGGACCAGCGGCGACTTCCTTGCGGGCATAGTTCAACATGGCACCGGCCAGCACATCCTTGGCCTCGGCATGGGTGGGGATGCCGAAGCCCGGCACGTCGATGCCGACGATCCGCACGCCGTTGATTTCAGGCGGCAGAAGGCGCAGCGGCACGCCTGAGGCGGTCGGCACGCAAAGGTTCGTCACAACGATCGCGTCATAGCGATCGGGGTCGGCCATTTCGTGCACGCTTTCGCGGATGTCCTCGAACAGCTTGCCCGTGACCAGCGTTTCGGAATTGAACGGAACGTATCCGACCGACCGGCGCGCGCCATAGAAATGGGATACGAACGTCAGGCCATAGACGCAGCAGGCCGAACCGGACAGCACCGTCGCCACCCGCTTCATCCGCAGGCCGACACGCAATGATCCGAAGGCAGGACACATGCTTTGCGGCTGATCATGGGGACCGGTGGGATAATCCTTGGCGAATTGGTCAAGGATACCGGCCTTGCCCGCAGCACGGGCCGCGGCCTTCATCGATCCGGCGCTTGCAGTGCAGCCACCCGAAAGCGCGGTCTGTTGGTCAGCCTCGCTCAGGACAACCTCGCCAGCTTCACGCGCAACGCCTTCGATGATCTCGACCTCGCCGGATGCGTCATAGCCGACCTCATAGCCTTGGGTCTGGGTGTCATGCGTCATAGTGCACGTCCTTGCATGGCGCGGGCGGCGTCGCCTTGATGTCCTGCAGCAGACGCGCCAGTTGCTGTGGCGTCGCTTTTGCAAGCATCGCGCGGACATCCGCGGGGATATGTTGGCCAGCCTCACGCATCGTCGTAGATGACCTCCAGGCTTTCTTTCGGTGCGGCATTCTTGCCGCGCATGTCGATGTCGGTGGCGGGCACCAACTGGTAATCGCCGCCGGTATCCTTGCTGTCGAAGAGGTCCAGCAGACCGTCCTGATCCAACGGGGAAGGCCGGACGGGCGGGGCAATGCCCACCGCCGTCGCCAGCCCTTCAAACATGGGACCCCACTTGCTTTCATGGGTGCCGACGATCTGGTAATTGGCGGATTTCTTGCGCAGGTCGTCATCCTGCGGGATTGCGGCAAGCACCGGAATATCGACGGCCTTGGCAAAAGCCTGCGCCTCGCCCGAGCCGTCGTCCTTGTTGATCACAAGGCCCGCGACGCCGACATTGCCGCCCAGTTTGCGGAAGTATTCCACCGCCGAGCAAACATTGTTCGCCACGTAAAGCGATTGCAGATCGTTCGAGCCGACAAGAATGACCTTCTGCGCCATGTCACGGGCAATCGGCAGACCGAAACCGCCACAGACCACGTCGCCAAGGAAATCCAGCAGGACATAGTCGAAGTCCCAGTCATGAAAGCCCAGCTTTTCGAGCAGTTCGAACCCGTGGATGATCCCGCGCCCACCGCAGCCGCGCCCAACCTCGGGCCCGCCGAGCTCCATCGCGAAGACACCGCCGCGCTTGAAGCAGACGTCACCGATGACGACCTCTTCGCCCGCCAGCTTTTTCTTGGCGGATGTCTCGATGATCGTGGGACAGGCCTTGCCGCCGAACAAAAGGCTGGTCGTGTCCGACTTGGGGTCACAACCGATCAGCAGCACGCGCTTGCCCATCTCGGCCATCATGTGGCTGAGGTTGGCCAGCGTGAACGACTTGCCGATGCCGCCTTTGCCATAGATCGCGATGATCTGGGTTTTCGACGTGGGTTCACCCTGCGGCACCTCCAGCGATGGCTCTACCGCGGCTTCGTCGCGCAGGCGCTTGTCGAAGTCTTTCAGGTTCGGCACTTCGTCTTTCATGCGGTTCCCCAGTTCAGGATCATTTTCAGGCAGGCGGGATCAGAGAAAGCGGCCTCGTAAGCAGCCGCGGCGTTCCCCGCCGGTTGTTCGTGAGTGATCAGATCGGCCAGTTCCAACGTGCCGGCCTCGACCAGCGCCTTGGTGGCGGTCATGTCGTCGGGTGCCCATTCCGCGCTGATGCGGAAACGCGCCTCTTTCATGAAAGCGGGCGGAAAGGCGAATTGCAGCGGCGCGGTATAGAACCCCGCCAGCACAATCTCACCGCCCTTGGCGATGCGGCCGATCCAGTCGTTCAGCAGATCGCCCCGGCCGGAGGCATCATAGATGGACCGGTAGTCGCGGCGCGCGTCGGTGTCGGGTGTGATGACCTTGTATCCGGTGGCGCCGTCCATCCGCTGGGCATCGACCTCCCACACAGTGGGCGCAGGCGCGCCCGAGGCAATCGTCAGACGGGCAAGCAAACGGCCCAGCACACCGTGACCGATGATCAGATCAGGGACGGACTTGTGCGGGCCAGCCATGGCGTGGCGCGCCGTCGCGGCAAGCGCCAGAAGCGCACCCGCCGCCCCGAGACCACGGTCGATCCGTGTCACGCGCGACGCTTTGGTGACGATCGTCCGGGCCGCCGCGCCGAAAAGCCCGTGCGCACCGATATAGCAGCTTGCACCCGGCACGAAGACATGCTCGCCCACGCGGTAACCGCTGTCGGAACCGGCCTCGACCACTTCGCCCGCAGCCTCGTAGCCGGGGATCAGCGGATAGCCCATTCCGGGGAACGGCGGCATCTCACCCGTCCAAAACAGCTTCTCGGTGCCCGTGGAAATTCCCGAATGCCTGATCTCGACAACGATATCGTCGGCGGCGGGCGGTGTGATTCCAACCGTTTCCAGCGAAAGCTTTCCCGGGGCTGAGAGTATTACTGCATTAGTTTTCAAAGTTTTCTCCGCCGTGTGGCGCCTGCAGGTCCTGCAAGGTGCGACACCCTTTCGTGATCATAGTGTAGTGTTACATACCAAAGTGTCAAATTCTTTTGACACTTAATCTGTCAATCTGGCTTTACACATTGAACGACCGAGGTGATGTAGGGTCGCCGCGCACGCGGCACGCGGGGGGTGGTAAATCCCGCGCCTTCCAGAAGGGTCGTGATTTCCGCCGGGGACCGCGCCTTTCC
This sequence comes from Yoonia sp., assembly GCF_036770585.1. Lineage (GTDB taxonomy): Bacteria > Pseudomonadota > Alphaproteobacteria > Rhodobacterales > Rhodobacteraceae > Yoonia. The sequence goes on along the minus strand of NZ_DAIPIW010000001.1, from coordinate 78,194 downwards.
GGTGCGCATCGCCATGCAATAAAGGGCGAAATAGGCATCCCCCGCGCGCTGCGGCGCATCGCCCCCCGTCATCGGCTCCGACACGATGATCCGCCCGCCCGCAGGCAAGGCGTCGAAGGCGGACCTCAGCAATGCGGCGACGGTCTCGTCGCTGTGATCATAGAGAACGCGGACCAGCGTGATGGTATCCGCGCCCTTGGGCAGCGGATCGTCGCGAAAGGACCCCGGCACGATATTGACGGTCTTGGCCAGGCTTGCGGCCAGGAAACGCGCCTCGGCGACCCGCGCCACCTGAGGCAGATCGAACAGCGTCAGTTCCAGTTGCGGATGGGCCTGCCTGAGGGCGCCGAGAAACGCGCCGGTTCCGCCGCCGACATCGAGGACATGGTTCGCCCTGCGGAAATCCACCATGGCAAGCGTGTCCTCGGCCACAAGGACCTGACTGTCGGCCATCAGTTGCGAATACTGCGCCGAGGTTTCGGGGTTAGTCGCGCCGCCCGCGCCGAAAACATAGGGCCAGAACGCGGCCAGCTCGGTTTCGACCTCGCCACGGAAGAAGGCCACCGGATCGGCGAGATCAAGATAGAGAATGTCGTGGTGGTCGATCATGCCCTGCAACCCCGGCACACCGGCAAGGGCCGCTCCGCGCTGGGTCAGGGCATAAAAGCCGGACCGCCGCCGCTTGATCAGGTTCAGCGCTACGGCACCCGACAAAAGCACCTGCATCCGCTCGGGCGGAACGCGGGCTTCGATCGCCAGCGCATCGGCTTTCATCTCTTGCGCCAAAAGCATCTTGGGCAGGTCCAGCCGCACGAAAGCCTGCAGGATCTGGCTGTGGCAAAAGCCCGCGACCAGATCGAACATCGCCTCGCCTTCCGACACGACAATGCCGCGCGTGAAGGGAAACCGGGTCGCCCACTGCTGAAACCCGCGCGAGGCGACAAGCCGCGTCAGCCAGCGCGACCGGCGAAGGGATCGGCGGTCGGGCACCGCGACCCGAGAGGTCGGTCGCTGGTCCGCCATCACTCGCCCGGAACGGTCGACCTGCTACGCGCACCCGCCGGGACCAGCTTGTCGGCATAGGCCCGCACCATCTGCGCCAGCGCCGCCTCGCCCGGGCAAGCGGGGATCGAGGCGATGGCACCGCCGAGAATGTCGTCAAAGCGCCTGATGGCACCCTGCACACCATAGGCCGCGACAGCATTGGGGCGGCCGTGAAGGCCGTCCTGTCCGGCAGGTTTGCCCAAGGTCGCCTCGTCGCACAGCGCATCGCGCAGGTCGTCGGCCACCTGAAACGCCTCGCCGATGCGGGCGCCCAGTTCTTCCCAAGGCTCGGCCTCTTGCCCAGCGGCCACGGCCCCCATCTGGGTTGCGGCGATGAACAGCGCGCCTGTCTTGGCCTGATGATAGGCGGAAAGGTCGATCGTCTCTTCGCTTTCCCAGCCCTGTCCGGCGCAAATCCCGAAAGGCATCCCCGTCCGCGTGCCCAGAATGTCGATCAGGGTCAGCGCGCGATCCGGCGCCGCCGTCGCCGCGCGGGCAATGATCTGAAAGCCCATGATGATCAGGCTGTCGCCGGCCAGAACCGCGATCGGCTGCGAATAGGCCCTGTGCAGCGCGGGCTTGCCCCGCCGCATGTCGGCATCATCGAAGCACGGCAGATCGTCGTGCACCAGACTGGCGCAATGGATCACCTCCAGCGCCACAGCCGCCGCATCGGTCAGCGCGGGCTGATCGTCACCGCAGGCCATCGCAACCGAGGTCAGGATCGTCGGCCTGATCCGCGCACCGCCCGGTGTGACCGCATATTCCAGCGCCGAGGCCAGCTTGGCCGGAGCCGCGCCGCCCTGTCCGCGCGCAATGGCACGCTGCATCGCGACATCAATACGGTCCGAGATTCGCATCAGGCTCTCCTTTGCATTCCAGTGTGTCTATTTTAGTTTACATATGTCAATGTAAATCAAATGAAACAGTGAATCAGGGCAAAGATGACGGATCACGGGCCCAAGACGGTGATTATCGGGGCTGGTATCGGCGGTCTTGCGGCAGCCCTGCGACTGGCGCATCGGGGCTGCGATGTGACCGTGCTCGACCTGCATGGCGGCCCGGGCGGCAAGATGCGGACCGTGCCTTCGGATGCCGGGCCGGTCGATGCGGGGCCGACCGTGCTGACCATGCTGCCGGTATTCGAGGCGCTTTTCCGCGACGCGGGCGAGGACCTGCACGCCCATGTCGCGCTGTCCCCGCTGACCACGCTGGCACGACACTATTGGGACGACGGCACCAGCCTTGATCTGGTGACCGACGAAGCCCGGAACATCGCCAATATCCGCACCGCCTTCGGCGACACGGCCGCGCGCCAGTTCGCCCGCTTCAGCAAACGCGCCGCGCGCCTGTTTCAGGCCTTCGATGGGCCCATGATGCGCACCGCGGCGCCCAGCCAGTTCGCATTGACCGCAACTGTCATGCGGCACCCATCACTTGTCTTCGACATGGCACCGCACCGCACGCTGGCCGGCCTGTTGCGCGGCAGCTTCTCTGACCCGCGCCTTGCGCAGCTTTTCGGGCGCTATGCCACCTATGTCGGCGGGTCGCCCTATGCCGCGCCCGCGATCCTTTCGCTGATCTGGCAGGCCGAGGCGCAGGGGGTCTGGACCGTGAAAGGCGGGATGCACGCGCTCGCCCGCGCGATCGAAAGCCTTGCCAAAGCGCGCGGCGCGGTCTTTCACTACACCACGGCAGCAACACGGATCACACGGCAGAACGGGCGCGTGTCGGGCGTGCAGACCGGGGCGAGCCATTTTCCCGCGGATACCGTGCTTTTCAACGGCGACCCCAATGCGCTGGCCACCGGCCTTCTGGGCGAGGGGCCGCGCAAGGCCATCGCCCCCCACCACGTCAGCCCGCGCAGCCTGTCGGCCTATGTCCACGCCTTCGCGGCCATGCCCGACGGCCTGCCTCTTGCCCATCACACGGTCTTTTTCGGCCGCGACCCGAGGGCCGAGTTCGCAGCCCTCGCCCGCGACGAAATGCCGACCGACGCCACACTCTACCTTTGCGCGCAGGACCACGGGCAAGTGGCCCCAGACGCCCTGCAACGGTTCGAGATCATCATGAACGCCCCCCCGGTCCCGCGCGATCCGGCCAAGGAGAAGCCCCCATGTCAGACACAGATCTTCAACCGGTTCCGGGACTTCGGCCTGCACTTCACACCGACACCGGAACCCGCGGCGCTGACCACACCGGCAGAGTTCGACGCGCTCTTTCCGGCGAGCCGCGGTTCCCTCTACGGGCGGAGCCCGCATGGGCTGATGGCGGCCTTCAAGCGCCCGACGGCGCGCACGGCGATCCCGGGGCTATACCTGTGCGGGGGCGGGGCGCATCCGGGGGCGGGGGTGCCGATGGCCACCCTCTCCGCGCAGCACGCGGTCGCGGCGATCATGACCGACCATGCTTCCACCTCGACGTCCCGCCGAATGGGTATGCGTGGTGGTATGTCGACGGGATCAGCGATGACGGGACAAAAGCCGTCTCGGTCATAGGATTTATCGGATCGGTCTTTTCGCCCTGGTATGCGTGGTCGGGCCGCAAGGACCCCGCCAACCATTGCTGCATCAACGTCGCCACCTACGGGCGCGGCGGGCGGTTCACCATGACCGACCGAGGCCGCGACGCGCTGCAAACGACACCCGACAGGCTTCAGGTCGGCCCCTCGTCGATGCACTGGACCGGCAGGGAACTGGTCATCGAGATCGATGAAATCAGCAGCCCGCCCCTGATCAGCCGCCTGCGCGGGCGGATCACGGTGACACCCCATGCGCTGACCTCGGTCGAAATGTTGCTGACACCCGAGGGCACCCATATCTGGCGCCCCTTCGCGCCCTCGTCCGACATCAAGGTCGAACTTCAGGCGAAGGGCTGGCAATGGTCCGGCCATGGCTATTTCGACGCCAATTTCGGCACGCGGGCGCTGGAACAGGACTTCAGCTTCTGGACATGGGGACGCTATCCGACCAAGGAGGGGGCGACCTGCATCTATGATGCCGTGCGGCGGGATGGCACGACACTGGACACCGCGATCGCATTCGATGCGCAAGGCGAGGCCCGCATCGTCAAGGCCCCGCCGCGCAGGCGGTTCAAACGCTCGCTTTGGCAGGTCATGCGCGAAACCCGGGCCGATGCGGGCGTCATGCCCAAACAGGTGCTGCCGATGCTGGATGCGCCGTTCTATTCGCGCTCGGCGGTGCAGACGCAGATCAACGGTGAGACAGTCACCGGCGTGCACGAGGCGCTGGACCTCGACCGCTTCGCCTCGCCGCTGATCAAGCCGATGCTGGCCGTGCGTGTCCCCCGGCGCAAAGGCTGGCCGGGGGCGTAGTCAGGCCGTCGCTGCCCTATTTGGCGATACCGCAGGTATTGATGCCAAGGACGCGATAGAGCGGGCAGGTCCCGATTGCACCGGTCACCAGCGGGATCACGCCGACCCAGCCCCAAGCGGTCTGTGGCCCGACGAAAACCAGCGAGATCAGGACAAGTCCGACAATGATCCGGACTGCGCGGTCGATTGTGCCTTCATTGCGTGTCATGGGGGGTCTCCTTTCCGAGAGATGATATCGCCATCCTAGCCTGATTGGCACCGCCAGTCGGTGACATTGTCACGCATCGTTGCACAAGACGATCACCTGCCCCCCCGCCGCCGCCGCATCCTCGGCGTCATGTGTCACCATCAGCACCGGCAAGGCCCGCACGCGCGCCCTTGCAAAGACCATCTCGCGCACCTGCGCGCGCAAGGCCGCATCCAACCGCGAGAAAGGTTCATCCAGCAGCAAGGCGCAGGGGTCCGACAACAGCATCCGCATCAGCGCGACCCGCGCCTTTTGCCCCCCCGACAGGGTCGCCGGATCGCGGTCGGCGAAACCCTCTAGCCCGACCTCTGACAATGCCTCTGCGATCTTAGCCGCCCGTTCCGCCCGTGACCCGCCCCGCGCAAGCCCGAAAGCAAGGTTCGCCCCCACGGACATATGTGGAAACAGCAGGTCGTCCTGAAACAGGATGCCGACGCGCCGCAGATGCGCCGGTGCCTCGGTGATGTCATGCCCGTCGAGAAGAACGCGCCCTGTCGCGGAAAACTCGGTCGCAAGCGTGCCCGTGACGAAAGACAACAGGGTCGACTTGCCGACGCCGGACGGGCCCATGACCGTCAGCACCTCGCCCGGGCCGATGGTGTGATCGACCCGCAGCAGCACATTGCCGCCCTTGGCGATCACCACGTCTTGCAGGACCAAGCCCTTATCCATGCCGCAACCCCTGTCTCTTGCGCCAGACCAGCGCGGGGATCAGCAGCGCCAGCGCGAAAGGCACCAGCGCCGCCCCCGTCTGCATCAGCCCATAAACGCCGATGGCGCGGCGGTCACCTCCGGATGCGAGCGCCACCGCCTCGGTCGTCAGCGTTGCCACGCGGCCCCCACCGATCAGCAAGGTCGGCAGATACTGCCCGACCGAGACCGCCAGTCCCACCGCCAAGGCGGTCAGGATCGGCCGCAGCAGCATCGGCAGGCGCACCCGCCAGAGCACGCGGTCGGGGCTTGCACCCAAGGCGCGCGCAATCGTTCCCATCCGCGCATCCCAGGCGCGGTAGGGATCGGCGAGCGACAAAAAGACATAGGGCAGCACAAAGACCAGATGCGCCATCATCACGGGCAACCGCCCCACATCCGCGCCGATCCCCAGCATCAGCGTTTGCAATCCCGGCAGAAACGCCGTCTGCGGCACAAGCAGCGGCAGATAGAGCAACCAGACGGATCGCGTGCTCCACTTCAGGCCATGGCGATACTCGGCCTCCAGACAACCGATGGTCAGGATCAGCGCAAGCAGCGCGGCAACGGCGGCAATCAGGGCCGTCTCGCCCAAGGCCGCGACGGCGCCGTCGCTGTGCCGCATCCAGTTCTTCATCGTAAAGCTGTCAGGCAGGGCATCGGGAAACCCCCAGAACCCCGCAAAGGACCAGACCGTCAGCACGGCCAATCCCAAGAGAACCGCCAGTGCGGCACCTGCCCCGCCGACCAAGGCAAGGGCCGCAACCGGCCCGTCCAGCCGCCCGCGCCCGCCTGCCGCGATCCAGCGCGCACCCGACCGCGCGACGGCGACCTCGCCCAACCGCCAGAGCCCCAGCGCGGCCACGACAAGCGCCAGTTGCAGCAAGGCCCCCGCCGCCGCTTCCAGCCGCATGGAAAGGTCGGGGTCGGACATCAGCTTGACGATCTGCACCGACAGGGGCGGTGGCGTGTTGGGGCCAAGGATCACCGCCACATCGACCACGGACATCGAATAGGCCAGCACCACATAGACCGGCGGTCTGATCTGGGCATAGACGCGCGGAAAGACGGTCTTCAGCCACCCCGTCAGCCGCCCGTAGCCCAAGGCCTGCGCCACGACGACACTGCGCCGCCCATCCGCCTGCCCAAGGGCTGCCAGCATGATCAGCAACAGGAAGGGCACTTCCTTCACGATCAACCCGGCGGTCATGGTCAGACCCCATGTGTCCTGCACGATCAGAAGATCAGGCGGCCTTTCCCAGCCCGTCAGACCCGGCGAGACCAACCGCGACAGCCAGCCTGATGGTGCGATCAGAAAGGCCAGACCAAAGGCCGCCGCCGCATGCGGCACCGAAAGAAGCGGCGAAAGCAGGCGTTCAAGCACACGAAACGCCCGCGTGCCGGACCAGCCCGCCGTGACCAGCGTGACAATCGCCAGCGAAAAGAACGTCGCCAGCAGGCCGGTGCTGACGGACAGGAAAACCGCGCGCGGCAGGCCCGCCCAGCCGAACAGGTCGCGGAAAGGATCAAGGCTCGGCCCGGTCAGCCCCGCCGCAGGCAGATGCCCGAAAGCGGGCAGCACCGTGCCCCAAAGCCCCGCCGCCACAGGCCCCAGCATCGCCAGAAGCGTCAGGGCAGGCAGCAGCGGCAGGAAACGGCGGCGGGTCACAGGATAGAGTTTGGCGCGACGCAGCCGCCGCGCCAAGATCACTTACTGCGCCACGCCATAGCGGGTGGCCCAGTCGTCAGCGATGCGGGTCATCCAGCTTGGGTGCGGTTCATCCTGAACCGTGCCCAGTTCCGCCGGTGACAGTGTCGCGATCCCCAGTTCCAGCGCCTCGAAGGCCGCGCGATCCTCGGCGCTGAGCGCGTCCATGTTCAGCACGGTGCCGTAGCCCAGGATTTCCGGGTTCTGCGCCCGCACCTGCGCCTCGGGCGACATCAGGAAGTTGGCGACGACCATCGCGCCTTCCTTGCTGCCCGAGTTGTAGGGGATCGCCACGAAGGACGCATTGCCGATGGTGCCCTTGTCCAGCACGAAGGTGCGGACCGTGTCGGGCAACTGGTTGTTGGCAATCGCCGCCGTCGCTTCACCGGGGCTGAAGGAAATCGCCAGATCGACCTCGCCATCCGCGATCAGTTGCAACTGCGCGGGGCCGGTCGCCGGATAGGCGCGGCCCTCGCGCCAGAGCGTCGGTGTCAGCTCTTCAAGGAACGCCCAAAGCGGTGCGGTGACCGCATCGTAATTGTCATCCGTCGCGGGCTGCGACAAGACAGAAGGATCATCCAGCAGATCGACAAGCGCCTGTTTCAGAAACGTCGTGCCAAGGAAATCCGGCGGCTGCGGATAGGTGAACCGACCGGGGTTCGCGACGGACCACGCCAGTATCTCGTCCATCGAGCCCAGCGGTTCGGCCAGATCGGCGGTGTCATGGATAAAGACCACCTGTGCCATCGCCCAAGGGGCCTCGAACCCTTCGACAGGCACGGTGAAATCGGTCTGGACCGTCTTGCCCTCGACATCGACAAGGGCCCAGTTCGGCAGTTGCTCGGCGAAGGGGCCGAACAGCAGATCGGCCTCTTTCATCGCGGCGAAATTGGCGCCGTTGATCCAGATCATGTCGATCGCGCCATCGTCGTCCTCCCCGACCTGCTTTTCCGTCAACACGCGGGTCACGGCATCGGCCGTGTCGGTCAGTTTGACGTGTTCCAGCGTGACGCCATAGTCCTCGGCCACGCGCGCGCCAACCCATGCGATGAAGTCGTTCGTCGTGGTCGAACCGCCCCAGGCGTTCCAGAACACGGTCTGCCCTTGGGCAGCCGCAGTCACCGCGTCCCAATCCGCGGGATCTGTGTCGGCCAAGGCAGGCAAGGGGGCCAGCAGGGCGGCCAGCACGGCAAGATGTTTCATCAAAGGTTCCTTTCAGGTCGTGTAGATTTGTTTGGCGGCATAGATCCGCAGGACAGCGGTGGCAAAGCAGAGCGTTCCAAAGACCCACGCAAGCGGTACGAAATAAGTTTCAAAGAGGCACAGCAGAACGAAGAAAACGATGGTCTCGGTGCCTTCCAGAAGGCCGTTCGAGTAGTAAAGCGATTTCTGCCCCTGCGCCTCCGTCTTGTGACCATGCTTTTCGGCAAGAATGGCGTAGCCCAGAAAACTGGTGCCATTGACGTAGAACGAGGTCAGCAGAAACGCGCCCGCGACGCCGTTGGCGGCGGGGTCCGCCAGCACAAAGGCAAAGGGTATCGCCCCGTAGAACAGAAAATCCGCCGCGATATCCAGATAGCCGCCAAAGTCGGTCTTGCGCGTCGCCCGAGCAACCGCCCCGTCCAGCCCGTCGGCGATCCGGCTGGCCAGTAACGGCACCAGCGCCAGCAGCGGCGCGCCCACTGCGATCATCGCCGCGGCCACCAGCCCCAGTCCAAGACCCACCAGCGTCACCGCATCCGCCGTCACACCGGCCCCGGCAAGCGCGCGCCCGATCCGGTTCAGCGGCGGGTCGATCAGGCGTCGGGCAAAACGGTCAAGCATCTGGACATCGCACTCTGGTTGTCCGTTGCCTTTTGACCGATCACCGGCAATCGCGCAATTCGGCCCACGCGAAAGTGAGACGACCCGCCGGAACTGTCACAATTCACATGGCGTCGTCGGCGATGCGCGGCCGACCCGAGGCCTCGACCCGCAGCGTGGCCTCGATGAACATCGTGCTGTTCTCGACCTCGATCTCGGAAATCTCGCGGCTGACCGAGATCCGGATTTCCTCGACGCCCGAGGCGCGGACAGCGCCTTCCGCCGCGGCCCTCAGCTGTGTTTCCAGAACCGACAGCGCCTCGTCCCTGTCGGCAAAGACCTTTGGGCCACCGTCCAGATGCACCGCATAGGCCCCTTCGCCCGCGCTGGTCACGGTGCCCGTCGCCTGCATCCGCACCTGCCCCACAACCGCGCCGATCGCATTGGCGACACCGCCATGGGCAGGCAGCACCATCCGCGTGCCCAGCCGTGCGCCGACAGCACCGTAATAGGTCGCAGCCGAGGCCCCCAACCCCACGACCGGCACACCCAAGGACATCTGCACCCGCATGACACCGCTATGGTGGTCCAGCCCGGCCATCGCCAGCGGATGCCGCGCCAGCCCCACGGGGTCGGGCCAGTCGCGGTCATCCTCGGCAAAACCGGCCTGCAACAGGCAATCCACCGTCTGCGCGGTCAACTGGTCGATGATCCGGCGCGCGAGGGTTGCGGCATCAGGCGCGATCCGCTCGCCCGCGCCGGTCCTACGGCGGGCAAACAGCGTCAGCGCCTTTTCCGCTGCTTCGCTGTCCCATGCCGCAACCAGCCCCAGGACGTGCGAGGCATCAGACGGTGTCACCCCCGCCAAAAGCACCAGTCCGCGTGCGATCAGACGGCCGAGGGCGGGGTTCTCCATCCGCGACTGCACCGCATGACCCAGCCGCAAGGGCCCGTCTGCCAGCCGTTCGGCCACCAGCGCCTCGCGTTTGTCCAGACCGGCGGGCAACTGGTCCCAAAGCGGGATCACGAAAAGTCCGCCGTCGGGTGCGGGAATGTCCTGACCCAGCGCACGGTCCAGCGTCGCATGGATCAGTTCGGGAAACTGCACAGCGGCCAGCGAGATCGGCATCAACCGGCGCGGGCCAAGGAACAGGCCGCCCTCCAGCCCTTCCTTGACATGCACCTCGCTGTCACCGCCCAGCCCCCATGTGCGCATCGCCACGGCCTCGACCATGGTGCGGTAGGGGCCGACCCGCGCGCCCTGCGGGTCGATCTTGGGGCGTCCGTCGCGCAAAAGGCAGATATCCGTCGTCGTGCCCCCGATATCGCTGACCAGCGCATCCGTCTCGCCGCTCAGCCAGCTTGCACCGGCGATGGATGCGGCAGGCCCGCTCAGGATCGTTTCGATCGGCTTCTCGCGCGCGACCCCGGCCGAGACCAGCGCCCCGTCCCCGCGCACCACCATCAGCCGCGCGATGATCCCGCGCTTTTCCAGATGCCCCTCGCAGGCGGTGATCAATCGGTCGATCATCCCGATCAGGCGCGCGTTCAGAACGGCGGTCAGCGCCCGCTTCGGCCCACCCAGCGCGCGGCTGAGATCATGCGAACAACTGACAGGCTTGCCCGTCGCCGCGCGGATCAGGTCGCGGGCGGCGATCTCGTGGGCGGGGTTGCGGGTGGCAAAGGCGGCGGCAACCGCGCAACCGGTGATCCCTTCGTCAAGCGCGGCAATCTCCTGCGCCAGCAATGCAAGATCCAGCGCCGCGACCTGTCCGCCCGCATGGTTGTGCCCGCCCGCCAGCCGGATCACGGGATCGCCGCGCATCGCATCCGCCAGCCCTGCACGGCCAAGATCGCCCTCATCGAACCCGATGGCCACCAATGCGATTCGCCCGCCCTGTCCCTCGACCAGCGCATTCGTCGCCAGCGTCGTGGACAGCGACACCATCGCAATGGCCGCCGGATCGACCGCCGCCTCTGCCAGGGCCGCATCAATCGCCTGTCCGACCCCCAAAGCCAGATCCGGCCGCGAGGTCAGCGCCTTGGCCGAGGCCACGACCGCATCGGCCGCTTCATCGAGGATCACGGCATCGGTATAGGTGCCCCCTGTGTCGACGCCCAAAAGATATGCCATGCCGCCTCCTTGCGTTTCAGGGTAGTTGCCCGAAGCCTGCGGCAAGGCGCAACGCCAATTCGACATTATTCTGTCAAATCAGCGACGGATTGCACCGGCATCCTTTACCTCGCGCGACAGATGGCTAACTGTCGGCACCAAACCGCGCCGAAGGGATCGCTATGCTCAAGAAATCGATTGGTCAGGCCCATGAAAAGCTGATCTTCAACCGGCGTGTCAAAGTGCTGGTTCAGCAAATCGGCGCTTTGATCCCGCAGAACGCCTCTATTCTCGATGTGGGCACCGGTGACGGGCAGATCGCCAAGATGATCGGCGAGCGCCAGACCGGCACAACAGTTCAGGGCATCGACATCATGCTGCGCGAGGTGACCCATATTCCCGTCACCCTGTTCGACGGCACGAAGATCCCGTTCGAGGACAACAGCGTCGACGTGGTGACATTCGTCGACGTGCTGCACCATACCGACGATCCGCAGATCCTGATCTCCGAGGCGGCGCGGGTCGCCAAGACCGCCGTGATCATCAAGGACCACCTCAGCGAAAACGCGCTCGACCATGCCACGCTGCGGTTGATGGATTGGGTAGGCAACGCGCCGCACGGGGTGGTTCTGCCCTACAACTACGCGCCCCGCCGCCAATGGGACCACTGGTTCAAGACGGCAGAACTGGCCGAGGACAGTTTCTCGACCCAAGTGCCGCTGTACACAGCGCCGCTGTCATGGGTCTTCGGCCGCAGCCTGCATTTCATTGCCCGGCTTCATCCGGCGGCGACCGGAAAATGATGAACCGGCAGATCAGATAGCTTGCCACCGCCGCAATGCCTGCGGTGAAAAGATAGAGCGCGGTATCCAGCAAAAGGTCATAGCTGACGAACCTGCTGGCGATCGTGGCGACGAACGTCAGACAGACGACTTGCGTCGCGGTATAGATCAGCAGACCATAGCGGCGATTGCTGCTCTGCCCGAAGGCGAACCGGCGCTGGGCCAGAAAGGCCAGCGGGATGCAGACCAGATAGACCACCACGCTTGTCACAAGCGGCGGTGCACCGGCGAAATTGATCAGCGCCGTGGTCAGCACCGCATAGCCAAGGCTGAAGCTGCCGCCGACCATCAGGAAGCGCAGGAAAGACGCCAGATGGCCGACCCGCCCGGTCATTGCGGCAATATCCTGAAGAGCGCGATGGCCTCGCTGTCCACGGGAACCTGCGCCAGCCAAGGGGCAGACCCGCCTTGCGCCAACTGGTTGAGAAAGCCGCTCTGCAGTTCCTGATCCTTGCACAGCAACAGCATCTCGGCACCCGTCGCCCTGATCGCCTCTTCGATGTCGGCATCATCGGCACGGAACGGCAGGATGGCATTCGCAAGGGCCGCCTCGCTGCGGTGGTAGGGCGCGGCAAGGGCCGCGTGATGCGTTCCCCAGATCAGCAGCGGACCAAGGTTGCCATGGGCCAGAATGACCGCAGGCGGCACTGCGTTCAGGGCCTGCATGGGTTCAACCGCCTTGCAGGACGCAACGCCCTGATCGGACGCATTCGAGTCAAACAGCGCCGCCGCCAGATAGCCCGGAAGGATCGGCGCAACCAGAAGATAGCCTGCAAGAAACAGTTTTGCCGCCGCAGCGGGGGACCGCTCGGCCAGATAGCCCCGCAACACAAACGCCATGACCGCGCCGGCAACCATGGGCACCGGTGTCGCGGCCAGATTGACCATGCGCATCTGGTAGGCGACCAGCCCGACCCCTGCCACGCAGAACCACAGGTAGATCAGCAGCGTGGTGCGGGCTCGATCCCCGAGATAGCCCAAGCGGCGGTCGGCCAGATAGACCCCGAACCCGATCACCACGGCCGAGACGACCGGCAGCAAAAACAGCACCGCCGCCTCTGGCCGTAGCTGGATATAGACCAGCCCCGGCCTTGCTTCGGTAATGGCGCCGCCGATGAACTCCTGAATGTAGTCGGGCAGCGTTCCGTAAGGGCCCGCCAGACAGACGCGCGTCATCGGCCAGAACAGCACAAGGCCCGCCAAAGTGACGGCTGCGGCAACCCCGATGATCAGCAGCGGTTTGGCGTCCCCGCGCAGGACCGCGAAGGGCAGGACACTGGCCGCACAGGCCACGCCGATCATCGCCAGCACAGGCACGCCCAACTGGTCGCAGATCATCGCGAACCGGTAGATCGTCGCCGCCTGCCCCGCCCAGAAAAGAACGCCGAAGACCAGCAGCGAGACCGAGAACGCCCGCAGGCGCCCGACATCATCGCCGCGAAGATAGGCCGCGCGCGCAAGAAGCACCGCACCGGCCAAGACGACGAAAATGATGTTCTCCAGCCCGACCGCCAGCGAAAACGCCGCCGCGGCCCCGCCGATGATCCCGGCCCGTGCCGCGCGTCCGGGCCAGACAATGGCGAAAAGGACAATCACCATCGTCAGGAACTGCACGTTGTGATGGTCGACATTGCCCGGCCGCGCGTGCAGATCGGCGGTCAGCGGCCAGAACACCGTGCAGGCCAGCGCGAAACAGGCCGCCACATCGCCGAAAATGCGTCGCGTCCCATAGCCGATCACCAGCAAGGTCACGACAAGGATCAGCGTCGGCCAGAGCACCACGGCGACCTGCTCGGCCATGGCCATCGGCAGGACCCACGACAGCGGGATGATCAATGCAGCGATACCGGCGTCGATGTAGCGCGACCAGTGCAGCGGCGCACCTTCGGGCGGCACCAGCCGGTATTGCGTCTGATCGAACCACGACTGGCCCGCGATCAGGTCGCGCACCATGGTCAGCCGCAGGATGTCGTCGTTGCCCATACCGGCAAATCTTTCCTCCAGCCCCTGACCGTAGATCACCGCCTTGATCAGAACGATCCCGACGACCCCGAGCATGACCGTCGGAAAGGCGATTTTGCCCAGCTTCTTGGAAAACGACGATGAGAACATGGGTAACGGCTTTGGCGACTGTTTCGCGCCCACCTAACATGTCCGCCATGGCCAGATTCAGGCAGAAGGGTGACCCCGCATGCGCAAGTCGAAAGCTGTTGCACAAAGGACGCGATCCCCGCAAGCTATGGGCAAAGCCATCCAAGCAGCACAGGCAACCGACCGACCATGACAGAACTCACGATCCTGATGCCGTGCCTGAACGAGGCCGAGACGCTCGAGACCTGTATCGTCAAGGCCAAGGGCTATCTGGAACGATCCGGCATCGACGGCGAGGTGCTGATCGCCGACAACGGCTCGACCGATGGCAGTCAGGATATCGCGCGGCGGCTGGGCGCGCGCGTGGTCGATGTGCCGGTCAAGGGCTACGGGGCGGCGCTGGGGGCGGGGATCGCGGCGGCGCAGGGCAAATACGTCATCATGGGCGACAGCGATGACAGCTATGACTTTTCGAAACTCGATCCCTTTGTCGCGGAATTGCGCAAGGGGGCCGATCTGGTCATGGGCAACCGGTTTCGCGGCGGCATCGCCAAGAACGCCATGCCCCCGCTTCACCGCTACCTTGGCAATCCGGTGCTGTCGGCAGTCGGTCGCATCTTCTACCGCACGCCGGTCGGCGATTTTCATTGCGGCCTGCGCGGCTTCAACCGCGACGCCATCCTCGGGCTGCATCTGAACACGCCGGGGATGGAGTTCGCATCCGAGATGGTGATCCGCGCGACGCTTTTCGGTCTGGATATCCGCGAGGTGCCGACGACCCTGAAACCGGACGGACGGTCGCGGCCACCGCACCTGCGCAGCTGGCGCGACGGCTGGCTGCATCTGAAACTGCTGCTGACCTTCGCGCCCTACTGGCTATTCTACTATCCCGGTCTGATCCTCTTCGCGGTGGGCGCGGTCGCGTTCCTCGCGCTGATGGTCGGACCAATCCAGATCGGCGACGTCAGTTTTGACATCGCCACGATGATCCTTGCCAGCGCGCTGATCCTGACCGGATTCCAGATGGTCTGTTTCCATGTGCTGACCCGCATCTTCGCGGTGCGTTTCAATCTTTTGCCCAGCTCGCCCCGCTATGCGCGGTTGCGCGACAAGATCAGCGTGGACAACGCCTGTATCTTGGGCGGCCTGTTGTTGCTGGTGGCCCTGATCGCGACGCTGGCCGGTGTCTTCAGTTGGGGGGCGACGGGCTTTGGCGACATGGTCGCAACCGAGATCGTGCGACCGGCCGCGCTGGCCGTGGTCAGCGCCTCGCTGGGTGTGCAGATCATCACGACAGGGTTTCTGTCCTCGATGCTGCAACAACCGATCCGCCCCGATCCCGCCCCGTCCCGGACGTCATGACCGAGGCGCTGTCACAGGCCATCGAAGACCGCCGCGACGACCTGATCGCGCTGACCCAGGACCTGATCCGCATCCCCACGCTGAACCCGCCGGGACAGGATTACCGGCTGATCTGCGAATATCTGGAACGGCGTCTGCTGGATGCAGGGTTCGAAACCCAACTGATCCGCGCCCATGGCAGCCCCGGTGACAGCGACCGCTTCCCCCGCTGGAACATCCTCGCCCGACATCAGGGCAAAGGCACAGGCGACTGTGTCCATTTCAACAGCCACACCGATGTGGTCGCGGTCGGCGCTGGCTGGACCAAGGACCCCTTCGGCGGCGAATTGATCGACGGCAGGATCTACGGTCGCGGGGCCTGCGACATGAAAGGCGGTCTCGCCGCCTCGATCATCGCAGCCGAGGCCTTTATCGCGACCCACCCCGACCATGCTGGCGCCATCGAGATCAGCGGCACCGCGGACGAGGAATCCGGCGGCTACGGCGGTGTGGCCTATCTGGCCGAGCAAGGCTATTTCAGTCCCGACCGCGTGCAGCACGTGATCATCCCCGAACCGCTGAACAAGGACCGCGTCTGCCTGGGGCACCGTGGCGGCTGGTGGGCCGAGATCGAGACCTTCGGCGAAATCGCCCATGGCGCGATGCCTTTCCTCGGGGATTGCGCCGTCCGGCACATGGGGGCGGTGCTGACCGCCTTCGAGGAAAGGCTCTACCCCGCGATGGCCGCCCGCACGACCGACATGCCCGTGGTCCCGGAAGGCGCGCGCTCATCCACGATGAACATCAATGCGATCCATGGCGGCCAGCCCGATCAGGACGCGGACGACACCAGCCTGCCCGCCCATTGCGTGCCCGACAGTTGTCGCATCGTGATCGACCGGCGGTTTCTGGCGGAAGAACGCCTCGACGACGTGCGCGGCGAGGTGCGGGCCCTGCTCGAAGACCTCAAACGCGACCGCGACCGCTTCGACTACGCCTTGCGCGAAATCAACGTGGTCCTGCCCAGTATGACCGACCGCGCAGCCCCCGTGGTGCAGGTCGTCGCCGCCGAGATCGCACAGGTCTTGGGCAAACCGGCTGAATTCGTGGCCTCGCCCGGCACCTACGACCAGAAACACATCGACCGGATCGGGAAACTGAAGAACTGCATCGCCTATGGCCCGGGGATACTGGAACTGGCCCACAAACCGGACGAGTATGTCGGTGTGGAAGACATGATCGACAGCGCCAAGGTAATGGCGGGGGCGTTGAGGCGGGTTTTGGTGGACCCAGACCACCGCTAATCTGGGCGCCCCTCAGACCCCGATATTGTCGATCAACCGCACACCCGCCAGCCAGGCCGCCGCGAATAGCCGTGCATCCTCAGCCGCCTGATCCAGCAATCCCAGATCACGGCCACTGCGCAGTTCCAGATAATCCACCTTGTTGAACCCGGCCGCCAGCAAATGCGCCTCGGCCTCTGGCCCGAGGTCGGACATGCGACCACCGGCCAACAGGGCCTCGCGCAGATCATTCATCACCTCGGCCAGCACCGGCGCCTTGATCCGCGCACGATCCGACAACAGCAGGTTGCGCGACGACATCGCCAGCCCGTCCTCTTCGCGGATGGTCGGGCAGCCGATCACCGCGATGGGAATGTCCAGATCAGCGGCCATGCGGCGCACGACCTGCAACTGCTGATAGTCCTTCTCGCCGAAAAACGCGAAATCCGCCGAGGTCTGCAAGAACAGCTTCGACACGACCGTCGCCACACCATCGAAATGCCCCGGGCGGCTTTCCCCGCAGAGCATATCCGTCAGTCCCGACACCGATACCGTCGTTGCGAACCCGTCCGGATAGATCTGGTCGGGGTCCGGCACATAGATCAGATCGACGCCGAGACTTTCCAGTTTGCGCGCATCCTCCTGCTCGGTCCGGGGATAATTCTCGAGGTCCTTGGGATCGTTGAACTGCTTGGGATTGACGAAGATCGTAACGATCACACGGTCGCATTTCTCGCGCGCCGCGCGCGCCAGCGACAGATGCCCCTGATGCAGCGCACCCATGGTCGGCACCACGCCGATGGTTTCATCCGCCCTCTGCCACGCCTTGGTGCGCGCCCGCAGGTCCGACAGACTGCGGACAATCGGCGCGATCACGTCTTTACCTCATCGCCGAAGACATGCTCGGCGGCGGGGAAGCTGCGCGCACGGACCTCGGCGGCATAGGCGGCAATCGCGGCCTCGGCTTCATTGCCCAGTTCGGCAAAACGCTTGACGAACTTGGCCTTGAAGGCGGTGAACAGCCCCAGCATATCGTCCAGCACCAATACCTGCCCGTCACAGCCCGCGCTTGCGCCGATGCCGATCGTCGGGATCGGCACGGCTGAGGTGATCTCGTCGGCGAGGCTGGCCGGCACCTTTTCCAGCACGACCGCGAAGGCCCCCGCATCCGCCACCGCCTTGGCATCGGCGATTAGCGCGGCACGCGCCGCCCCGCGACCCTGCACCTTGTAGCCGCCCAGCGTGTTGATCGACTGCGGCGTCAGGCCGATATGGGCCATCACCGGCACGCCACGCCTGATCAGAAAGGCAATCGTCTCGGCCATGGCCACGCCACCTTCCAGCTTGACCGCACCGGCCCCCGTTTCGGCCATCAGCCGTGCGGCATTGCGAAAGGCCTGCTGCGGGCTTTCCTCGTAGGACCCGAAGGGCATGTCGATGACCATCATCGCCTTTTCCAGACCACGCGACACCGCGCGCCCGTGCATGATCATCATCTCCATCGTGACCCCAAGGGTCGAGGGCAGGCCATGCAGCACCATCCCCACACTGTCACCCACCAGAACAATGTCGCAATGCGCATCCATCATCTGCGCCATCGGTGTGGTATAGGCGGTCAGGCTGACCAGCGGCGTCCCCCCTTTGGCGGCGCGGATATCATCCGGCATGGGGGCGCGTTTCTTGGCAGTGGCACTCATGGCAGGTTCCTTCTTTGCCAACAGGCAATATCAGCCAAGCGCCGCGCTTTCCAGCGTCAAGCAGGGAACATCGCGGCATGGCACCTTGTCATATTGCGCATGACAGTCGGTCAGGCGACTATGGCGTGCAAGATAGATCATGCGGCGCACCCTCGCACGGACGGATGCAGGCGCATCAGGGGACGGTGGCAAGGCGCGCCTCTGGTCCACAGGCGACAAGGAAACCGACATTGGCCCAGATGCCCACACCCGGCCCCCGCAACCTGATCACCGATATCGCGGGCCTGCGGGTCGGCAATGCCGAGGATCACGCGATCAAGACCGGCACTACCGTGCTGACCGCCGACGCACCCTTCACCGCCAGCGTGCATGTCATGGGTGGCGCACCGGGGACGAAGGAAACCGACCTGCTCGCCCCCGACAAGACCGTGCAAGAGGTGGACGCACTGGTTCTTTCGGGCGGTTCGGCCTTCGGTCTGGACGCCTGTTCCGGCGTGATGGACGGGCTGCGCGCGATGGGGCGCGGCTTTGCCGTGGGGCCGATGCGCGTGCCGATCGTGCCGGGGGCGATCATCTTCGATCTGATCAACGGCGGCACAAAGGACTGGACCGAAAACCCCTATCGCGCGCTGGGCCGTGCCGCGCTGGAAAGCGCCGCGCGCGACTTCGCCATCGGCACCGCTGGTGCGGGCACCGGCGCGCTTTCGGCCATGCAGAAGGGCGGTCTGGGATCGTCGTCACTGGTCCTCGAGGACGGCACGACCGTCGGCGCGCTTGTCGTCGTCAACAGCCTCGGCAGCGTGACCACCGCAGGCGACCGGCATTTCTGGGCCGCCCCCTTCGAGATCGGGGCCGAATTCGGCGGTGCAGGCCCCGACCCGACCGGCGGTCACACCGGCCCCGACCCCAGCCGCAAATCGCAAGCGATGCACCTGCACAGCACTGAGATGTCGCATACCACTATCGCCATCGTAGCCACCGACGCGCCCCTGACGAAAACCCAGTGCCACCGCCTTGCCGTCACCGCCCACGACGGCATGGCCCGCGCGATTGTTCCCGCCCATACGCCCCTGGACGGAGACCTCGTCTTCGGTGTTGCAACAGGACAGGGCGACCCTGTCAGCCTGCCACAGTTCACGCAGATCGCCGCTGCGGCCTCTGTCTGCCTTGCGCGCGCCATCGCACGCGGGGTTTTTGCCGCGACCCCTGCCGCAGGCGACCTGCTTGCGACCTACGGGCAGATGAACCGTCCCTGACTTCTTTCTCCCGGGAAACTCCCGCCGGAGGCTCCGGCGCTCTCAGTCGAAAGCCCCCGTGTAGGGTGCGGGAATACCCTCGCCCAAAGCCACCAGCGCCCCCAGCCGTCCCAATTCGTCGGCACATTTCGCCGCCGCCCCATTGCCGGCGGTCAGCGCCATGATGCCACTGGTCTGATGGGTGATGAACGGATTGCCATGCGGTGAAAAACAGGTGGCGCAACTGCCGTATGTGATGCCCCGATAGGCCAGATCGGGCATCAGACGCAGCAACTGCTCGGCCATCACCGCACCCGCCTGCGGGTTGCCGTCTGTCCGGAACCAGTCCTTCATCTCGGCCGGGGTGGTCAGTTCACGATCCGCAGGATCGCCGCCGATCTTGATATAGGTCTTGCCATCGGGATAGCGCACCGGCGGCAGGATGTAGGGATCGGTCGGCCCTTCGGGCGGCACATAGATGACCGAGGGCATGTCTGCCAGTCGCGCGGCCTCTGCCTCGGGCAGTTCAAAGAACGCGATGGTGCGGGCATAGACCCGCATCGGCAAGGGTTCGGGCAGCAGACCTTCGGCTTTCGAGAAGGGACCGCAGGCGACAATGGCCTTGCCGCCCGTCAGGACCGTGCCATCCGCGCAATGGGCGGTGACAACGCCGCCTGCCTCATCCAGCCGCTGCACCTCGGTGCGCAACAGAGCCACACCCAAGGCCACCGCGCCCGCGATCTCGGCCCGCACATGGGCGCGCGGGTCGATCCAGCCCGCCTGATCAGCCTCGTAAAGCGCAAGGACCCCGTCAGGAAACCTGAACTGCGCAAACCGCGCGCGCAGCGCCGCACCGCGCAGGGCCTCGAACGCGATCCCGTCCCTTTGCGCGTTTTCCTGCGCCTGCCGGATCATGGAGGCCTTCGGCCCGTCCTCGGGACCTGCCACGATGGCCCCGACGGGATGGTGGAAGTCAACGCCGCCCGCCGCCGCGATCTCGCCGTAGCGCGCCATGGCTGCCTGACTGAAACGCGCCCAGTTGGGGCGCGTGTCGATCTTGCGGGTGATCCGCGCCGCATCATAATGACTGGCAAAGACGCCCTGATGCGCGGCCTTCTGCGCAGGCTCTTCCGGCCCGACAAGCGCCACCTTCGCACCGAGCAGCGCCAGATGACGGGCCGCGGCACTGCCCATCATGCCGGCACCAACGACGATCACGTCGACATGCAAATCGCTAGAAATGGAACGCCTCCACTTCCGTCCTGCGCCCGATGGTCAGCGCATCAGCGACATGCAGCATGGGCGAGACATCGACCTGCGATTGCCCTGTCGCCACAAGGTCCGCCATGCGGGCATAAAGCGCCGGATACTCGGCCCCCGGTCCGGCGATCACCTCTTGCCCGTCGATTACCAGCCGCGCCCCGCCATCATGCAGGTCGAGCCGTCCCGCTGTCGTCTCGACCGAGATGTCCCAGCTTTGCGGACCTTCCTGCCGCCAGTCGAAATCCCCCGTCACCCCGCCTGTCCATGCCAGATGCGCCGCAATCGGTGTCTGGCGGTTGGCGGGAAAGAACAACTCGGCCGTGCGCAGATGCACCGGCATCGGCAGGATCTCGGTCATGATCGACAAAGCATTGCTGCCCGGATCGAAGACCCCCATCCCGCCGGGTTCGAAAACCCAGTCCTGCCCCGGATGCCAGCGGCGCACGTCCTCTTTCCAGGAGATATGCGCCGCCTTCACCACTTTGTCCGCAAGCCACGCCTTGGCGGGGGCGACACCTTCCGCCATGCGGCTGTGCCACGTGGTATACAGCGTCACACCCGCCGCCTTGGCCATCGCCCCCAGCGCGTCGACCTCGGCCAATGTCGCACCGGGCGGCTTTTCCAGCATCACATGACGGCCCGCCGCAATGGCGCGGGCGGCATAGTCATACCGCGGCACGGGCGGCAGGCAGAGCGAGACGACCGCGATATCCCCCCGCTCGTTCAGCATCCTGTCGAAATCGGTATAGGCAGGCACGCCATCGACCGTGCCGGACCGGCTGACCGTCGCCGCCAGGTCCCAATCGGCACTCGCCGCAATCGAGGGCACATGCTGGTCAACGGCGATCTTGCCGATGCCCACCAGACAGATCGGACGCGCCATCAATGCGCTTCCTTGCCAACGGCATTGCCACGGTGCCCGGTCAGAAAGTCGAAATCCGCCCCCGTATCGGCCCCCATCACGCGGTCATGATACAGCATCGCATAGCCGCTTTCGGGACGCGGGTTCGCACCGGATGCCTCGGCTGTCCAGTCGGCCAGACGCGCGGCCAGTTCCTCGTCGCTGATGTCCAGATGCAGCCTGCGCGCCGCGACATCCAGTTCGATCATGTCGCCATCGCGCACAACGGCCAGCGGGCCACCCCGCGCCGCCTCGGGCGAGGTATGCAGCACCACGGTGCCGAAGGCCGTCCCCGACATCCGCGCGTCCGAAATCCGCACCATATCGGTGATCCCTTTCTTCAGGATCTTCGGCGGCAGGCCCATGTTGCCCACCTCGGCCATGCCGGGATAGCCGCGCGGGCCGCAGTTCTTGAGGACCATCACGCAGGTCTCGTCGATATCCAGATCGTCAAGATTGATGCGCGCCTTGTAGTCGTCGATATCCTCGAAGACGACGGCGCGGCCGCGGTGCTGCATCAACTCCGGCGTCGCGGCCGAGGGTTTCAGCACAGCCCCCAGCGGCGCAAGGTTGCCGCGCAGCACGGCAATCCCGCCCGACTTGGTCAGCGCCTTTTCGACCGGCAGGATCACATCCTCGTTCCAGTTCTTCACGTGGCGGACTTCGTCCCAGATCGACCCGCCGGACACGGTCAGCGCGTCCTTGTGCAACAGCCCCGCCTCGCCCAGCCGTTTGATCACGACAGGCAGACCACCGGCATAGAAGAATTCCTCCATCAGGTATTTGCCCGAAGGCATCAGGTTCACGATCGTCGGCACGTCGCGGCCCAGACGGTCCCAGTCGTCCAGCGTCAGCGTGACGTTCTCGGTCCGGCCCGCCATCGCCAAAAGGTGGATCACCGCATTGGTGGACCCGCCGATGGCCGCATTGGTGCGGATCGCGTTCTCGAAGGCCTCTTTCGTCATGACGTCCGAGGGTTTCAGATCATCCTTCACCATCTGCACGATGCGGCGGCCCGTCAGATGCGCCATCACGCGGCGGCGGCTGTCGACGGCAGGGATCGCGGCATTGCCCGACAGGGCCATGCCCAGCGCCTCGGCCATGCTCGCCATCGTGCTGGCGGTGCCCATCGTGTTGCAGGACCCCGGGGACCGCGACATCGACGCCTCGGCCTCGACGAATTCCTCTGCCGTCATCTCGCCCGCGCGGACCGCTTCGGAGAACTTCCACAGATGCGTGCCGGACCCGACACGCTCGCCCCTGAAATGCCCGTTCAGCATCGGCCCGCCCGAGACGACGATCGCCGGCAAATCGACCGAGGCGGCACCCATCAGCAAGGCAGGTGTGGTCTTGTCGCAGCCCGCCAGCAGGACGACACCATCCATCGACTTACCGCGGATCGCCTCTTCGACATCCATCGCGCAAAGGTTGCGGAACATCATCGCGGTGGGGCGCAGGCTGGATTCCGCAGGCGAGAACACCGGAAACTCCACCGGAAAACCGCCCGCCTCGTAAACACCGAACTTCACCCGCTCGGCCAGATCGCGCAGATGGGCGTTGCAGGGCGTCAGCTCGGACCACGTGTTGCAGATGCCGATCACCGGGCGGCCATCCAGCAAATCCGCAGGCAGACCCTGATTCTTCATCCAAGAGCGGTGGTAGATCGCGTCCTTGGACGACCCCCCGAACCATTCCTGAGACCTCAGCTTGCGGGGCCATTTGGCGGGTTTGAATGCCATTTTGCGTCTTCCTTCATGATGGTGTTAGCGCCATGCTTACCGCGCAACCCAGCCAAATCCAAGGAGCCGCCATGAACTCGCCCACCAAAAACATGACGCATTGGGCCGCTCGCGTCGATCTTGCCGCCGCTTTCCGCTGGACTGCACGGCTGAACCTGCACGAAGGGGTCGCCAACCACTTCAGCTATGCGATCAACGACGATGGCACGCGGTTCCTGATGAACCCCAACCAGATGCATTTCGCGCGGATCAAGGCCAGCGACCTGATCGAGGTGGACGCCAACGACCCTGACACGCTGCGAGGACCCAACGCCCCTGACCCGACCGCATGGGGGCTGCACGGCGGCATCCACCGGCACGTCCCCCACGCCCGCTGCGCGATCCATGTCCACTCGATCCATGCCACCGTGCTGGCATCCCTCAAGGACAGCCGCCTGCCGCCCATCGACCAGAACTGCGCCACCTTCTTCAATCGCTATGTCATCGACGAGAATTATGGCGGCCTCGCCTTCGCGGAAGAGGGCGAACGCTGTGCCGCCCTCTTTGACGATCCGAAAAAGCGGGTGATGATCATGGGCAATCACGGCGTGCTGGTGATCGGGGAAACCGTGGCCGAGACCTTCAACCGGATGTATTACTTCGAACGCGCCGCCGAGAACTATATCCGCGCCCTGCAAACCGGCCGCGACCTGCGGGTGCTGCCCGATGAGGTCGCGGAAAAGACCGCGCAAGAACTTGAACAATACCCCGAACAGGACGTGCGGCATCTGGCGGAACTCAAGGCGATCCTCGACGAAGAGGGATCGAACTACGCCGCTTAGCGTGACCGGACAGGTCGGAAAAAGGAATTTCTTGCCTGCGGCGAGGATATTTTCGGCCAAGAGAAGCCCATGACCCCCTTCCATCCGCCTTGGATGAAAAGGGGCTTCTCATGGCGCGGTCATCGGCGTCCCCGCCTGTACCGCAGCTCGGGTCTACAACGACATCGTCAAGAGATCCTTACTTCTTTTGGCCGAAAATATCCCCGCCGGAGGCATCCCGTGCTTTCGGCAGGCGCTGGGGCTTGCACAGATACGCAGGTTGCGGCACCACACAATCATGACCAAGACACTGCTTTCCTTCGGCCACGGCTATTCGGCCCGCGCGCTGTCCCGCATCCTTCTGCCGCAAGACTGGCGCGTCATCGGCACCACAAGGTCCGAAGACAAGGCCCCGCGCCTGATGGCCGAAGGCGTCGAGCCGCGCCTCTGGCCGGGGGCCGACATGATACCGGCGCTGAAAACCGCGACACATATCCTGATCTCGGCCGCCCCTGATGACAACGGCGATCCGGTGCTTGCGGACCTGCGCGACGCGATTGCCGCGCGGGCGGGCCAATATGCATGGGTCGGCTATCTGTCCACCACGGGCGTCTACGGCGATCACAATGGCGACTGGGTCGACGAAAACACCCACCTCACCCCCGCCACCAGACGCGGCATCGCGCGCGTCAAGGCCGAGGCCGACTGGGCCAGCATCCCCGGCCTGCCGCTGCATATCTTCAGGCTGGCGGGCATCTACGGCCCCGGGCGCGGCCCATTCGCCAAGGTGCGCGAGGGCACGGCGCGGCGGATCATCAAGCCGGGTCAGGTCTTCAGCCGCACCCATGTCGCCGATATCGCCCGCGTGCTGGCCGCCTCCATCGCCAGACCCAACCCCGGCGCTGCCTACAACGTCTGCGACGATGACCCCGCCCCGCCCGAGGATGTGATCGCCTATGCCGCCGAACTGCTCGGCCTGCCGATCCCGCCTGCCGAGGATTTCGAAACCGCAAATATGTCGCCCATGGCCCGCAGCTTTTACGCCGAAAGCAAGAAGGTCCGGAACGACCGGATCAAGGACGAGCTGGGGGTCGAATTGCTCTACCCTGATTACAAATCCGGCCTCAGGGCGTTACTGGCGCAGGAAATCGGCGCCTGACCGCCCAGGCGATACCGGCATAGATCAACAGGATCACCAGCGCCGAGACGAAATTGGAGGCATAGAAGACCGCCCGATCCGCGAATTCCAGATTGTTGAGAAACGGATAGGGCAGGCCGCTGGTGACCGTCCCCGCCGGCGCGGAATTGAGCGGCTGCCACACCAGTTCGGCCAAAGCCAGAAACGCGGCGATCACCCCGAAGAGCCACGCGATCGCGGGCAGCAGACGGCGAAAGCTCTTGTGGACGAAAATCGCATCGATCACCTGCACGGCGGGTCCGACCAGATGATAGTAAAGTTCCAGATGCCAGCCCGCCAGTTCGCCATCGCGGGTGACGGATGCCGGATCGGCGAAATAAAGCCGCCAGTAAAGGATCACCACCATCGTGTTGATCACCGCCGTCATCGCCACGAAGCCGTCCCATCGCTTGTCGCTGCGGCCCTCTTCGATCGCCATCATGCGGCTGAAGCAGAAGAACGAAAAGAAAAGCGCCCAGACCGTCAGGAACCGGAACGGGCCGCCAAGGTCATCCCATCCACCGAATATCAACGTCCGGATGCAATACCCCGCTGCCAGCAGAAACGCGATCCAGCGGAAGATCAGGCGGGGGTGCAGGGTCATGGGCGGCTCACTTTCCGGGCATAGGCTGCCAATTAGCGCGCATCTGCGTCCAGTGAAACCCTGCGTCGCGCATTATGCTTGTCGGCGCGCGCGCGCCACGCCATATGAAGGCCAATTCTGATCACGGGTGTCCCATGTCGCTACGCCAGAGAACCACAGCATTTCTTGAAACCGACCTGACCCGGAATGTCATCGTCGGGGTGATCATCTTCAACGCGGTCATTCTGGGCATGGAGACCTCTCAAACCATCATGGCAGCGGCGGGTCCGTTGATCCTCATGCTGGACCGTCTCTGCCTTGCGGTCTTCGTGATCGAGCTTTTGCTGAAACTCTTCGCCTATCGCACCAGCTTCTTCCGGTCCGGCTGGAATCTCTTTGACTTCGTCATCGTCGGCGTCTCGCTGGTCCCCGGCAATGGCGGTCTGTCGGTGCTGCGGGCGCTGCGTATCCTGCGGGTGTTGCGGGTGATCTCGGTCGTGCCCTCGCTGCGCCGCGTGGTCGAGGGGTTCGTGACCGCGCTGCCCGGGATGGGGTCGGTTTTCCTGCTGATGGGGATCGTCTTCTACATCGGCGCGGTGATGGCGACGAAACTTTTCGGAGACGCCTTCCCCGAATGGTTCGGCACGCTGGGCCGGTCGGGGTATTCGCTGTTCCAGATCATGACGCTGGAAAGCTGGTCGATGGGCATCGTCCGCCCGGTGATGGAAATCTACCCCTACGCCTGGGTCTTCTTCGTGCCCTTCATCATGGTGACGACCTTCGCGGTGGTGAACCTGCTGGTCGGTCTGATCGTGAACTCGATGCAGGACGCCCATGCGGCCGAAAGCAACGCCGCCACCGACAGCTACCGGGACGAGGTGCTGGCAAGACTGGCCGCGATCGAAATGAAGCTGGAAAGGCGGGATTGATCAGGGCCTGGCCCGCGGGTTGCGAAATCTGTCCGCCAGCCGCCCTGCCTCGGCGCGTATCAACCGCCCCCATTCCTGAACGGGATAGATATAGATCAGGATCGGGTTCTTGTCGGGCACGCCCGTCGCCCGTGCCCCCATCGGTTTGTCGCAGGTTCCGGGGTTGTAGTAGGTCCCGAACAGGACGTCCCACAGCGGGATGACGCTAGACAGGTTCTTGCCATAGGCCTCGGGCACGTCGGCATGATGCCAGCGGTGATACCGGGGCGAGGCAAAGAGATATTTGAAAGGGCCATGGTCCCAATCGAGGTCCAGATGGATGTAGACGCCCTGGACCATGTAGAACAGCGCGACGATGGGAATGACCTGCGGGATCTGCATCCATGTCAGCAGCAGAACCGCGGAGATCGTCATCAGGATCGATTCCAGAAAATGCACGCGCAGGCCGGTAAAGCCATTCACATGGGTGTCCGAATGATGCGCGGCATGGGTGGGCCAACCCCAGCGGGTATGCATCACGCGGTAGCTCCAGTAATCGGCGAAATCCTTAGTGACGATCCCGATCACACAGACCAGCCACAAGGGCAGACCGGTCCAGATGCCGGGGTCAAGCGTCGGGATGCCCAGCGCGTCATATTGTGCTTGCAGCCAATTGTTGATGTCAGCGACAAACACGATCACCGCGATCAGGTTGAACGACGAGACCGCGATCGATGTCAGCATGTTTTCATCCGCATGGCGGCTGATCTCTGACGCCTTGCGATAGCAGAGATACAGCAGGTATTTCGCCACAAGCGCGATGATGATCTGGGTCCCGAAACCGAGATTCAGAAACTTGTCGAACCAGTCCATCGCACAAATCCCATTGGCCAACTTAGACGACGCACACCACGCGACGCGATTCCATCAAAGCGCCACGGACCCGCACAATGGGGCGCGGACCGTGTAAACGCGCCATCAATGCCCACGAAATGCGGCAACCCTAAGGCATCACGACCATTCCGGCGATGCCTCAGGCCCGCTTTTCGATCACTGCGACGCCCAGCGCATCCAGCACCTTGGCCGCGATATGTTCGGCATTCATGCCCGCGACATCATACATCGCCTTGGGGCTTGCCTGATCGATGAAGATATCGGGCAGCACCATCGACCGGAACTTCAGCCCGTGATCGAACACGCCCTCATCCGCCAGCAACTGCGCGACATGCGATCCGAACCCACCCACGGCACCCTCTTCGACGGTGATCAGCGCCTCGTGGGTGGTGGCCAATTGCAGGATCAGATCACGGTCCAGCGGCTTGGCGAAACGCGCATCGGCCAGCGTCGGGGTGATCCCCTTGGCCTCCAGCGCCTCGCAGGCTTTCACGGCCTCTTGCAGGCGCGTCCCGAAGGACAGGATCGCCACGCGCGCGCCTTCGCGGATCATCCGGCCCTTGCCGATTTCGAGCAGTTGGGGGTTTTCGGGCATCTCGACGCCCACCCCTTCGCCGCGCGGAAAGCGGAAGGCAATCGGGCCTTCGTCATGGACAGCGGCCGTTGCGACCATGCGCACCAGTTCCGCCTCATCCGCCGCAGCCATCACGACAAAGCCGGGCAGGTTCGCCAGATAGGCCACGTCGAAAGACCCTGCGTGGGTCGCCCCATCGGCACCGACCAGCCCCGCGCGGTCGATGGCAAAACGCACAGGCAGGCGCTGGATGGCCACGTCATGCACGACCTGATCGTAACCACGCTGCAGGAAGGTCGAGTAAAGCGCGCAGAAGGGCCGCATCCCGCCCGCAGCCAGCCCCGCGCTGAAGGTCACCGCATGCTGTTCGGCGATGCCCACATCGAAACAGCGGCTGGTATAGCGCTGCATGAACCGCGACAGGCCCGTGCCATCCGGCATCGCGGCGGTCACCGCACAGATCTTGCGGTCGTCGGCGGCCAGTTTGCACAATGTCTCGGCAAAGACTGCCGTATAACTGGGCGCATTGCTCGGCGCCTTGGTCTGCTTGCCCGTGACCACATCGAACTTGGCCGTCGCATGGCCCTTGTCGCTGGCACCTTCGGCAGGGGCATAGCCCTTGCCCTTCCTGGTGATCGCATGGATCAGGATCGGCCCATCCGCCCGCACCTTGACCGTCCGCAAGACCGACAAGAGCTGCTCCATGTCGTGCCCGTCGATCGGGCCGAGATAGTCAAACCCCAATTCTTCAAAGAGGGTGCCGCCCACCGTCATATGTTTCAGCATGTCCTTGGCGCGCTTGGCCCCCTCGCGGAAGGGTTCGGGCAGCAGGGACACCGCCCCCTTGGCCGCCGCCTTGAATTCCTGAAACGGCTCGCCCGCATAGAGGCGAGACAGATAGGCCGACATCGCCCCTGTCGGGGGCGCGATGGACATCTCGTTGTCGTTGAGGATCACGATCAGCCGCTTGCCCAGATGGCCTGCGTTGTTCATCGCCTCATAGGCCATGCCCGCCGACATCGCCCCGTCGCCGATCACGGCAATGGCGTCACCGCCCTCACCGCCCAGATCGCGCGCCACCGCAAAGCCAAGTGCCGCCGAAATCGAGGTGCTGGAATGGGCCGCACCGAACGGGTCATAGGGGCTTTCGGACCGTTTGGTGAAACCGGACAGCCCGCCTTCCTGCCGCAGGGTCCTGATCCGGTCGCGCCGCCCCGTCAGGATCTTGTGCGGGTAAGACTGGTGGGACACGTCCCAGATGATCTTGTCCTTGGGCGCATCGAAGACCGCGTGCAGGGCCACCGTCAGTTCGACCACGCCAAGCCCCGCGCCCAGATGCCCGCCCGTTTCCGACACAGCCGAGATCGTCTCGGCCCGCAGGTCATCCGCCAGGCGCCGCAACTCGGCGTCGGACAGTCCCTTCATGTCGGCAGGTGTCTTGACCCGATCCAGAACGGGCGTATGCGGGCGGTCTGACATGGCGACCCTTCTTAATGCGTGCGCGCGATCACGAACCGCGCGGCCTCTTTCAATGTTTCGGCGTCTTCGCCGTAAGGAGATAGCGCATCGCAGGCCGCATCAACCAGATCGGCTGCGCGGCGCTTTGCCCCATCGAGGCCCAATAGCGAAACGAAAGTCGCTTTACCAGCCGCCGCATCCTTGCCGACGGCCTTGCCGACAACCGCCGCATCGCCGGTCTCGTCCAGAATGTCGTCGGCGATCTGAAAGGCCTGTCCCAAGGCCTCGCCATAGATGGTCATGGGTTCCCGCTCGGCCTCGGCCATGCGCGGACCGACAAGAGCGGACCATGTGATCAGCGCGCCGGTCTTGCCCGCCTGCAAGGCCATGATCCGGTCAAGGTCCAGCGGCGCGCCCGCCGTTTCGGCCGCGATATCCGCCGCCTGACCGCCGACCATGCCGCGCACACCGGCGGCATGGGCCAGCGAGACGACAAGGTTCATCTTGGCGCGCGGCGAACAGTCCGTCTGCACCAGCAGTTCGAACGCCAGCGCCTGCAGGGCGTCGCCTGCCAGCACCGCCGTCGCCTCGTCCCATTTGCGGTGAACGGTGGGCTGGCCACGACGGGTCTCGTCGTCGTCCATGCAGGGCAGGTCGTCATGCACCAGCGAATAGGCGTGGATACACTCGATCGCCGCCGCCGCACCGGCGACCGCCACCGGATTGATCTGGTGCAACCGCGCGCTTTCCAGCGCCAGAAACGCCCGCAGCGCCTTGCCGCCGGTCACGGCATAGAGCATCGCGGCAGGCAGATCGCCCTCTTGCGTGCTCAGCGCAAAGCCGACCCGCGCTTGCGCCACCTTTGCCGCTTGCGCCATCGCGTCCTTCAGCGGGCGGCGTTCCAGCGCCGCAAGGCGAAACCCGCCCTCAGTCATCGAGAGGCGCCGTGCCAGCCGGTGTGCCATCGGCACCCAGGGTGATCTTGGCGACCTTTTCCTCGGCCTCTTTCAGCTTGGCCTCGCAACGCGCCTTCAGCTTCGCCCCGCGTTCATAAAGCGCGATGCTGTCGTCCAGCGCCACATCGCCGCGTTCAAGCTGGCCGACGACTTTCTCCAGCTCTTTTATCGCCTCTTCAAAGGTCATCGCGTCAATATCGCTCATCGGCCTCTTTCCTCCAGAACACGCACATGGGCCGCAGCGGATGCGCCCAATGCCTCTAGGTCGTAGCCCCCTTCGAGGCTGGACACCACCCGTCCGCCGCAATGCTTGTCCGCCAGATCGCAGAGGCGTTCCGTCACCCAGGCGAAATCCGCAGCCTCGAGTTCCAGCCCCGCCAGCGGGTCCGCGCGATGCGCATCGAACCCCGCCGAAATAATCAGCAACTGCGGCTTGAATGTGTCGATCCGGGGGAAGACCTGCCGTTCGTAGGCCGCCCGAAATCCCGCCGATTCCGTGCCTTCGGGCAGGGGCAGATTCACGATGTTGCCGCAGCCCGTCTCATGCGCGGCCCCCGTGCCGGGATAGAGCGGCCATTGATGCGACGAGACGAAAAGGATGCGCGGATCATCCTCGACCAGATCCTGCGTGCCGTTGCCATGGTGCACGTCGAAATCCACGATCGCGACGCGAGACAGGCCGTGATGGTCCAGCGCGTGACGGGCACCGACCACGACATTGCCGAAAAAGCAAAAGCCCATGGCGGTCTCGCGTTCGGCATGATGTCCCGGCGGGCGCACGGCGGCAAAGGCGTTGTGCACCTCGCCGCCCAGCACCAGATCGACGGCACGGACGACACCGCCCGCCGCGCGATAGGCCGCCGCCAGCGTGCCCGCGGACATATGCGTATCGCCATCCAGCGAACGCCAGCCTGTATCGGGTGCCGCCGCCCGCACCATGTCGATGTAGGATTTGGGATGCACGCGCAGTAGATCGTCATCGGCGGCAAGCGGCGCCTTCACGCGGGTCAGGTCCATCCCTTCCAGCGCGCCGAGCACCGCATCCAGCCGCGCCACCTGTTCGGGGTGCCCGGGCGGGGTGACATGGCCGTAGCAGTCATCATGGGTGATCAGCGCAGTCGTCATGGCGACAAAAGACCCGTTTCAGCCCCGACACTCAAGAGCGATTTGGCCTATTCCGGCGACAACATGTATCCCGCGCCGCGCACGGTCTGCAGATAGCGCGGCTGCTTGGGGTCCATCTCGATCTTGCGGCGCAGGCGGGTGATCTGCACGTCGACCGCGCGCTCCTGCGTCTGCCCGCCCGACCGGCTGAGTTCCTCGACCAGCCTTGTCCGTGTCACCGCCTCGCCGGGGCAACCCGAGAAGATCTTCATCAACTGGCTTTCGGTCGCCGTCAGCCGCACCAGCTTTTCGCCGTGCCACATCTCGCCGCGCTCGATGTCATAGCGGATCGGGCCGAGGTTCAGCACCTTGGGCAGGACGATCGCAGGCTCTGCCGCGGGGACACGGCGCAGGATCGCGTTGATCCGCAACAGCAGCTCTTTCGGCTCGAAGGGTTTGGCAAGATAGTCGTCCGCCCCTGCCTCCAGTCCGGTGATCCGGTCATCGGTGTCGCCCTTGGCGGTCAGCAGCATGACCGGCGTCGGGATCGTTCGGCGCAGATCCCGACAAAGCGAGACCCCGTCTTCGCCCGGCATCATCACGTCAAGCACGATCAGATCGAATTCCAGCCCCGACAGGATGCGGCGAGCGTGGGCGGCATCGCGGGCAGTGGAGACCAGAAAGCCCGACCGGATCAGGAACTTCTGCAACAGCCCACGGATCCGTTCGTCATCATCGACAATCAACAAATGGGCGTCGTCGCTACTCATTCCACAAAGTCCTTCATCGCCTCGTAATGCCGGCGCGCATCCTCATCCATCATCGCCTCCAGCACCTGCCGGAAACCGGCAACCGCCTCGGGTCCTGCGGCACGGTAGGCCGCCCGCATCCGGTCGCGTTGCGCATCCGACAGCGCCCGTTCCAGCGTTGCGCCGTCCTCTGTCAGGTGCAAATGACGCTCGCGCTTGTCGCGGCGGCCTACGGTGCTTTTGACCAAACCGTCTTCGATCAGCGTACGCAAGACACGATTGAGCGATTGCTTTGTCACACCAAGGATCGACAGAAGGTTGTTGACGGTCGTTCCCGGGCTGCGGTTGATGAAATGGATCGCGCGATGATGCGCGCGGCCATAGCCCAGTTCTTCGAGGATACGATCCGGATCGGCGGTGAAACCGCGATAGGCAAAGAACATCGCCTCGATCCCTTTGCGCAGCTGTTCATCCGTCAGGAACAGCAGGCTTTGCCCCATCTGTGGCGGCAGTCCCTGGCTCATGGGTATCGTCTCCTTTGATCTTGGGGCGACAATACGTCAGCTTTGTTGACATTCCAAGAATCAACTGGTAGCGAAACGCAGAAACTACGCAACATTATGTCCGAAACGGACTTATCTACGTAACAAATGCAAAACGGGATGGAGGCAGCGATGGCTGGCGCATATGACGATAGAGACGGCAAAATCTGGATGGACGGCCAGTTGGTCGAATGGCGCGACGCGAAAGTGCACATCCTGACCCATGCGCTGCACTATGCCTCGTCCGTGTTCGAGGGCGAGCGTTGCTATGGCGGCAAGATCTTCAAATCGCGCGAACATTCCGAGCGTCTGTTGAACTCGGGCAGGCTGATCGACTTCGAGATCCCCTATACCGTGGACCAGATCGAGGCCGCCAAACAGGCCGCCCTCGACGCAAACGGCCTGAAAGACGCCTATGTCCGTGCGCTTGCATGGCGCGGTGCAGGCCCCGACATGGGTGTCGCATCCGCCCGCAACCCCGTGCACATGGCCGTCGCGGTCTGGGAATGGGGCAACTACTACGGCGACGCCAAGATGAAGGGCGCCAAGCTGGATATCGCGAAATGGAAACGCCCCAGCCCCGAAACCGCCCCGTCACAGGCCAAGGCCGCCGGTCTTTACATGATCGCCACCATGTCCAAACACACAGCCGAGGCAAAGGGCTGCTCGGACGCGATGATGTTCGACTATCGCGGCTACGTGGCCGAGGCGACGGGCGCCAACATCTTTTTCGTCAAGGACGGCGAGATCCACACCCCGACGCCCGATGCCTTCCTCAACGGTCTGACCCGTCAAACCGTCATCGGGATGCTGAAGGACAAGGGGCTGACCGTGCATGAACGGCACATCATGCCCGAGGAACTGGAAGGCTTCGAGCAGTGCTGGCTGACCGGCACCGCAGCCGAGGTCACCCCCGTCGGCCAGATCGGCGACTACAACTTCGAGGTCGGCGCGATCACGCGCGAAATCGCGCAGGATTACGAAAAGCTGGTGCGCAGCTAGACCTGCGCTGCATCCGGTCGGAACAAGGGGCGCCGTGGCGCCCCTTTTCATTGCGACCTATTCGACCCGCGCCCGGGCAAGCCGCAGAAATTGCGCGGATCGCTGGCTTTCGTCACGCGACCGCCGGCGGCGTTGCAGCGCCAGCGTGGCCGGCTTCGGCTGATCTTTCTCCAGCGCAGCGACCGCTTTCGCGACGGCCGATTCACGCTTCGAACGGCCGTGATCCAGAATATGCTTGGTCATGCTTTCCTCCGTTCTTCGGGCCCCGATCATAACACCGATCGGCGGAAATCCGTCAACTCTTCTGAAATTGTCTCTGATCGGCGGATAATCGCGCCTTCGAAAACATCATTGACTCGTTCTGGAAAACAACAAATTTTCGATCAAGGCAGCCCTCGCCAAACTTCCGTCTGTTTTCAGCGGCATCTATCGGGCACTTCGTAGTGTAAGTTGTATCATGGTCCCTTCCGCCAACCAAAATGCCCCGCAGAACCCCAACAGGGCGCGCATTTCCGATAGCGAGTTCCAGCTCCGGCGGCTGCTGAAAGAGGCGCCCCAGGACCTCTGGCTCGACACCATCCGGCGCACCCGCGGCGATGCCCACAACGGGCTGATCTACTGGATGCTCAGCCAGCCGCAGTGCGACTTTGCGGTCGCCGCCCATGCGTTCTACCGCACGAACCCTGCCCAGCACGTCGAAAATCCGCAGCCCCTGCCCGCGCGGCCGGGGCCCGACAATCTCTTTGCGGTTGTCCTGTTCAACTGGGACACCGGATCATTCCGCAATCACAAACTGAGGGTCGAACCGCAAGACGCCCATCCCCGCCTGATCGCGCGGCTGAATCAAAAACTGCTGGTGCATGAAGCCGCCGGTCTGCCGTTCCGGATCCCGCCCCAGTTGCAGCGCCCCAAAGGCGGCCAGACCGCACAGGTGCCCGCCCGCTTCTCGCCCGAGGATGTGCGGGATATCTGGTCGCTCTATGCCGATCTCGGCCTTCAGGTGCCGGACAGCCCGCCCGGGATCCGGCGGACCCTCGAAGGCGTCAGGGGCATCATCCGCAAGTTCCGCTTCAACCCCTAGCCGCCGACGTTCCCCGTCGCCTTGCGCTGTTGCGCGCGTTGCAAGCCCAACTGACGCTCGCGCCAGATGATCAGCACGCCGGCAAAGATCACGATTGCCGCGCCCAGCAGCATGGTCAGGGTCGGCACCTCGTCGAAGATGAAATAGCCGATCACGAGGGCCAGCAGCATCGAGGTATAATCGAACGGCGCCACCAGCGAGGCATCGGCATAGCGATAGCTCGACGTCAGCAATATCTGCCCGATCCCGCCCAGCAAGCCCGCCATGACCAGCATCAGCGCAACCTGCCAGCTAGGCACGGCCCAGCCCCATGGCAGGGTGAACAGCGCCATGACCGAGGATGTGATGGTGAACCAGAAAACAATCGCGGCTGTCGTTTCCGTCGCGACCATCTTGCGGACAAAGACCTGCGCCAGCGCGGCCATGACCGCCCCCATCAGCACGACGATCGCGCCCAAGGTCTCGGATGTGTTCAGCGCCGCCCCGACCGACAGGCGCGGCGTCAGCACGATCAGCACGCCGACCATGCCCAGCGCCACGGCGGTCAGGCGAAAAGCGCGCACGTCCTCGCCCAGAAACATCGCGGCGAAAATGACCACCAGCAGGGGCGCGGCATAGCCGATCGCCGTCACCTCGGGCAGCGGCAGCAGGCCCAGCCCCATAAAGCCAAGGCCCATCGCGGTGGTGCCCACCAGCCCGCGCCAGACATGCGAGATCGGGTTCTGCGTCTTCCAGCCGTGGCGCAACTCGCGCCGGACGGCCAGCCAGCCGACGATGATCGGCAAGGCAAAGAACGACCGGAAGAAGACCGCCTGCCCGGGCGGGACCACGTCCGACGACGCCTTGATCAGGCTGGCCATCGCCATGAAGACGCAAACCGACAGGACCTTGAACAGAATGCCGCGCAACGGTTGCATGATGTGCCCCTTTCAGGACGCACCCTAGGCCTGCGTTGCGGGATGGAAAACCCCTACTGCGGGATGATCCGCGTTGCATCCCCTGCATCACCGATCACCAGAACCGACCCGTCTGGCAGCACCTCGACATCGCGCAGGCGGCCAAGCTCTGTCTGGATCCGTTCCTCACCCACCACACGGCCATTCTCCAGCTTCAGCCGGACCAGCCCCCCGGGGTTGAGCGAGGCAATCAGCAAGTCCCCCCGCCACAGGGCATATGACCCGTCATAGAAGGCCATCCCCGATGGCGCGATCACAGGGTCCCAGTAATAGACCGGCTCGGCAAAGCCGCTCGCGCGCGGCATCCCTTGGCCCACATCCGATCCGCGATAGTTGATGCCATAGCTGACCACCGGCCAGCCATAGTTGACGCCCGCCTCTGGCCGGTTCAGCTCGTCCCCGCCGCGCGGCCCGTGTTCGACCGTCCAGAGGTTGCCTTGCGCATCCAGCGCCGCACCCTGCACGTTACGGTGTCCCGACGACCAGATCAGATCATGACCGTCACGCCCGATAAAGGGATTGCCCGCAAAAGGCGTGCCATCACGCGTCACCCGCACGACCTTGCCCACGGTCGAGGCCATGTCCTGCACCAGATCGCCGCGGTCACCCTCGCCACGGTCGCCCGTGGTGACAAAGACGGACCCATCCGCCAGCGGCACGACACGGCTGCCGAAATGCCGCCCGCCGCGCACGGCAGGGTCCTGCACGAAGATGTCGCGCACATCCGTCAGGCTACCGTCGGCCTGCAATGCACCACTGGCAGCAGCCGTGACCGCACCGCCGCGCACATCCTTGGCATAGGTCCAGAACACCATTCGGTCATTGGCGAAATCGGGCGAGACATTCACATCCAGCAATCCGCCCTGACCGCCGACAGCCACCTCCGGCAGGCCGGACAGGGGCCGCGTCACGCTGCCATCGGCATTGATGATCCGCATATCGCCGCCGATCTCGGTCACCAGAAACTGGCCCGAGGGCAAGGCGTCGATCCCCCAAGGCCCGTCCAGCCCCGTGGCGAAAACTTCGGTCCGCACGGGCGTTTCTGGCAAGGCGGGCGCGCGGGTCTGGTTCTCGAATGCGGGCGTGAAATCGGCATTGGCCGGTCCCTGCGCCACCTGTGCGGCAGCGGCAGCGGGAAAGATCACAAGGGCGAGCGTACGCAAAAGCATGGGTCAGTCCTCCTTTATGGACGACATAGCCCAAGCCGCCGCATCGGCGACCGCCGCGTCGGCGTCCTCAAGCAAAGGTGAAACGGCAGGGGCAAGCGCAGGGTCACCGGAATTGCCGATCGCATAGGCCACATTGCGGACAAAGCGGTCACGGCCGATGCGCTTGATGGGCGAGCCTGCGAACCGCGCGCGGAACCCCGCATCATCCAGCGCGGCGAGGTCCGCCAAGGGCGGTGCGATCAGATCATCCCGCGCCGCCAACCGCACATCGCGCCCTGCGACGGCAAACTTGTTCCACGGGCAAACCGCCAGACAGTCGTCGCACCCATAGATGCGGTTTCCCATCAGCGGGCGCAGGTCCTTGTCCACCGGTCCCTTATGCTCGATCGTCAGATAGGAAATGCAGCGCCGCGCATCCAGACGGTAAGGGGCGGGGAAGGCAGCGGTCGGGCAGATGTCCAGACAGGCGGTGCAGGACCCGCAATGGCTGACCTCTGCCGCGTCGGGCTCCAGGTCCACCGTCGTGAAAATCGCGCCCAGAAAGAACCAGTTGCCCAGATCGCGGCTTAACAGATTGGTATGCTTGCCCTGCCAGCCAAGGCCCGCCGCCTGCGCCAGTGGCTTTTCCATCACCGGCGCGGTATCGACGAAAACCTTGATCTCGGCCCCCGCGACCTGATCGATCAACCAGCGGCCCAGGGACTTGAGCCGCTTTTTCACCACATCGTGGTAATCCTTGTTCTGCGCATAGACACTGATCGCCGCGCGGTCCTTTTGGCCCAGCACCGCCAAAGGATCATGATCGGGGGTATAGACCTCGGCCAGCATGATCACCGACCGCGCCTCGGGCCAGAGCGCCGCCGGATCGGCGCGCCAGTGCATCCGGTCCGCCATCCACCCCATCTGCCCATGCATCCCCGCATCGACGAAAGCCTGCAACCGCGCGGGCAGTTCGGGCACCGCATCAGGACGGCACACGCCCATCCCGGCAAACCCCGCCTTGCGCGCATGGTCCTTCAGGCGGGTTTTCAGATCATCCATCGTCGGGTTGCCCCTGCGGCTCTTGCGCCGCTCAGAAATCGAGGTCCGCATAATGCGCCGCAGGCGTGAACCCCGGCACCTCGTCCGCCAGAACGGACCGGAAGGCAGGCCGCGACTTGATCTTGGCATACCAGTCCTTGACCGCCTCGCTGCGGTTCCAGTCCACGTCGCTGGTGTAATCGAGACATGACAATTGCGCGGCAGCGGCGAAATCCGCCAGCGTCATGTCATTGCCCGCCAGCCAGCGGCGGTCTTCGAGCAGATAGGTCATATAGTCGAGGTGATACTTGATCGCCCGCGCGCCTTCCTTGACCCTGGTGCTGTCGGGATAGCCCAACCCCATGACCTTGCGGTTGACCCGCTCGCCGGTCAGCTTGACGGTCACCTCGTGATGGAACTTGTCGTCGAACCAGCCCACCAGCCGCCGAGCCTCGGCGCGCGCCTTGGGATCGCGCGGCAGCAGGGCGGGGGTCGGATAGGCCTCTTCGAGATATTCGCAGATGGCCGCACTTTCGGACATCATCATGCCGTCGATCTTCAGCACCGGCACCTTGCCCGCCGGATTGCGGCGCAGAAAGTCCGGGTCCTGTTCCCAGTAACGCACTTCCACCAGCCCGACCTCGATCTTCTTCTCCGCCAGCGACAGGCGGACTTTGCGGCAGAATGGGGAAAGGGCGTAATGATAAAGCGTATTCATGATGTGCTCGTAAAAACCGGACCTCTCTTCAATGCCGCATGGCGGGCGGTAGATCAATCCGCAGGTCAGTTCTCAAAGCAATCCGCGCGCCCATCCGCCGCTATCGTATCGGCACCGGACAGGATCGAGGCGGCACGGTTGCGGGTAAAATTGCCGGGGTTGCTGGCGGACCGGCTTTTGGGCGCGGGCAGGATCGCCGCCAGCCGCGCGGCCTGCGTGCGGTTCAGATCGGATGCATCGACACCGAAATAATGCCGCGCCGCCGCCTGCACGCCGAACACGCCTTCGTCGAACTCGGCCACGTTCAGATAAATCTCGACGATCCGCCGCTTGGACCAAAGCGCCTCTGCCACCGGCGTCCAGAGAGCCTCGACCGCCTTGCGCAGCCATGACCGCTTTTGCCAGAGGAACACATTCTTCACCACCTGCTGCGAGATCGTCGAGGCCCCGCCGATACCCGTATCCGCCGCGCGCTGGATCGCGTTCACATCCAGCCCCCAATGCAGGCAGAAATCCGCATCCTCGGCGGCGACGACCGCGCGCGCCATGATCGGGGCGATGTCGTCGATCGCGACCCAGTCATGCTGCACCCCGCCAAGGCGGCGGCTTTCGGACAGCATGTAAGACGTCGTCGGCGGATTGATCAGCGCATAAACACTGGTCCAGAGCAGAACGAGCCCCACGACGCCCAGCACCGACCAGACAAGCACACGCCGCAGACGGACGCGCACCCGCGCCAGCAGCCCGGGCTGGTCATCTGTCTTCTTGGCGGTTTTCTTTCTCGGGGCCGGCTTCTTGGCAGCCTTCGCCCGCGTCTTGCTCTGCTCTGCCATCAGCCACCATAAGCCACGCGCGATACCCAGAGGTCAACGCCCCCGCAACAGGATTGCCGCGGGGGCGTGTTCTTTACTCCGCAGGGATCGCGGCTTCTTCGATGCTCAGCGGATGGGGCAGATGGATCAGCATCTCTTTCGGGCAGACCTGCAGGAAGTGCGCCTTCTCGGCCTCCCAATGTTGCAGGATCTCGGCCGCCTTCACGCTGCCGGTCTCGGCGGCGTGACGCATGATCAGACCCTTCAACTGGTCTTCCCAATGCTGCACCGTGACAGCGCAGGTCACCAGCGTTTCCATGTTCATCAGCGCAGGTGCGGCACCCTTCGGATCATAGAGATAGGCCATCCCGCCCGTCATCCCCGCCCCGAAGTTCGCGCCGATCTCGCCAAGGATCACCGCGACACCGCCGGTCATGTATTCACAGCCGTTGGACCCGCAGCCCTCGATCACCACCTTGGCGCCCGAGTTGCGCACCGCGAACCGCTCGCCCGCGCGACCGGCGGCGAAAAGGTAGCCGTCCGTCGCCCCGTAAAGCACCGTGTTGCCGATGATCGTGTTCTCGGATGCCACCAGCGGGCTGACCATGGGCGGACGCACGACAATGGTGCCGCCCGACAGACCCTTGCCGACATAGTCGTTGGCATCGCCCGAGACCTCCAGCTTCAGCCCCGGTGCCGCGAAGGCCCCCAGCGACTGACCGGCGGAGCCGCGCAGCTTGACCGTCAGGTGATCGGGCTGCAGCGCGTTGCGCATCCCGAACTGCTGCACGATATGGCTGCTGGTGCGCGTGCCGATGGTCCGCAGCGTGTTCTGCACCGCGTAATCCAGCTGCATCTTCTCACCATCGTTCAGGAAGCGCGCGGCATCCTGCACGATCTGCGCATCCAGCGTATCATCGACCGGATTGCGCGGACGCTTGCGGTCGTATTTGATCTTGTTCGCGCCATCGACGGTGATCAAGAGCGGGTTCAGGTCCAGATCATCCAGATGCGCCGAGCCACGCGACACCTGCGTCAGCAGGTCCGCACGGCCGATGATGTCGTCAAGCGACCGCGCCCCGATGGATGCAAGGATTTCCCGCACCTCGGTGGCATAGAAGGTGATCAGGTTGACGACCTTCTCGGCATTGCCGGTGAACTTGGCGCGCAGGGCCTCGTCCTGCGTGCAGACACCGACAGGGCAGGTGTTCGACTGGCACTGGCGCACCATGATACAGCCCATCGCGATCAGCGCGGCGGTGCCGATGCCGTATTCCTCGGCCCCCATCATCGCGGCCATGACGATGTCGCGGCCCGTGCGCAGGCCGCCATCGGTGCGCAGCGTGATGCGTTCGCGCAGGTTGTTCATCGCCAGCACCTGATGCGCCTCGGTCAGGCCCATTTCCCACGGCAGACCGGCGTATTTGATGGATGTGGCGGGCGAGGCACCCGTGCCGCCGTTGTGCCCCGAAATCAGGATCACATCGGCCTTGGCCTTGGCCACACCGGCGGCAATCGTGCCGACACCGGACGACGACACCAGCTTGACCGTCACCTTGGCGCGCGGGTTGATCTGCTTGAGGTCATAGATCAGCTGCGCCAGATCCTCGATACTGTAGATATCATGGTGCGGCGGAGGCGAAATCAGCGTCACCCCCTTGGTGGAATGGCGCAGACGGGCGATCAGCTCGGTCACCTTCATGCCGGGCAACTGGCCGCCCTCGCCGGGCTTGGCACCCTGCGCGACCTTGATTTCCAACTCTTCACAGGCGTTCAGATATTCCGCGGTGACCCCGAAACGACCGGATGCCACCTGCTTGATCTTCGCCGAAGGGTTGTCGCCGTTGGGTTCAGGGTGGAAATGCGCGGGATCCTCGCCGCCCTCGCCGCTGTCGGACTTGGCACCGATGCGGTTCATGGCGACGTTCAGGGTCTTGTGCGCCTCGGGCGATAGCGCGCCCAAAGACATCCCCGGAGTGACGAACCGCTTGCGGATCGCGGTGATGCTTTCCACCTCTTCGATGGGCACCGGCGCACCCAGAGGCTTGATCGCCAGAAGGTCCCGCAGATGGATCGGCGGGTTGGCCTGCATCGCCTTGGAATACTGCTGCCACAGCGCATAGGACGCCTTGTTGCAGGCGGCCTGCAGCATATGCATCGTCTGCGCTTCCCAGGCATGCTTTTCACCGGACCGGCGGGCCTTGTAGAAGCCGCCGATGGGCAGAACATCGGTGCCGCCCTTCCAGCCCTTGGTGTGGACCTCTTCCAGCTTGGTCTGGATCCCGTTGGTGCCGATGCCCGAGATGCGGCTGTGCATCCCGGGGAAGTATTCCGCACACATCGCGCGCGACAGGCCCACGGCCTCGAAGTTCAGACCGCCGCGATAGGACGACAGAACCGAAATCCCCATCTTCGACATGATCTTCAGCAGGCCCGCGTCGATCGCCGCACGGTAGCGCACGACGGCCTCGGTCAGGGATCCCTCGATCAGGCCCCGGCGCACACGGTCCGCAATCGAATCCTGCGCCAGATAGGCGTTCACCGTGGTCGCACCGCAGCCGATCAGCACGGCGAAGTAATGCGGGTCGATACATTCGGCAGAGCGCACGTTGAGCGAACAGAAGGTGCGCAGGCCCTTCTTGGTCAGCCCCGAATGGACCGCCGAAGTCGCAAGGATCATCGGCATCCCGACCCGCGTTTCATCCTGATGCTGGTCTGTCAGCACGATATGCCCCGCGCCGGACCGCACGGCATCCTCTGCCTCGTCACGGATGCGCTGCAATCCTGCATTCAGCGCCCCGCGCCCCGCCGCGAAGGTGCAGTCGATCACGGCGACGCTGTCACCGAACTGGCGCATCATCTCATCGAATTCGGCATTGGCCACGAAGGGGCTTTCCAGCAGCAGGATTTCCGTCTGCGAGGAATCCTCGTCCAGCACGTTCTTGAGGTTCCCGAACCGCGTTTTCAGGCTCATCACCCGGGTTTCACGAAGTGAGTCAATCGGCGGGTTCGTCACCTGGCTGAAGTTCTGCCGGAAGAAATGCGACAGCGGGCGATAGGTCTTGGACAGCACCGCCGAGGGCGTGTCGTCACCCATCGAGGCGATCATCTCTTTGCCGTCCTCGGCCATCGGGGCCAGCACCTGTTCCAGTTCTTCGATGCTGTAACCGGCGGCCACCTGCCGCTTGCGCAACTGGTCACCCTCGAACAGCGCCTTTTCGGGCACGTCGCGCATCATGCTGTTGAGATCGACGACTTTCTCGACCCATTCACCAAAGGGCTGTGCGGCGGCCAGCTTGTCCTTCAGCTCTTCGTCGCGATAAAGCCGACCCTCGGCCATATCGACCGCGATCATCTGGCCGGGGCCCAGAGCGCCCTTTTCGACGACCGTGGCCTCGTTGACGGTGACCATCCCCACCTCGGAGCCCGCCACCAGCAGACCGTCGCCGGTGACGACATAGCGCAAGGGGCGCAAGCCGTTGCGGTCCAGACCGCCACAGACCCAGCGGCCATCGGTCATGGCAAGGGCGGCGGGACCATCCCATGGTTCCATCACGGCGTTGCAATAGCCATACATGTCGCGCCAAGCCTGCGGCATCTCGATCGCCTGCTGCGACCAGGCTTCGGGCACCAGCATCGTCTTGGCCATCGGCGCGTTGCGGCCTGCACGGACCAGCACCTCGAACACGGAATCGAGCGCCGCAGAATCCGATGCCCCCGACGGGATGATCGGTTTGATATCCTCGGCCTTGTCACCGAAGGCGCTGGATGCCATGCGGATTTCGTGGCTCTTCATCCAGTTGATGTTGCCCTTCAGCGTGTTGATCT
The DNA here is from genome assembly GCF_036770585.1 of Yoonia sp. Lineage (GTDB taxonomy): Bacteria > Pseudomonadota > Alphaproteobacteria > Rhodobacterales > Rhodobacteraceae > Yoonia. The sequence continues at coordinate 34,532 of NZ_DAIPIW010000001.1, read as the reverse complement.
CGCCGTTATGGGCCAGCATCCGGAAGGGCTGGGCCAGCGACCACTGCGGGAAGGTATTGGTGGAATAGCGCTGGTGATAGATCGCGAAAGCGCTCTCGAACCGGGCATCCATCAGGTCGGGATAGAATTCGGCCACCTGTTCGGCCAGCATCATGCCCTTGTAGATGATCGACCGGCAGGACAGCGAGCAGACATACATCCCCGCGATGCCCGCAGCAGCGGCGGCTTTCTCGATCCGGCGGCGGATGATGTAAAGCTCGCGCTCGAACTGTTCCTCATCCAGACCCTTTTCGTTGCGGATCAGGATCTGCTCGATCTCGGGGCGGGTGGCATTGGCCTTGTCGCCCAGCACCTCGGTGTTCACCGGCACATGGCGCCAGCCATAGATATAGTGCCCCAGACGCAGCACCTCGGTCTCGACGATGGTGCGGCAGCGTTCCTGCGCGCCGAAATCGGTGCGCGGCAGAAAGATCTGGCCAACGGCGATCAGCTTGCCATTGTCGGGGGCGTGGCCCGTCCGTTCGATCTGGTCATAAAAGAACGGAACCGGGATCTGCACATGGATGCCCGCGCCATCGCCGGTCTTGCCATCGGCATCGACGGCACCACGGTGCCAGACCGCCTTCAGCGCGTTGATCCCCTTTTCGACCACATCCCGCGAGGGCGTGCCGCTGATCGAGACCACAAGACCCACACCGCAAGAGGCGTGCTCGTCATCCGCCTTGTAAAGGCTGTTCTCCGCCATCCACTTGCGCTTGGCTTGCTCGGCGGCGACCCAGGTAGCGTCATATGTTGTCATCGGTCTGTCCTTTCACGGGCGGGGCCATCCTGTCGGGATGGGCTTTGTCTTTGTCGGGTCAGGGGCGAAAGCCTGCGTCGATCTGGTTGCATTCGTAAATCGGCTGGGACGTGAAGAAGCCGGTCTCGCCGGGATAGATGAACTCGACCGGCGACATGTCGATGATGTCCTCGGGGCTGTCGGCGTCCCATGTCTCGCCAAGAAAGAACATGCGGTGCTTTTCGCTGACGTATTGACGGCCCGCACCGGCCTCGATCTCGTTGCCGTCGGCATCCAGCGTGCGGCCCTGAAATTCGGTGCGCAGCAATTCCTCGCCGTCGATCACCACGGTTTCACCGGTCAGCAGGTCATAGCCCACATGACGCTCTGGTCCTGTTTCGGTCTGCAGCGTGAAATCCCAGGTGTCGATCTGGGTCGCGAACAATTCGTCCAGAGACGCGGGATCATCCGCAGGCTGGATCAGGGATTCGTCGCCCGTGATCTTGAAGGCCTCGATCCACTGGAATTCGCGATCGACGCGCTGAACGCTGAACAGACCCCCCAGACCGAAAAGCGCGATCCACTGGTCACCGGGGGTATCGGCCTCGCACTGCCAGATATTGATCACGACACAGCCCTTGTGCTGGACGGTCAGGGTGCCTTGGCAACCCTCGGGCGCCGCAAAGCTTTGCTGCGCGACCACGGGGGTGGCCGCGACAACGGCAGCGACAAAGGCGAGTGGTTTCATCATATCTTTACCCTTCAGGTCAGTGCCTTTGACGTATTGCGCAGAGCAACGTGCAATCATGCCCGACGTTTTGCCGACGTTGCGCCGACGTGTTGCAGACATCATTCTGCGGCAACGGTTTCCACCTGTCCGAGGTAGTCCAGAATGGCCTCGGCGCAATCGCGGCCATCACGGATCGCCCAGACCACAAGCGAGGCGCCACGCACGATATCACCTGCCGCATAGACGCCTTCCAGCGATGTCTGGCCGGTGGTGAAGGCGGCCTTGATGGTGCCCCAGCGGGTCACCTCCAGCCCTTCGACACCCCAGAGGGCGGGCAGGTCCTCGGGCTCGAAACCCAGCGCCTTGATCACCAGATCGGCCTCTTCGACGTAATCTGCACCGGCGATCACCTCGGGCACGCGGCGACCCGTGGCGTCAGGCGCACCAAGGCGCATCCGCTGCACTTTCACGCCCGTGACCGGATCACCGACAAAGCCGTCAGGGGCGGCCAGCCAGACGAATTCCACGCCTTCCTCTTCGGCGTTCTGCACCTCGCGTTGGGACCCCGGCATATTCTCGCGGTCGCGACGGTAGAGACATTTGACGCTTGTCGCGCCCTGCCGGATCGCCGTGCGCACGCAGTCCATCGCCGTGTCGCCACCGCCGATGACGACGACGCGCTTGCCAGCCGCGTTCAGCTCGCCGCTGTCGAATTCCGGCACATCGTCGCCAAAGCTCTTGCGGTTGCTGGCGGTCAGATAGTCGATCGCCGTGACGATCCCCTCGGCCCCCGAATCCGGCAGGTCGCGGGTCTTGTAGACGCCTGTGGCGATCAGAATCGCATCGTGTTTTCCACGGATTGCATCGAACGAGAGGTCCTCGCCCACGTTGCAGTTCAAAACGAACTGGACGCCGCCATCCTCGAGCTGCGCCATGCGCTGCATGACGACATCTTTCTCCAGCTTGAAGCCGGGGATGCCATAGGTCAGCAAACCGCCGCCGCGATCATAGCGGTCATAAACGGTGACCTGCACACCCTGACGGCGCAGCATGTCGGCTGCCGCCAGACCGCCGGGGCCGGCGCCGATGATGCCGACACTTTCGCTGCGTTCCATTGCGGGGCGGATCGGCTTGACCCAGCCTTCCTCGAAGGCGGTATCCGTGATGTATTTCTCGACCGCGCCGATGGTCACCGTGCCATGGCCCGATTGTTCGATGACACAGTTGCCCTCGCACAGACGGTCCTGCGGGCAGATGCGGCCGCAGATTTCAGGGAAGGTATTGGTGGCCTGACTGATCTCGTAGGCTTCCTGCAGGCGACCCTCGGCGGTCAGGCGCAGCCAGTCGGGGATATTGTTGTGCAGCGGGCAATGGGTCTGGCAATAGGGCACGCCGCACTGGCTGCAACGGGCGGACTGCTCTTCAGCCTTCGCGCGGGCGTAGTCGGCGTAAATTTCGTTGAAGTCTTCACGGCGAAGATTTGGCGCACGCTTCTCGGGCATCTCGCGCGCGACCTGCGTGAACTTCAACATCTTCTGGCCAGCCATAAGCCACCCTCCCCAAATCCCAAGCGAACCGCCTTGTAAATCGGTTGCATCAAAATGAAAAGGCAATACTGCTGACCTATATTCGCAATTCTGGCGCGGCCAGACAGTTTTTCTGGTCTCATGGGCGAAAATTAGGACCGATTTGTGACCTATTTGGACTCTTTCCCCTGATTTCTAGACGGTTAGTTTGAGGAGACCGAATCAAAAGCCCTGCACATGACAACCTTCAACCTGCTACTGATCGCCCTGATCCAGGGTCTGACCGAATTTCTGCCGGTCTCTTCCTCGGGGCATCTGATCCTTTTGCCCAATCTGACCGGTATGGCGGATCAGGGGCAGGTCATCGACGTCGCCGCCCATCTGGGCACGCTGGGGGCGGTCATCCTCTACTTCTGGGGGGATGTCCGGCTGGCGCTGGGCGGTCTGGGGCGGCTGATGCGCGGCAAGATCGACACGCGCGGCGCCTTCCTTGCGCTCTGCCTGATCATCGCCACCGTTCCGGTGGTTATCGCCGGGCTGATCCTGAAACTGACCGGCCTGTCGGACATGATGCGGGGGATCGCGGTCATCGGCTGGGCGATGATCATCTTCGGCGTGCTGCTTTACTGGGCGGACCAGACCGGCACCGAAGAACGAACGACCGAGGGCTGGACCCTGAAGCACGCCTTCCAGATGGGTCTCTGGCAGGCGGTCGCCCTGATCCCCGGCACCTCGCGGTCCGGTATCACGATCACGGCGGGGCGGATGCTGGGCTACGGGCGCAGCGACGCGGCACGGATCGCGATGCTGATGTCGATCCCGACGATCATGGCCTCGGCCGCGCTGCTGGGCCTCGACGTGATCGGCACGGCGGACGCAGGCGCCTTGCGCGATATCGGGCTGGTTATCGCGATGTCCTTCGCAGCGGCATTGTTCGCGCTGACGATCATGATGCGGCTGCTGAGGTCGGTCAGCTTTACACCTTACGTGATCTACCGGATCGGGTTGGGGGTAGTGCTGTTGTGGATTGCGTATAGTTAGAAAGTGCCTGGTGGCACGGGGCTGGTGCGACCGAAGACGAGTGTCCAGTATCGGTTGCTGCCAGAGCCCGCCTTCGCGATTCCGTAGTCTTCGAAGAGGGGGTTCAGGTTGTTTCTTCTATGGCCGGTTGAATCCATCCAGTCATCAAAGACCTGTTGTTCACTCTGCTGTCCCCGCGCGACATTCTCGGCTGCCAAGGTGAAGGGATAATTCACGCGGCCCAGGCGATCGCGAAGTTTAGACCCATCGCTGCCCTCATGCGTCATTTTCCCCATCATATACTGATCGTTGGAGTGGTTCTGCGCGGCCAACATCAATCTTGGATCTTGGGTAAGCGCCCCTGCACCGTGATCGGACCGCGCCTGATTCAGAATTGTCCCAAAACCCGCTGAAACAGGCTGTGTCGGTGGCAAAGGCGGCGGCGTAGCTGACACACTGGTCCCGCCTCCGCCCATGCAGGCGGGCAACATCAGCATCGCGATCACTGGCAGGACCCATTTCATCTTCAGACTTCCTTTTTGATTCCCGGTAGCCACGCCTCCGCTTTCATTAAAGTACCGTCCATCTCATGGCATTTTCAGGGCAAGACTTTGCCGATCCGCGAACAATTTCCGCCAATTGGCAGGATCATGCGGTATGCGGTAAGACTTGCGGCATCGACGCAGCGGAACCGCCCGCAGGTCCCCGCAAGCAATGGGAGAAAGTGTCCTGCACAGCAAACTGACATCGGCGATGCTGGCGGCTGCACTGGTCGGTCTCGGCGCGTCACAGGCCATGGGACAATCCAACGACCCCGCGCTAGAAACCGCCCTCGCAACGGCCGACTGGGCGCGCGTCGCGACGATTGCCAGCCGGATGCAGGCCGACAACCCCGCTGACGCGGATGCAGCCTTTCTGCGCGCGCTGGCAGCTTTCGAAAACGGCGATCCCGCGACCGCCGCCAGCTTCGCCGCGCAGGCCTACGCCCTTGCGCAGACCGAACCCGACAGGTTCGAGGCGGCCAGACTGGCGGGGCGTGCGCATTACAACGCAGGCGCCTTCGCGCGGTCCGAATTCTGGTTCCGCCGCGCCGCAAACCACACCGGCACCACCGCAGAGGCCACAAGCCTCGCCGCCGATTTCAGGCGGGCACAGCAGACCAACCCGCTGACCATCGCCCTTGGCGCATGGGCCGCGCCCTCGGACAATATCAACGACGGGTCAGAGGACCCCTATTTCCAGCTTGAAGGTCTGCCCTTCGACTTTGTCCTGCCCGCCGCGCGCAGGGCGCTTTCGGGGATCGAGTATGGGGCGGAAGCACGGATCAATTACCGGCTTTCGCAATCCGCCCGACAGCGGACCAGCGTCGGGGCCTACCTCTTGGGGCAGACCTATTCCCTGTCATCCAAGGCGGAAGGAATCGCACCCGAGCTTGACGGCGGCGACTTTGCGGTGGGCATCGCCGAGATGTCCTTTACCCATGACCGCAACTTCGGCGCAGGCCTTGGGCCCAGCAGCCTTACCCTTGGCGCCGGGCGGATCTGGTATGGCGGCGACCCGACATGGAATTACCGGACCGTCAGCCTGCAACAGGGGTTCGTGGTGGATGAAAACAGCCGCCTGACGCTTCGCTTTGCCGACACACGGCAAGAGGCAATCAGACGGGATGCAAGCGTGCGACGACATGATCTGGAAGCACGCTACGAGACTGCGGGCGGATGGAACGTCGTCGGGGGCTATACCCACAGCGACGGCGGTTTCGAGAATGTCTATGACGAATACCGGATCGGCGGCGGCGTGGTATGGCCGGAACCGGTCTGGAACGCGCTCTGGTCAGGTGACATCACCTTCGGGCTGCGCGACTATCCCACATTCACCACAACCCTCGACGGTCGCCGTGACCGCTTTGCCGCGGTCAGCATCACCGCCACGCTGGCCGACCTTTCCTATTGGGGCTTTGCGCCGCAGATCATGGTGCTTGGCCGGACAACCACATCGACCGCCGAAGAATTCACGACCGATGCCCTGGGCATCCGGTTCGGCATCGCCTCGACGTTCTGAGATCAGGTCTTGAGGTTCTTGGCCGAGTCCTTGATCGCGTCGTATTGGCCCGAGGGCCGGAAGCGCCACAGATAGTCGGGCAGGACCGCCTCAAGCGCGGTGGGGCGCATGTCGAGGTCTGCGAAACCCCTGGCATCTTCGGACACGACATTGTCCGCGCGCAGGTTGACCACCTGATCACGGGTGATCGGGGGCTTGACCAGACCGGCAGACAGGAACCGCACAAGGCCGAAACCCCTTGCCATCACATTCGCGGCCCAGAACGGAATATTCAGCACCAGACGGCGACGGTGGATCACGCGCAGCATGATCTGCATGAGGTCGCGGAAGCTGTGCACACCGGGGCCGCCAAGCTCGTAGGTGCCTGCGGGCACCTTGCCCAAGACGGCGTTGGTCGCGGCAGCGGCCACATCGTCGACATAGACCGGCTGGAACTTCGTTTCGGCACCGACAACGGGCAGGATGGGGCCAAGCCTGCTCATCCCTGCGAAACGGTTGAAGAACTGGTCCTCGGGGCCGAAAATGATCGAGGGGCGCAGGATCACGGCCTCGGGCATCGCGGCCAGCACGGCGGCCTCGCCTGCGGCCTTGGTGCGGGCATAGGCGCTGGCAGAATCGGCGCTCGCCCCGATGGCCGAGACATGGACCATGCGCGCAACGCCCATCTCGGCGGCGATGCGGGCGATGCGCCCGGCACCTTCGGCCTGCACGGCGTCGAAGGTATTCTTGCCGATCTCGTCCAGCACGCCGACGCAGTTGACGACGACATCGGCCCCGGTGGTGACAGCGGCGACCGAGGCATCGTCGCGGATATTGCAGAACACCGGCTCGACCTGACCGACGACACCGTAAGGGCGGACGAACATCGCCTCGTTGACGTTGCGCACCGCCACGCGGACGCGCCAGCCTTCTTTTGCCAGCCGACGGGCAATATATCGCCCGACAAAACCGGAACCGCCGAAGATGGTTACAAGCTTGGACATCGCTGGGCCTCTTGTCTGATCGTGTTCGGGTTTATCGACCGTCCAGCGCTACGACAAGGCGCAAACGCGGGATTTGATACGACCGCGCCTTTTTGTCGTCGAATCGCGTTGACAGCCCCAAGGCAGCGGCGTAAATCGCCCCTCACCGACCCTGTGCCCAGGTGGCGGAATTGGTAGACGCGCCAGCTTCAGGTGCTGGTGTCTGTATGGACGTGGAGGTTCGAGTCCTCTCCTGGGCACCATTCCCCCTACATTTGACATGATGATCAGGCGCATGGCGCGGCCATGGCCCGTGCCGTCAGAGGCTTGCCAATGCGCGCCGCCAGCCGAACCCGAAGGTCAGGCTGGCGCGTGTTTGCGGATCGTCGCGGGCTAGCCTGCCTTGGTCACGGCGCGCTTGGCCATCACGGTCACCAGATGCGCGCGATAGGCGGCCGTCGCGTGAATATCCGACAGCATGCCATCCGCATCCAGACTGACCTGATCAAGCGCCCCGGCCGAGAAATCGGCGGCCAGCGCGGTCTCGATCGCGGTGGACCGGAAAACGCCATCCTCGGCCGCGCCGGTCACGGCAACGCGCACACCCGCGCCGGTATCAGCCACAAAGACACCGACCAGGGCATAGCGGGACGCCGGGTTGTGGAACTTGGCATAACCGGCCTTGCGCGGCACCGGGAACTTGATCGCGGTGATGATCTCGTGATCACCCAGCGCCGTGGCGAACATGCCGGCAAAGAAATCATCCGCCGCAATCTCGCGACGGTCGGTGACAACGGTTGCGCCAAGGGCCAGAACGGCGGCGGGGTAATCGGCGGCGGGGTCGTTATTGGCGACCGAACCACCGATCGTTCCCATGGCCCTGACGGCAGGGTCGCCAATGCCACCCGCCAGAGCGGCAAGCGCGGGAATTTGCGCCCTGACATCGGCGTTTCCGGCCACATCGGCATGCTTTGAACCGGCCCCGATGGTGACCACACCGCCCGAGACCGAGATGTCCTGCATCCCGGAAATGCCCCGCACGTCGACAAGGTCGCTTGGCGCGGCAAGGCGCTGCTTCATCGTCGGCAAAAGCGTTTGCCCACCACCCAGCAGCTTGCCTTCTTCGGCGGCTTCCATCGCGGCCAGCGCCGCGTCGATCGCTGCCGGCTTGTGATATCTTATCTGGTACATCCGATCTCTCCTTATTCCGCGGCCATCGGGGTTTTGACAGCTTGCAGCGCCGTCCAGACCGCCAGCGGCGTGGCTGGCATTTGCAGATCATTGGTGCCGATGGCATCCGTGATCGCGTTGATCACCGCAGGCGGCGAGCCGATGGCCCCCGCCTCGCCGCAGCCCTTGACCCCAAGCGGGTTCAGCGGCGAGGGCGTTGCGTTGTGATCCAGCGTGTAGGACGGCACGTCGTCGGCACGCGGCATGCAGTAGTCCATGTAGGACCCCGTGATCAGCTGACCGCTTTCGTCATAGACGACCTGTTCCAGCATCGCCTGCCCGATCCCTTGGGTGACACCGCCATGCACCTGACCTTCGACAATGTTGGGGTTGATGATGGTGCCGAAATCATCCACCGCGGTGAACTTTTCGATGGTGGTGACGCCGGTATCGGGATCGACCTCGACCTCGCAGATCAGCGCGCCCGCCGGGAAAGAGAAGTTCACCGGATCATAAAAGGCGGTTTCCTTCAGGCCGGGCTCCATCCCTTCGGGCAGGTTGTGCGCGATATAGGCCGCCAGACCGATCTCGTGCCAGGCCATCTTCTTGTCGGTGCCGGCGACTTTGACCTCGCCGTTCTCGATCACGATGTCATCCTCGGATGCCTCAAGCGTATGGGCCGCGATCTTCTTGGCCTTCGCCTCGACTTTCTCCAGCGCCTTGACGATGGCCGACATGCCCACAGGACCCGAACGCGATCCATAGGTGCCCATGCCGAACTGCACCTTGTCGGTGTCGCCATGCACGATCTGGACGTTGTCGATCGGGATGCCCAGACGATCCGCCGCGACCTGTGCAAAGGTGGTTTCGTGCCCTTGACCATGGCTGTGGCTGCCGGTCAGGATTTCGAGGGTCCCGACGGGATTGACCCTGACTTCGGCACTTTCCCAAAGCCCGACAGCGGACCCAAGCGAGCCTACCGCCGCCGAAGGGGCAATCCCGCAGGCTTCCACGAAGGTGGAATAGCCCAAACCGCGCAGCTTGCCGCGCGCCGCGGATTCCGCCTTGCGAGCCGGAAACCCTGCGACATCCGCGATCTTTTCGGCCATATCCAGCGTCTTGTGATAATCGCCCGAGTCGTACTGCAGGATCACCTGTGTCTGGTAGGGGAACTCGGTGATGAAGTTCTTGCGGCGCAACTCGGCGGGGGCCATGCCCATCTCGCGTGCCGCCGTCTCCATCATGCGTTCGATGGTATAGGTGGCCTCGGGGCGACCGGCCCCGCGATAGGCGTCGACAGGTGCCGTGTTGGTATGGATCGCCTTCACGTTGCCGTAGATCGCAGGCATGTCATAGCAGCCCGACAGCAAGGTGCCGTGCAGATAGGTCGGCGTCACCGTCGCGAAAAGCGAGACATAGGCGCCAAGATTGGCCAGCGTGTCGGTCTTGAACCCGACGATCTTGCCGTTCGCATCGAAACCCATCGTCGCGGTCGTCACATGATCGCGGCCATGGGCGTCGGTCAGGAAGGCCTCGGACCGGTCGGATGTCCACTTGACCGAGCGCCCCGTCTTCATCGAGGCCCAGAGGCAGGCGATTTCTTCGGGATAGATGTAGATCTTCGATCCGAAACCGCCGCCGACGTCCGGCGCAATGACCCGCAGCTTGTGCTCGGGGGCGACATTGTAGAAGGCCGACAGCACCAGCCGCGCGACATGCGGGTTCTGGCTGGTTGTGTAAAGCGTGTAGTGGTCTTCCGCTTCATCGAAAATCGCCACGGCCGAGCGCGGTTCCATCGCGTTGGGGCTGAGGCGGTTGTTGACGATCTTCATTTGGGTCACATGATGCGCGCTTTCCAGCGCGGCATTCACCGCCGCCTCGTCACCGATTTCCCAGTCATAGATCATGTTGCCGGGCACATTCTGATGCACCTGCGCGGCACCATCCTTGATCGCCGCTTCGACACCGACCGTCGCGGGCAGTTCGTCGAGATCGAGTTCGACGGCCTCGGCCGCGCGACGGGCGATCTCTTGCGATTCCGCGATGACGACGGCAATGGCGTCACCCACGTAGCGGCCATGGGTCGTCACCATCGGGTTCCAGACACCGCATTGCATCGGGCTGCCATCCTTCGAGGTGATGGCCCAGCCGGTGATGATGTCCCCGATACCGTCTTCCTTCATTTCCGGCCCTGTATGGACCGCGATCACACCCTCCATCGCAAGCGCTGCGGATGCGTCGATCCCGTTGATCTTGGCATGGGCCACCGGACAACGGACGAAGGCCGCATAGGCCTGATTGTCCACGCGGACATCGTCCGTATACTTGCCCTTGCCGGTGATGAAACGTCTGTCTTCCTTCCGCGCGACGCGCGCACCAATTCCTTCGCTCATGTGAACCTCCCTATTCCGCAGCCTGCGCCATACCGGACATCTTGCCGGCGGCGTCTTCGATTGCCTTGACGATGTTGTGGTAACCGGTGCACCGGCAGATATTGCCTTCCAGTTCGTGCCGGATCGCGGCGGCATCGAGCGTCTTGCCCTCGGCACCATAGCGATTGACCATGTCGATCCCCGACATGATCATCCCCGGCGTGCAGAAGCCGCATTGCAACCCGTGATGCTCTTTGAAGGCGGCCTGCATCGGGTGCAGGTCCTTGCCATGGGCGACACCTTCGATCGTTGTCACCTCTGCACCGGCAAGCGACACCGCCAGAACCGTGCAGGATTTGACCGCGCGCCCGTCCACATGGACAACACATGCGCCGCATTGGCTGGTGTCGCAGCCTACATGCGTTCCGGTCAGTCGCAGACCTTCGCGCAAGAAGTCGGACAGAAGTGTGTTGTCCGGCACGTCTGCACTTGCAGCCTTACCGTTCACCGTCATTGAGATTTGCGTCATTCTTTCCTCCCTGATCACGAAGCCGTGCCGTTCTTTTGGCAACCGCCAAGGGAAGACCCGCTACGGCTCTTCGGCCCTCCCCGGCCAAAGACGCCCATCACGTTTCCTCCCCATCATGGGGCAGAGTAGAGCAAAGCAAAGGCAAAGGAGTCAATTTGGCAGGCGGCTTGCGACCCAAAATGCCTCGTCGACTTGTCTCATGGCTGAGACAGTTCCTAATTCAGGCCATGCCGGTCCAGCATCCGGTAAAAGGTGGCACGGCTGACGCCGAGGTCCCTTGCCGCCTTCGACATGTTGCCGTTGTTGCGGGCGATGGCACGTTTGATGGTGCTGCGTTCAGCCGCCTTCAACCCCCGCGGCTGCGCGCCGCGATCCAGCAGGTCCCTGCGGGGAATAGGTGCCGCATTCAGGTCCTGCTTGATATCCAGCAACCGTCTCGCCGCGCGGTTCGCCCCGATGATCAGGTCATCGTCATCGGCGGCCAGAAGCGGCGTTCCGATCTTGGAATAGCCGTTCGCCACGAAGATGTTCGCATTGTCGAAACAGGCGCGGAAATACTCGGTCTCGATCCGGTTGGCGGTGTTGGTAATGATCGGCAACAGGAATTGCGCCGTCTGGGCTTCGGTATCATGGCGCGCGCTGGTGACGTCGAGCACCCCGATCACCTCGCCTGCGGGGTCGAAGATCGGCGCGCCCACGCAGGTCAGTTGCGTCACCGCGCACATGTAATGCTGGTCCTTGAAAACGATCATCGGCAGCGCGTCGACAGCCACCGTGCCGATGGCGTTCGTGCCCTGATGGCTTTCCGCCCAGACCGATCCGGGCCGCAGGCCTGCCTGATGAAAGTCGGGTTCGTCGTAGTCGTTCGAGATCTGGTCCAGCAGAACGCCGTTCCTGTCGCTAAGGACCACGGTGAAGCCGGACAGCCCCACAGACCGGAACAAATCCTCCAGCAAGGGGCGCGCGACATAGAGCAGGCGATCCTGTCGCAACCGCGCATCGGTCAGTTCGCCGCTGGTCAGGACATGGGCCTTCTGATTGCGTTCCGCGGGAACCCCGTGGTGCAAGAGGCACCGACGCCAGGACGCGACGATCGGCGAGCGGCCGACCGCATTGCCTTCGACGGCCATTTGTATCTTTTGCAAATGCGCGCCCGTTTCCGACCGGTTCAACCCCATGCGCTCCTCCCCACACACAGCTTCGTCCGCAGATGGATTCGTGTCAATTCAGGCGCGATGTCTTCTTCGTGATGTCGTTCTGCTCAGCACCTCTGAAAGCGCGCCGAGGCTGTCGAGAGAATGGCAGGCATGCACGCTGTCCACATGGTCCTGAAGGATCCTGATGCCGCTGGCCCGGGGCTCGAACCCCTCCCAGCGGAGCAGCGGGTTCAGCCAGATGACGTGCCGCGCCTGTCGGGTCAGGCGCGCAACCTCGCGTTCGAACAGCCCAAGGTCCCCCCGTTCCAACCCATCCGTGATCAAAAGCACCACCGCCCCCCGCGACAGGACCCTGCGCGCCCATTGCTTGTTGAAGGTCTCGATCGCGGCGCCGATCTGGGTGCCGCCTTCCCAGTCCCGTGCCTCTTGCCCCACGGCGGCAAGCGCCGCATCGGGGTCGCGCAGAGCAAGCGAACGGCTGATGTTGGTCAGCTGAGTTCCGAAGGTGAAGCCATGCACCCGCCCCCACGACCGCACCCGCGCATGGGACAGCGCGTGCAGGTAGCGCAGCAAAATCCGTGAATACACCGCCATCGAACCGGAGATATCACACAGCGCCACAAGATCCGGCGGGCGCGGCACGGTGTCTTTCTTCGCGATCCGGTCGATCTCGCCCGCCCTGCGAACGGCGGCGCGCAGAGTGGCCCGCGCGTCCGGGCGCGAACCGGCAGGCGTGGGCCGAAACCGCCGGGTGCGCAAGGGTTTCACAGGCAGGTCCAGTTGCCGGACGGCCTGCTCTGCCTCGGTCAGTTCGGCAGTGGTCATCTGCTCGAAATCCTTGGCCTTGAGGATCTCGGCGGCCGACCATGTGAACGCTGCATATTCTACGATTTCGTCACGCTCTTGGGTTGGCGGTTTGCGTTCTTCACCATCGCCCAGCGCCTCGCGCGCACGGCGGTCGGCGGGCGAAGCCGGTGCAGGCGCCGCATCGTCGCGCAGCTGGGGCGACAGCATATGCATGATCGCATCCAGAAAGCCGGGATCGCGCCAGAACAGGTCGAAGACCTGATGAAAGACCTCGAGGTCGTCAGCCCGCGTGACCAGCGTCGCCCGCAGCGTATGGTAAAAGTCGGGCTTTCCCGAAAAACCGGTGACGCAGACCGCCTGAATGGCGACCTCGACCTGACCGCTACCCACACGAATACCGGCTTTTCGAAGCGCCTGCGCGAAATGGACGATGTTGTCGACCAACCGTCCGTCGGCATCGGATGGCGCTTGCATCACCCGACGGCGGCCAGACGGCCCTTTGCCTCGTCCAGCAGGCGCGTTGTCTCGGCGCCGGCGATACGGGCGATGTCGTCTTGATACTTCAGCAAGGCCCCCAGCGTGTCGTTGACCACATCGGGCGACAGCGCCACCGCATCCAGCGCCACAAGGCAACGCGCCCAGTCGATGCTTTCGGCAATCCCCGGTGCCTTGAAAAGATCCTGATCACGCAACCCCTGCACAAAGGCCACCACCTCGGCCGAAAGCCGCGCCGAGGCCTGAGGCACACGGTTGCTGACGATCTCGAGTTCGCGCGCGAAACTGGGGTAGTCCACCCAATGATAGAGACAGCGCCGCTTGAGGGCATCGTGCACTTCCCGCGTCCGGTTCGAGGTCAGGATGACGATCGGCGGGGTCTCGGCCGTGATGGTTCCGATCTCGGGGATCGTGACCTGATAGTCGGACAGCAGTTCCAGCAGGAAAGCCTCGAAAGGTTCGTCGGTCCGGTCGATCTCGTCGATCAGAAGCACCGGCGCACCGGATGGGTGCGGCTCAAGCGCCTGCAAAAGCGGGCGGCGGATCAGGAACGCATCCGAGAAAAGCTGCGTCTGCAAGGCCGTCCGGTCGGTGTCACCGGCGACTTCGGCGGCACGGATGGCGATCATCTGCGCGGCGAAATTCCATTCGTAGATGGCAGAAGAGGCATCGAGCCCCTCGTAGCACTGTAACCGGATCAGGGGCCGACCCAGGGCACCGGCCAGCGCCTTGGCGATTTCGGTCTTGCCGACCCCCGCCTCGCCTTCAAGGAAAAGAGGCTTGCCAAGACGCAGCGCAAGATAGGCCACCGTCCCGAGGTCGCGGCCACAAACGTAGTTTTGGCGTGAAAGAAGGTCGATCGTTGCAGTGATCGAGCTTGGAATGTCCTGAACCACGCGGCCTCCGGATTATGTTGTCACGCATACGGCAAACGCCTTCCCGCGACGCATCTCGCGTTGGTCAAGTATAGGTTTTCTGACGTTGTTGACAATCATGCCAGCGGCGGTCCGGCCAACAGCGGCGTATCACCTGATCCGTCGCCGCGCGGCATCCCTGATCCGCCTCCTGCCACAGCTTCGCGGCGAATGCGGCAGCAAAGCGGGCATTCTCGCGAAGGTTTCCATGTATCCTGTGTTGTTTCAGCCAGACACGAGGGTCGGCTTTGGCATCCGCCGCGCAGGCGGTCAACACGTCCCGATGAGGATCGTTGGCCGCAATCTCACTTCTGTCCTCACGCGTACGTACCCGCAGTCATCCGCGCCCAGAGCGCCTCGATCATGCCCAGACCTTCAATGGCACCTTCCGACTTCAGGGCATCACGCAGGTTCGGCAGGACGAATCCGCCATGGCGGGATAGGCCATAAAGGCAGCAATCGTCGGCAACAACAGAAGCTCGCCCACATTGGACAAGACCTGATGACCGGCGTTCAGCATTCGGACTATCGTGGTCTCGTAGAGGTGAAGTTCATCCGTCAGGGTGGCACCCGCGTCCTCCCATTGTGGCCTGCCTGCGCAAAAGCGGTCTCCGGCACCATTACAGGGTTGCTTGAAGTTGCGAGCGATCTTGGTGAAATACGGGGCCACCAGCAAAGGAACGACGATCCCGATATTCTTGGTCAGCCTCCGGTTTTAGTTGACCGGATCGATATTGGGTCGGTAGTCGTGGTCATTCAGCGCCTCTTCGGTGTTACTGCGCATCACGGGGCCGCAGGGTTTCGGGATCGTTGAAAGACTTCGATATCCCAGTCCGCAAGGTCCGGCTGGGCGCCGAAGATCCTCTGTGTTCCAGATCTTGCGCATGCCTGCCGGTCTTTGCTTTTGACCTTTACCGTCAAACCGCAATCTTGACGCACGGGAAAAATTTCAAGGGCCGTCGGGAAACGTCCTGTGATCTGTGCAAGCACGGCTTTGCGTCGTTCAGCCAACTAGACTGTTGCGCAGGATAGGCTGGCATCACTCAGACGACAGTTGTGTTCTGCGATCTTCCAAGGCTTCACCCGACATTCCTATGCCTTCAAGGATTGACTGACCGAACGCGGTCTCGGCCATCTCCTTTGCACGCTTGCGATGAGAGGCAAGTGCCGCTTGCTGAAGCTCGGAAATGATCGGGTCGGACGAGATGAGATTGAAGATGTCGTTGAAGAGTGGCGGAAGAAACTGTTGTGGCTCATCGGTGGTTGGCGATTTGTTTCGGTTGTTCCAATATGCACACCATTTCCGCTGCGCAGTCTCGTTCATCGTTTTTCGATCTGCCGCGGCAGCCGCGCCTCGCCCAATCTTCACCATAAAGCCTTCTAGTGACCGCAGCGCGTAGTGGTTGACCACCCCAACCTGAGAGGCCCGATCCCGTTTGACAGAAGACACGCGCCTGTCTGTGAATTCCGGTCCGAACGCGGCACCACCACCATCGATCCAACGCAGTCCCATCTTCGAGAACCGCCTGTTCATCGGTCTATGGTTGCGGTGGAACCCGTTCTTGAACTTCGTCCGCGCCAAGGACTTTACAGAACCGCCAACGATTGTTCGTTCGCCTTCGACAGGGCCGCGTCTCCAAGTTGCTTGCCGGAAGCGGTCAAGCAACTGCCCGTCTTTGATGAGTCTTTCATCCTTCCCACGCATGCCTCGCATAAGAAAGGATGCCACTTCGAATTCTCCGTTCAGATCAAAGAATGCGTTGAGGTCATATTGCCCTGCACCGACTTCCAGAAACTCATCGGCATCAATCATCATCATAAAGTCGCTTGCCTGATAATTGGCAAAGTGCTTCGCAAACCTGAGCGCAGCGATGTTGAACTGACCGACCGAGGAGAACGCATTGATCGGATGAGGACGGTGTCTAACGATGCCAAGGTCATCGAGACGATCTAGGATCTCATCTGTGTAGTCATCGCTGAAATTCGAGAACACAATAATTTCCCGAAATCCGAGCGCGTAGTGATATGTCGCCCATTCGACAATATAGGGTGCTTCATTCTTCATGATGGCCAGAAGAATGCAGCGTTGGCGTTGCCGCCACACATCTTCGGGCAGGCTATCTGCAACAAGGCTTATCGGCCAATCCCATCGATAATTCCTGTTTGTCTGCATTTTGCACCTTTGGTGATTGTTTGGATCGAAACTGTGAGGGATTCAACCTGCCGCGATCAATTGCCGTTTTTCGCTAACCCTGCTGGGCGCCCTACTGTCCAGGGAAAGGATCTCTGCAATCGGCAGATTGGAAAGACCTCAGCGACGCGACAGTAAGGGTCGGCGATGGGTCTATCAAGGAATTGCGAGGAAGAAGGGCTACCATCTTGCTGGGCACTGGCCTACCAAAGGGCAAGGAAACTCGGCCTGCGATGCACCACCTCAAACACACCAGCCCGCATGGGACCGTCATGGCGGTTTCCATGATGAAGGACGAAGCGCCGTTCCTGCTGGAATGGTTCGCGCATCATCTGGCGGTCGGTTTCTCGGATATTCTGGTCTATACCAACGACTGCACCGACGGCACGGTCGAGATGCTGGAACGGCTCGAAGAGCTGGGGCTGGGCTATCACCGCCCCAACGACATTCCCGAAGGCGTCAAGCCCCAGCCATCCGCCATCAAGCACGCGCAGGCCGAGCCCTTGGTCCGCAATGCCGACTGGGTGATCCTGTTCGATGCGGACGAATTTCTGGCGATCAGCCATCCGTCAGGCACCGTGGACGGCATGATCACCGATGCCGTGGCAGAGGGCGCGAACGGCATTGTGATCACGTGGCGCATCTTCGGATCAGGCGGTATCACCGACTGGTCCCGCGCACCGGTGACCGAGCAATACCTGCGCGCGGCACCCCCGCTCTGGAACAAGGGGTGGGGCGTCAAGACGCTGTTCAAGTTCGATCCCGACTACTGGAAGCTTGGCATCCACCGCCCTGCGATCAAGAACCGCTGGCTGCAGACGGATTTCCCCGAGACCGTGAAATGGCTCAACGGGTCCGGCCAGCCGATGGAGGATTACTTCAAATTTCGCGGCTGGCGGTCGATCCGGCGCACGCTGGGCTATGATTGGGCGCAGATGAACCATTACGCGGTCAAATCGGTCGATGCCTACGCCCTGCGCAAGTTCCGCGGCAACGTGAACAACAAGAAAGACAAATACAACGCAGACTATTGGTCCTTGCAGGACCGCAACGAGGTCGAGGACCGCGTCATCCTGCGCCATGCAAAGAGACGGCGTGCGATCATGGACGAATTGCTGAAGGATCCCGTCCTGAACCACCTTCACCACAAGGCACTCGACCGGATCGAGGCGCGGCTGGCCGAATACAAGCAAACCGAAAGCTATCGCGCCTTGCGTGACAGCCTGATCGCTGCGGGCGAGGTGCCCATCACGCAAGTCGTCGCCAAGCCCCCCGTCGCCCGCGATCCCGCCAAGATCGCCGCCCTGATGAGCCGCGTGGAACAGAGCGTCGCCGACCAACCGAAAGAAGACCGCCGCCACGAGACTATCGAGGGCTGGGGGCACGCCGGGGGTTATCACTATGTGACCGAAACGATCGACCTCTCGGGCGATATCCCGGTCGATTGGGTGCCGAACCACGATATCGCCCTGCCCGCCGATCCGCGCATCTTCAACCCCGAGGCGCTGAATGCCGTCCTGTCGGGCCGCTTCGACCGCAAGAACGCGCGTAATATCGGCGGATATCTCGAAGGGATGAACCGCTTGCTGGAAATCGGCACCGGTGTCGGCTTCCTTGCGATCAAGGCCGTGCGCGATACCGAGGGCCTTGTCGTGATGGCACAGGATGGCCGCAAGGCATTGATCAGGATGGCCAAGGACATCGCCTTGCGAAACGGGATCGGCGACACGGCCCGGCTGAAATTCTCTGACGCCGATCTGGTCTTCCCCGCCGACAAGGACGGGGCGGCAAGCGGGCTTGCGGCCTACCTGCGGGATTTCCGGCCCGATGCGCTGCGTCTTGGGTCTGCGCCCGATCTGCCGCCGAATGTTCTGGCCAAGGCCGACCTGCGCCATGTCCGCCGCGTGATCATCCCGTTTCACGACAATTCCGCCCGCGACACCTATCGCGCCGCCTATGGACCCCTGCTTGCCAAGGCAGGGCTGCACGAGGTCGAAGGCCGCGATGCCGCAGGCTCGCTCCAGTTCGACAGGCTGGAATAGGGCGAACGGCTTGCCTTGTCCGCGACGTTCGTTTCAGATGAGGCGCGACAGGGAAACACCACAAGAACAAGGGGCACCCGCTTGGCACGCAAATCCAGGGAGACCGACAAGACACCCGGTCATGGGGTGATCGTTGTTGCCCGCAATGGCGACGTGATCCGCTATGATCCCAGCGGTCTGGTCATGCGCCTGTCGGACAAGGTGATCGACGATATCGCGCTGCGCCTGTCGGGCAAACTGAACCTGACCGCCTCCGGTGGTGAAACCGCGACCTCGCCTATCCAGCGGGCCGACCCGCACGACCACCTCGAAGGTGTCGATGCCTGGGACCTGCGACAAGAGGGCGAATGGCTGTTCTTTTCCGCGAACCTGCCCGGCGATCAGGGCGTGCGCGGCTTCCGGCGGCTGGTGGCGGGCGGCGCGATCCTTGGCGACGCGCCCGGTCCGCTTTATGGGATTCTCGGGATCGGCGGACCGCGCGCCGCCATCGCCACGCGCGAGACGTCGAAGTATCCGCAACATATCCTTGCCCCTGCCGATGATATAGGTGCCGTCGGTCACGCAGGCGTCGAGGATGCCAAGCCATGCGACAGCCTCGAACATCTGCGCGAGGTCACGCATGAGGCGCTGGTGGCCGAAACCTTCATCCGCTGGCAGATGGAAAAACACGAGGCCTTCCCCCTGTTCATGACGCGGATCGAAACCGATAGTTCGGCCACCGCCGCAGACCTCGCGGGCGGCAAGGCCTTCGGCAACATGATCACCGCCGCCAGCAATCTGGCACTGGCCGCCAGACGCATGGGCAAGAAGCCCAAGCTGATGTGCGTGCAGCTCGACTACAGTCTGGAAGATACCTCGGGCGATCCGACCGCCTATCGCGACGGGATGCTGGCGCTGATGGCCCGTGCGGAAGACGCGCTGTTCAAGCTGGGCTTCGAGAACCCGTTGTTCGTTGCCCGCATGGAAAGCGGCACCGCCGAGATCACCGATGCCGCCGCAATAGAGGGCCAATGGGAGCTTGGCTGGAACCATGGCGCGCACCGGTTCCTCTATTCCGCGCCATCCTACATGTTCGCCCACGACAGGTTCGAGCGTCCGACACCGCAGGCACGGCGCGAAATGGCCGAGATGACAGCCGCCGCCGTCACCGACCCCGAGGGCTGGCAATGCCCGACCTTCTACCTGGCCGAGCGCACCAGGGACCCCAAGGTCATCCGTATCACCGCCCGCGCCCCGACCGATCTGGTCGTCGACGCCTATGACCCTTTCGAGGCCGGACCGGCGGCAGGCTTTCGGGTTCTGGCTGCGGAAAACGCAGTCGAGATCACATCGGTCACCGTCGATCCTGCGGATAGCAACGCAATCCTGCTGACACTGTCGGCCGCTCCGACAGGCGACGCCGTCAAGGTCGCCTATGCCCATGGCGCCGCGCCGCGCGCGGGCAGCTTCCCCGCCAACTGCGGTGCGGTCCGCGATAGCTGGCAGCTTGAAAGCGCCACGGGCCGTGTGCTGAACCGCTGGGCGCTGCCATGTCTTCTGCCGCTGCAAGCGGGGGGTGGCGATGCTTGAACTTGACGCCACCCTGCCCGAAGGCGCGCTGATCGGGTCCGAACGTGCAGCCTTTGCCGAGGCCATTGCCAGAACCGGCGCGATCTGGTTTCGCGGCGACTGGGACGCTTTCGAGATCGACAATGCCTCTGGCGCGATCAAGGAATGGCGCAGTGCCGACGGCAATGCCAAAGCCACCCCCGCAAACCCCAATGAGGGGCACGGGCTGCTGGCGGAAGTCGGCCCCTATTCGGGCCTGCGCTGCGTGCCCGAGGTCAACTGCGGTCTTGTCGCCGAAAAGGTCACCGAAAGTGCCGGCACGTTTTCGATGGCCGTCATCTATCATCCCCCGGCCGAAGATCAGGCCAAGACCCTGCTGACCGTCAACACCGGCTACACAGGCGGCACGGATGCGGACAGCAATTATCTTTACCTCTCGGACGCAGGCGACTTCTTTACCGTGAAAGACACCCGCGGCGCGGTCGAGGTCGTGGCCCCCGTCACGTCCTCACCCGATGGTCTGCGCATGGCGGTTGTCACGCTTTGCGGTAACAGGCTGGCCGTGGCCGAGAACCTCGCGCCCCCGACGATCGCGGAAGGCGCGGATGCCGGTATGCGGACCGGTGCCGACCTCTTCATCGGCTGCCGCAGTCACCGCAGCGGGCTGAAGAAGACCCTTGGCGGCGCCACGATCCTTGAGGTGCTATTCTGGCCGAAACACGCGCTTCTGACCCCGCGCGGGGCCGAGGACACCGCCGCCTATCTCGATCTCAAACGCTACTTCCTTTGGGAGTATTGACGCCATGGCCTTCAATGCCGACAGCGTAAAGGGCGGGAACATCTGCGCGATCTGGGTCGATGACATGATCGACGTCTTCACATGGCGCGACACCTTCGGGATCACGATCCAGACGCCGCACCTCGACCGGTTCATGGCCGAAGGCGTGCGGTTCACCAATGCCTATGCGACGGTCCCTCTTTGCGCGCCTTGCCGTGCCGAGCTGGCGACGGGGATTTCCCCGTTCCGCAGCGGGCTGGTCGATCTCAACCGGTTCTGGCGCGACGTCTTTCCGCCGGAAAAGGCATGGGCCTATGACCTGCGCCGCGCGGGGTTCTACAACTTCACCACCGGCAAGGTGGACAGCAACTACCGCCCCATGCCCGAAGAATACCGGCGCATCCTGTTTCATCAGGATATGCGCGCGGTCGACAATTCCAACCGAGACGGCGTGCACGACTATCTGGGGCGCGGCCCCGGTATTCGCGGGGTGAACCACCCCAATGACGATGGTTCACAGGACGACAAGTTCTACGACTTTCAGGTCGCCCAGAATGCCATCGACTTTCTGTCCCGCGTCGATCCAACCCGCCGCAACCTGATCCAGCTTGGCTTCAAGCATCCGCATTACAACCTCGACTGTCCCGACCGCTTTTATCAGCAGTATGACGTGCGCGGCATCACCTGGCCCGCCATCGCAGCCGAAGAGGACTATCACGGCCCGCAACCCGGTTTTGCCGTCTACGAGGCCGCCTATATCGCCAACGGCCGCTGGACACCGGAAAAATCGGGGGACGAGGCATGGCGGCAGGTCGTCCGCGCCTATTTCGCCGCGATCAGCCATGTGGACCACGAGATCGGGCGTTTTCTGGATGCCCTGCGCGCCTCGCCTGTCGGGCAGAATACGACCGTGGTTTTCCTGTCGGACAACGGCTTCAACCTCGGCAATCACGACAGTTTCCACAAGATGAGCCAGTGGGACAGTGCCGCGCATATCCCGCTTGGCATCTGGCATGCCGGCATGGAGGGCGGGCAAGAGATCGACCTTCCGGTATCCTTGCACAACATCCCCAAGACCATCATGCAGCTTGCGGGCCTGCCGCCGCGCCCAGACTGGACCAGCGGGCAGAGCCTGCTGCCCTTGATCGACCCCGCTTTCGGGACCTTCGACCGCAGCAAATCCCCTGTGACCTGCGTTTTCGGCACGCTTTCGGTGCGACCTTCCGTCGAAGGTTACGAACACCTGCGCTATTTCCGCTATCCCAACGGCGAGGAACACGTCTACGACATCGTGGGCGACCCCGGCGAGACGACCAATCTGGTCGATACCGCGCCGATGGATTTTCTGCGAAGCGAATTGGTGAACGGCGCGCTTGACCTCGGCCTTGACCTGCGCGGGTTCGAAAACCCCGCCAAGGGCGTCAACGCGATGATGGCCGTCGATGGCAGCGTCGTTCTGGCCGGTGGCGGTGGCGACAACCACTATTGGGCCTATGGCAGCGACGCCGAGAAGATCCGCGAGGAAAAGGACGGCGGCACCGATACGCTGTGGTACATGGCGGGACCCGACGACTATGTCCTGCACTGCCCTGCCAACGTCGAGAAGATCCGCATCGCCACCGTCGTCTCTCGCAAAGAGGCGGACGGGAGCACCGGCAAAACGATCCAGATCGTCGCGCATCCCGACAGCCCCATCGAATTCGAGACCTCTGAACGCGTCACTGTCGATGTCACGGGGTCCAGCAAGGACGACATCATGTTTGGCCCGAAATACGGGGGCGCGACCTTCTATGGCGGGGCGGGCAACGACCAGTTGATCGCCAAAGCCACGATGGACAACGCACGACACTTTTTCTACGGCGAGGCGGGAAACGACTATCTGTCGGGCGGACCGGGGAACGACCTGCTGGACGGCGGCACGGGCGACGACGTGATCCATGGGCGGCGCGGGAACAACAGGCTTTATGGCGGGCATGGCAACGACCAGATCCATGACGGCGACGGATCTTCATTCGTGGATACCGGACCCGGGCAGAACATCGTGACGCTGAGCCACGGCGATGACGAGGTGATCGTGGGCACCGGCATCAACCAGATCGACCCCGGATCAGGCGCCGTGACATTCCGCATCCGCTATGGCGGGATCACCATCATCCGCGGCTGGAGCGCCGATCAAACCTACGACCTCAGCGATTGGCCCGATTTGCCAACGATCACGCATTATCCGGACGGACAGACCCGCCTGCGCTGCGGTCTGTCGATTGTCGAGATATCAGGCGTCACGGATGCGCAAAGACTGCGCGACCAGATCGAGACGCGCGGCTAATCCCTTTGCACTCGTCGTGTGAATCGCCGATAGTCCGCCGGCTTGCACTCTTTCGGATCAAGGCCCGCCCATGACACTCGACCGCCGCCCTGTTGCCTCTCTCTGGATCGGAGAGACGCTTCAGTATCTCAACCAGCTTTGCCTGAAATCACATCTGCGGCACGGGCATCCGGTCACGCTCTATTGCACCGACAAGGTCACCAACGCGCCCGAAGGGGTCGAGATCCGGCCCGCCTCCGAGATCATGGATGTGCCGATGGATATCGTCGAGGCGACCTCGGCTTCGTTTCTGTCGAACGTGTTCCGCTACAAGATGATCCGCAAGACCGATGCAATCTGGATCGACTGCGACGCCTTCTGCCACAAGCCCTTCCCCGATGAATGGGAATGGATCTATGCCGGTCACGGGATGCGCGGCGCGTTGAATTGCGGCGTCGTCGGCCTGCCGCAACAATGCGAACTGATCGACCGGTTGATCGACTACTACGACAACCTGCCGGATTACCCCGCGTGGTGGAATGCCAACCAACGCCGGAAAATGGACAAGATGAAGGGCAACGACTCCCACGCGGTCAAGATCTACAAGACCGAGCGGACGGCCTTTGGCCCGCAGGCCTTTACCCATTTCGCGAAAGAAACCGGCGACTTCGACAAGGCGATGACGCCGGATGTTCTTTACCCCGTCCCGTTCCAGTTGAACGACATCTTCTATGACCCGCACGGACGGGTCGAGGGGTGGTTCACGGATGCCACGGTCTCGGTGCATCTTTACACGAACGGGACCAAGCCTTGGTGGCGCAAGCACAAGCCGCTGAAGAATTCCTATGCCTGGCGGATGTGTCAGGAGGTCGGGATCGACCCCGGATTGGCGCTTGGCTGACGGCATGCAGGACCAGCCCGAAAGCCCCCAAGACGTGCTTCAACGCAAGCTTGACCGATTGCGGCGTAGGCAGCAGCGCAATGAACGCGCCGCATGGGCGAAAGGGTTTCTGACAGCGGTCTGCGGGATGCTGAAACCCGAAGACCTCGCAATCGATTGCGGCGCGAATGTCGGCGACGTCTCGGCAAGATTGCTGGCAAGCGGTGCGGATGTCATCGCCTTTGACCCCGAACCTTGGGCGGTCGAAAAGCTGACCGACCGCTTCAAGGGCGAGACGCGCTTTACCCTGCACAATGCGGCAGTCGGCACCGCCGAAGGCACCATCCGGCTTTATCGCGCGGGCAATTTCGACGACAACGAAAAGAACGCCTCGGTCAAAAGCACGATTGTCGGCGGTGGCCGCATGATCGACTACGAGGCCGGCAGCGCCGTCGACGTGCGCGTCATCGACTTTGTCGCTTTCCTGCGGGACTGCATCGCCGAACGCGGCGAGATCGCCTTTCTCAAGATCGACATCGAGGGTGCGGAACTGGATCTCTTGCGTGCGATGGAGGCCGCCGATCTGTTCCCGCACATCCGGTGCACGGTGGTCGAGACCCACGAAAAGAAGTTCAGGGACCTCAGAAACGAATTTGCCGCGCTGCGCCGTGACTTCGCAGCCAAATACAAGCCCGAACATGTGAACCTGGACTGGATCTAGCGGGCGCCGATCATGAACGTGGCGGCAATTTCATCCAGAAACCAATCGCACCATTTGCCTGTGGACGAGTCCTTGGACGGCAGGATTTCCTTGATTGGTCTTGTATGTTTTCCGTAGGGGATTTTTTGGATCGAAACGGGGAGACCGTGTTGTTCTGTGAATGCCTGTAACTTGGCAACCTCGCCCATCGGGAGGACTTCGTCGCCGCGGGCACACAAGAGCGCGACATCAGGCCCATTCGCATCCACCACCCATGGCTGAGGCACGACACCAGCAATCGCAATACTCTTGCGTGGCGCGGGCAGATCAGCAGGCCGCGTCCAGTCCGAAAGCCCGTGTGCGACGGATATCGCTGCCAGACCCCCTGACGAATTTCCCATGGCTATCCATGGGAGGTTCGCCAGTCCGGTTCGATCATCTCTCAACAGAAAACGCGCGGCATCGGCATAGTCGACCGCAGCTCGATAAAGCGCGGGGCCAAGCAGGGAAGGCCTGATCGTCTGGTAGAATGCGGTACTTTGTGCCGCGGCTGCATGGATGCGCTCTAGCATGTCGGGACCGAAAGCTCTTCGGGGGGCACCGGCTTTGCGATAGCTGATGCTTGCAAATGCAAGCCCCATTTCGGCCAACAGCGGGCCGAAGTGCCGTGCGATGCGGTCATTGCGTGACCCGTGCACGAACCCGCCACCATGTGCATGGACCACAAGCCCCTTCGGATCACCTGAAGGCCGCCAAAGGTCCAGACCAAGATGCGGCGGGCGATAAACGAGCGTTTCGGGAAAGTTGCTCATCCGCCGTCGCGGCTTTTGTGTCTTGGCCGGAACGCGCAGAGTGACCCGTTCTGCGTGCCATAGTCTTCAAGTTCCAGCGGGACATAGGCAAGGTCCTGCATCTCAAAGCGGTTGGCCTGCATTGCGCCGGTCGGATGTTCCGCGCTTGCGCACACAACGATTGCATCCTCTGACAAGAGCGGCAGCGCAGCCTTCAGAATACCCAGACTCATGTCGTCGCTGGCGGGCATCATCAAAAGATCGAAGGCACCGAGATTGGATGCTGTTTCGGCAAGTCGTTTCATTGCGTCCACTTCCTGCGAGACCTCGGCAACAGCATTACCATTGAAACGCGCGTTCAGCCATGCTGCGGCAGCAGGAACATAGGCTTGGGTGGCAGGGGGATTCCGGTCCTTGTCACGCCGCCATCTGGCACTGTCCATAGCGACAAGCTGCAACGACGGGTTCAGGTGCATCGCCAATGCAGGCAAATGCCCGGTGTCAAAGCCGGCAATCAATGCTCTATTCGCTTGCGCCAACCACCCGGCAAGCCTTGCCCGGATCCCGTTGGATCGCGTCCGCAACTTGCTACCGGTCAGGGGGGTGTTTTGCATATGGCGGTAGAAATGCAGACCGTGGATCGCTTGGTCTTCGCGGCCGGTCTGCTGCACGGCCTTGGTCAACTGACGGTTCAGATCGGCAAAGTCCTTGCGGCATTCAGGCGCTTCCAGAACCGCCTCTACCTTGCCCGCCAATTCAGTCACGCGCGCCATGAGCGCATGATCGTCAGCGCGTTCAGGCGATAACCGCCGCCCCACGCCGGCCGCCAGACGGTCCAGCACCTCGGTCCGGCGCGCTTCCAGTTCAGGGGGCGACAAGACCTCTTCGCCCGGGCCGTCCGCGCGGTTGTAGGCATAGGTAGAGGTCGCCCACTTCTGTTCGGCATAGACCTTGTCGGGGCCGTCGTAATAGGCGCTCGGGTCGCTCTTTTGCCATGGGACGAAGTAATGTGTCGGCCAGATCTTCAACACGTCCTCGTCCGGTTGCCATTCCCTGATCCGCCCCATCAGAAACCGGTTGCCGGTCGAGACTTCCGCCTTGCGCAGGGCCTCGGGCGGGGTCTCGGCGAGGGTGTCAATGATCCTGCCGATGAAGGGATTGCCCGGTTCGCAGGCAAGGAACGGGCAAACACCGCGGAACGGGTCGGTCTCGGGGCGATCGTAGACGGTATAGGCGCGCGGCTTGTCCAACAGTTCATCTACGGCATGCAGGCAAATCGCATCGGCGTCCGCCATGAACCCGCCGAAATGGAAGAGGATCTCATACCGCATCATGTCCTGCACACCGGCATAAAGCCCGCGCCAGAAGTAGTCGTTGATCTGTCGGCGCAGCCGGAACGGGAAGCCGACAAGAAAGTCGTTGTCATAGACGGTGTATTCCCAATCGGGGTGCTTTTCGGGCCATGTCCGCATCCACTTGACGGGTGCGGGCTTGGGCCCGATCCAGATATGGCCCAGACGTTTGGGAATGGCGCTCATGTCGCGGTCTTTCCGGCCTGAATGCCCAGCAGGACATCGCGCATCCGGGCGGGAAGACGATAGAGCCGCCCCTGACCGGTGGCCGCGACGCGCCAGAACCCATCGTCCGTTTCCACCTTGGCAGCGGCAAGGGCCTTGCGGACCTCGGGCAGGTCCATCGTTTCGGGCGCGGTCACAGGATCATCGGAGGCGGCGGCACCTTTCGCGTCGCAGAACCGGATCAGGCAAAGGTGCGGATCGACGGCAAAGCCCTTTACGTTGCAGGCCTTCCCTGCGTCCGTAAAGGCAATGCGCCCACGGGTGATGCAAGCCTTCTGGTGATCTTCGTCCAGTCGCACATAAAGCGGCCCCTGATCCGGCAGTGCGGTCAGGTGCAGCGTCAGCGGCATGGACACAGCCGGCACGCGTCCCCGTGCCGTCAGCTGCGACAGGTAGTCCCCAAGGTCCTTGGCGCGCAGCGGATCGACCACAAGGAATTCGTCCACCGCCACGCAGGCGACCCAGTTGAAATAGAGCGTCAGCCCCGAGGCGAAACTGCACACCGAGGCGAGGATCGCCGCCTCACTGATGCCCTCGGGCACGGGGATCAGATTGGCCCCTTCGGCGGCCTTGGCCACATCAGGGTCATTGCCCGGGTTCAGGATATAGAGGCTGCTTTCCCCGAAGACCGCGCCATAGTAGCGCCGCCACCGGCCCAGTTTCGCGACATCGCCGTCAGCGACCGTCACCACCGCCATCGGCGCCTTCGAGGGATCGGGGACGGCAATCGGCGAAGGGTCCGGCGCTGTGATGCTTGCCGCCTCTTCCGGCTGGTAGTGAAGCGGCAATGCCAGTTCCTCTGGCACATCGAAGACCCAGCGGACCAGTCGGGTTCCGATCTGCTGGTTCAGCATCCTGTCGAGGTCTTTCTTGCGTCCCGCATCCCCCAGCACATCGCGGTTGCGGTAATGCAGCAGGGTCACATCGGCATCATGCGGCAGCTTCTTGCCGCGCAGGATCCCCCCGATGCTGTAGTTATACCGCTCGTGCAGGATGTTCCATGTCATCCCCGCCCGCAGCGTCGCCACCGGCAGGGCCATCTGGTCAAGGTAGGGGCGCTTGTGCGGAATGAAGCTGTGCCGGTCGATTGTCTGGGCGGTCTCCATCAGGACCTCGGCAAAGCGCTTGCCATCGGGGGTGCGGAAATTCTCGTCCGTGACGATCAGACCGGCATTGAAGTAGGGCACGACGTCAAGCCGCTGGTCGCGGGTCATCGTGATGCGCTCGGACGGGACAGGCATGTCGAAGACACCATAGATGTCGTCCCAGATTGACTGGTCCGCCCAGCGCATTGACGTGGCAGGCACCATGCCGACTTGCCCGGGTGCGGCAAGTTCCTCGACCGTGCAGGGCCGCAGGAACGCCATGTCCGAGTCCAGAAAGGCGGCATAGTCCGTCGATTTCGGCGCAAGAAGGGCGATCAGCTTGTTTCCGTGAGGATAATCGGGGTCGAAGAAACCGTCTGTCTCTAGCCGCTCGACCCGCACCCGCAGGCGGCGCAGGACCTCCAGCGGGGCTTTGTCCATCTGGTCATGGTAGGGTGCCGGGCAATAGCCGATCACCTCGACCTCCGGCGGGAAATGCGTCCGGATCGATGCCGCAAGATGACAGGCCATATAAAGATACTGCGGCGGCTGGATGATGAAATAGAGTGTCAGGCTGGGCATCATCCGGTCTTCCTTTGGCTTCTTGCACTTATTTCAAACAGTCGGGCGCGTTGCAAACGCCGGCAGCACGGGGACCTGAAAAATCAATCGCGTTGAATACCGGCAGCAAGCCAAATATGACTGGTCAGACGGGAGAGGGACCGCCCTTCCTGGTCCGAGTCAAGTTCGAGTGGCGCCGCCAAAGGAAATCAGTATGGCATTGGATCTACGCGATGTTCCATCGGTGATCGTGAATCTGCCAGAGGATAAACACCGACGCGACTACATGACCGGATTGTTTTCGAGACTGGGCATGCCGCATGACTTCGTCCCCGGTGTTACAAGGTTTGGAAAGAAGAAAAACGTCGCGGCAGCCCACGCAAACGCATTCGACACAGTAAAGGCCTGTCCATTTCTGATATTCGAAGATGACCAGGAACTTCTTTGGGACGATTGCATCCTTCCCGATCCTCCAGAAGGTGCCGATGTCATCTATTTGGCCAACAGCCAACTGGGTTGTCTTCCGGACACTGTCGAAAACAAGGCTAGATTTGGTTTGAATGCCTATCAGGGATTGGCGCTCGCCGAGGTCTTTGACGACCACTACCTGCGCCTTTCATCGATGATCTCTGCCATGGCAATCCTGATCATGTCCGAGAAAGGTCGGACACGATATCGCAGCGAACTGAAAAAGGCATTCAACCGAGATACGGGGATCGATGTCCGCTACGCTTTCGCGATGCCGGACCTGAACGTCTATGCCCTTCGCAATCCGATGTTCGCAGAAGCGCCGGAACTGCAAATCAAATCCAAACAGTCACAAGCGCGCTACGACGAAACCCACTTGCCACTTCCAGTCGCTAAAGAAGGGGAAATCCGCATTGCCCGTCACCGGCACCGCACGCTGGTCGTTCGGGCTACCAGGGTGCCTGAAACCGGTGCTCTCAAATGGGAGGTCGAACAGGCGACAAGACCCGACGAAATGCTGTCTCCGATGAAGCTGCCTGCAACGAGGCTGCCTGGCTACAATCAGAACATCCTGAATGACCGCATCGAAGTGATCGAGAAGGCAAAAGTCTTCCCGCTTCACCCCGAGACAAATTCCTGTGGTGTCACTGATGAAATCGGTCGCTTCTGCGCGCACTCGGCCGAGTACAGATGGGTAAAGCGCCGGATGCCGGCACCAGAGTTCGAAAGGCACGACGAAGAGTTTCAGCAGCTTTCCGGAACATATCTTTACGGTGGATGGCTTCACCCTCATTTTGGGCATTTTCTTGCAGAATCGACAGCGCGCCTTTGGGGGCTGAATGCTTACGACGGCGAAATTGACGGCATCCTCTATATTCCATATGGGCCGAAAACCATCTGGCGGACCCGCAAGACCTATGCGCCGATCCTGCGATTGCTTGCGGATGAAACCCCGGTCATCCCGCAGAACCGACCCGCCATTGTCGAGCGTCTGATCGTTCCTGAACCCGGCTTCGGTCATCGCGCCAGGATGCAGGGAAGCCCGGAATACATCCGGTTTGTGCGTGAAAAGGTGGCCGAGAAGATTGTGCCTGATGGCCCAGAGCGGCTTTATATCTCGCGCACGGGGCTTGGTTACAAGCGGGGTGGCGTCATCGGCGAAGAGTATCTTGAAGACTTTCTCTCAAAGCAGGGATACGAGATTTTCCATCCGCAGCGGTATCCTGCTGAAGTGCAACTCGCGCGTTACGCGGCTGCAAAGCTGATCGTTTCGCTTGACGGTTCGCCGCTCCATTTCGCTGCATTCGCGGCGCAGGGCAGTGCGAAAGTGGCCATCATCAAGCGCCGGATCTCCGATCTGCCTGACGATATGGCGCGCCATGTTCATCGCTTTTGCGGGGCGGAAGTGACTGTGATTGATGCAATCAAGGAAATGTGGGTGCATGAGCAAAGCAGGCGCATCGACTATAGCTCTTTTGGGCGTCTGGACTTCAAGCAGGTGAAACGGGAACTGGCCATGGCTGGATTCTGCGAGCCGGATGGCGAAATTTCCGCGATCTCTGATGACCAAATTGAAGAAATTCTGAATGCCCGTCCCGATGAGGCGCCAACACTAGTCCCATTCAGTCGAAAATGACCGAACCCACGTCAGCAACGCTTACCCAGACACCCCAAGCGCCGCCGGTTCAGGAAATGTCGGATGCGACACCAAACCGCCCGTTCCGGATCATCGGCGAGACATCCTATCTTTGGTATGAACCGGGGTCATCCACCCTTGTCGTTCCCTTCGACAACCTTGCCACACTTGACCATCCCTATCCCCGCCAGCCTTGGGTGGCCCGCCACCTGCGCCAGATGGGCCATGCGTTCTTGGGTGTGCAAAGTCAGCGCAAGGACTGGTTTCGGGGCACCGATGTGCCCGCGCTTCTGACCGCGCTGCGAGACAAGGGCTTTTTCGACGGCTTCGAGAGGATCGTCTTTGTCGGCGCCTCGATGGGCGGGTTCGGGGCGATCAACTATGCCCCTTTGGTGCCGCGCGCGACGGTTCTTGCGCTCTCGCCGCAATCGACGATGAACAGGCGCATCGCCCCTTTCGAGAACCGCTTTCCATGGGCCGTGCGCAATAGCGACTGGACCCATCCGCGGTTTCTCGATGCCGCCGATGCGATGCCGGATATCCCGCAGGCAACCGTCGTCTTCGACCCCTTCGACCATGCGGACAAGGCCCATGCCATGCGCCTGTCCGGCCCGAACGTGCAGCTTGCACCGGTGCCCCATGCAACACACGAGGCTGTCCGGACCGTGATGAAATCCGGCGCCTTCGAGGTCATGCTGCGCGAGTTCATCGATACAGGTCGCCTCGGGCCCGGCTTCCGGCTGGCCATGCGGGGGCGGCGCAAGACGCGCAAATGGGCGCGGGCGCTTGTCGATAATCTGGCCGCCTCGCATCACACGACGCTGGCCTTGCGCGCCTATGACCGGCTGATCGCCTCTAAGAACTACCTTTTCGCCATACAGGCCCGCCGCGAACTGCTTGAGGCGCGGCCCGAATTGGGCGAACACTAGGGCGGATCACCGGAGACACCTCTTGCCAGCCCCCAAAGCCCCGATCGCGGCCCTGACGATGGTCCATACCGAGGATTTTTTCCTCGAACGCTGGCTGTCCTACTGGCGACGTTTCCTGCCGGACGACCATATCTACGTCATCAACCACGGCGCGGATGCACAGGTCTCGGAACTGGTCCGCGGCTGCAATGAAATCACGCTGCCCTACGACAGGCTGAAGAAAAGCGTGAACCAAAGGCGGTGGCAGATCCTGTCGCTCTTCACCTCGGGCCTGACGCAGTCTTACGACTGGGTCATCTGCAATGATATCGACGAATTCGTCGTGCTGGACCCTGCGGTTTCGGACGATCTGCCGGGCTACCTGTCCGAAATCGCGGCCCGCCCGCATGTGCCGCCCGCCATCACGGCATTCGCCATCGAGATGGTGCATGTCCCCGCGCTGGAACCCGATCCGATCATCCCGGGCCAGCCCATTCTCGGGCCGCGCCGCATCTACCGGCTGAACGCGAACTATGCCAAACCCTGCATCGTGAACCGCCCGATCGAATTCAAGGCCGGTGGCCATGGCGGCAACCACGATGAAATCTACATCGACCCCCATCTTTACAATTTCCATCTGCGTTTCGTGGATTACGACTATTGCATGGGCCGTTTCGAAAAGAGCCTGAAGCGGCGGCTTGAAGGCAAATCGGCCGAGGAACAGGCGCAGATGAAAAGCGGACAATGGGGCTGGGCGAGCGTCGACAAGACCTTCGAGGCCCTGTCGAAACAGCACCCCGTCGCGGAAACCATCGACCACCCGGCCTTTCGGCAATCGATGCTGGACGACCGCATCCTGCGACCCCCTTTCACCCTGATGGGCGGCGGCCGCCCACCCGAAAACTATCAATTGCCAGAGCGGTTTAGCGGTGTTTTCTAGGCCTCGACTCATTGACTTTCAAAGCCAGTCGATGACGAGAGCGGCAAAGGCGATGGCTGACAGAAAGACCTTCGGGCACCTGTCGTATCCGTGTGGCCACGCGGTGCCAATCCTTAAGCCTGCCGAACATGATCTCGATCCGGTTGCGGCGTTTATAGCGGCGCTTGTCGTTCGCTTTTTCCGCCCTGGCATGCAGGCGCGTATCCCTTTGTCTTGCAACGCTTCTCGGAACCAGTCAGCGTCGTAGCCGCGATCCCCAAGCAGCCAGCCGACTTTAGGCAAGCTGCCGAAGAGAGCCCCTGCGCCGATATAGTCGCTGACCTGCCCGGCCGTGACGAACAGGTGCAGGGGCCGTCCATGGCTGTCGCAGATGGCGTGAAGCTTGGTATTCATGCCGCCCTTCGTGCGCCCAATCAGACATCCGCCCCCCCTTTTTCACGCCCATGCTGGTCGCCGTTCGGTGTGCCTTGAGATATGTCGCGTCGATCATCACGGTTTTCTCTTCGCCGTGTCCGGCTGCGAGGCCAACCATCATCTGCGCAAAGATGCCCTTCTCACTCCACCGTTTCCAACGGTTATAGAGCGTCTTGTGCGGGCCATACTCCTTGGGCGCATCACGCCATCGTAAACCATTGCGATTGATGAAGATAATCCCGCTCAACACGCACCGGTCATGCACACATGGCTTACCGTGGTAGTTTGGGAAATAGGGCGCCAGACGCGCCATCTGTGCATCAGTCAGCCAGAAAAGATCAGACAGATCACCGCTCCGCTTTCGGGCGGTGAATCACGCTCAGGAACTGAATTCAATGGGTCCTGACCCTAGAAAGAGCATCTTGGGACTGGACATGGAGCACCCGCTCATCGAAGGGTTGCGCGCAGTAAATAGTTGAAGCGGGCAGCTTGGAGAATTAGACCAAGTGCAAATGTTTGCACTTGGCCTCCAATTCAGCCGACCCGGTCGAGGAGCTTCTTGGCGCGCCCTTCCATGTCGAGGCGGGCATCCTGCTGGGTCTTGTCGCGCGCAAGCCGCGTGATGCCCTGCACGAAGTCGAAGATGCTCTCGGGCGGGCGGCCTTCTTCCATCAGCACCTTCTCGATGATCTTGCCGGACTCGGCTTTCGAGAAGCCCCGCTTCCTCAGGAAATCCGCGCGATCCTCGTCGCTGCGCGCCACGATCTGCTGCCGCGCCGCCTTGATGCCGTTCACGAAGCCCTGCGGCGAGGAATTGGCGAATCGCGTCAGCGCCGGTGTCGCCTCATGGGCAAAGCGGGAGGCCGCGTATTTCGAGTGCCGGATTGTGATCTCCTGGAAATCCTCGACGCCCCAGAGGTTCCGGTTCTGGCACACCGCCCGCAGGTAGAAGCTCGCCATGCCGAGGGTCTTCGCGCCAACCTCGGAGTTCCAGCAGTAGAAGCCCCGGAAGTAGAGATCGGGCGAGCCATCCGGCAGCTTGCCCGCTTCGATCGGGTTGCGATCATCGACCAGGAACAGAAACACGTCGCGGTCCGAGGCATAGAGCGTGGTTGTGTCGCGGCTGATCTCAACATCGGGGTTGTAGACCCCGGTCGACCAGTCGAGCACGCCCGGCACCTTCCAGC